>CAZRZM010000007.1:0-38407 GCA_964604575.1 uncultured Acetatifactor sp.
ATGGTGATACCATAAAGTCTGTCCACCTGCTCCATGGTTCCACGTCTATGGGTAATAACAATAAACTGGGTGTTTTTCGTCAGCTTATGTAAATATTTTGCAAACCTGCCTACATTAGAATCATCCAGCGCCGCTTCAATCTCATCCAGCAGACAGAAAGGAGAGGGTTTCAGGTTCTGGATGGCAAACAGCAGGGAAATTGCGGATAAGGCTTTCTCACCACCGGATAACTGCATCATATTCTGCAGCTTCTTGCCGGGCGGCTGTGCGATAATACGGATGCCTGCCTCCAGAATATCTTCCTCCTCCATCAATTCCAGAGTACCCTTGCCTCCACCGAACAATTCCTTAAACACCTTGTCAAACTCACGGTTAATCTCCGCAAATTTCTCCATAAACTGTTTTCTCATGGCAGTGTCCAGTTCCTCGATAATGCCCTCCAGAGTTTTCTCCGCCTCTACCAAATCATCATGCTGGGTTTTCATAAAAGTATAACGCTCCATGAGATTCTTAAAATCCTCTATAGCGTTGACATTAACATCGCCCAGCTTCTTAATCTGCTCTTTCAGGGAAGATATCTCTTTTTTCATGGCAGATAGGTCTGTCATTTCCTCATTACGGACAGAAGCCGCATCACTTAGGGTTATTTCATATTCATCCCACATATAATTAATCTGGGCTTCCATGGATTCTTCCATTTTTTCCTTCTGGGCATTGAGACGGTATACCTCTTTGTCCAGTGCCGTCATGCGCTCCGCCAGTTCTTCACGGCTCTTAAAAAAGTTCTTCTGTTTTGCATGTAATTCTTCTTTGCGCGCCAAATCATCCTTTAACTTGATTTCCGATTCATTCTGTGCATCATGGGATGCGACAATGGTCTTCTCAATCTCAAGAATGTTCTGTTTTTTACGCTCTACTTCTTCCACATTTGCAGCCAGGGCTTCCAGAATCTCATCCAGTTCTTTCTGGCAGCGTTCTATTTCCCCGTTAATACGGTCCACATTCGCCTGCTGGAAGGTCTGGGTCTGAAGCATCTTTTCCACCTTCAAATCCCACTCCGTCACCTGGGCAGCCGCCTCTGTTTCTTCTTTTCTCTTTTCCTCCAGTTCTTTCTGGAAAGATAGTATCTGCTCCTGAGTGGTCTTTTCCAGTTTTTCGCTGTCAGCCAGTTCTTTCACAATGGCTTCTTTCCCGTTTTTAATCTCAAATATCTTTCCTGCAATCTCTTTTTCTTCCATTTTCAGGGAAGTAACACCTTCTACTTCCTCTTCCATACGCTCTCTCGCCTGCTCAATGCCGAGCCTTGTGGTATTCTGTTCAATGGATTTGCGCTGGATATCGGTTTTTAAATTTTCCAGTTCCAGACGCATTTTATTTCGTCTGTTCTTTGTATCTTCAATCTCTTTATTGGCATCATCAATGGTTGTCAGAAGGGTTCTGACACTCTTTTCCAGTTCTTCTATTTCTCTTCTGCGTCCCAGCAGGTTACTGTTGTTCTTAAATGCACCTCCGCTGATGGCACCGCCCGGAACGAGAAGTTCTCCTTCCAGTGTTACCATACGGATACCATAGTCAAATTTTCTGGCTATTTTCACCGCATTGTCCACATTGTCAACCACCACAATACGTCCCAGCATGGCTTTGGCAACATTATGGTACTCTTTGGCAATGTGTACCAGCTCATCCGCCATGCCGATAACTCCTTTTTCCTTAAGCGCATCGGGATTCTTAAACTCCTGGGGATTGGTGATACTGGTAAGAGGAAGAAAAGTCGCACGTCCCAGACGATTTTTTTTCAGAAAACCAATCATTTTTTTGGCAGTGTCCTCATCCTTCGTCACAATGTTCTGGATATTGCCTCCAAGGGCAGTCTCAATGGCCGTCTCATATTCCTTGTCTACCTTGATGATATCCGCTACAACGCCGACAATTCCTTTTTCTTTTTCCTTCTGCTCCATTACCTTTTTGACACTTCCGCCATAGCCCTCATAACGCTCCGTCAAATTGGTTAATGCCTCCAGTCTGGACTGCTCCTGATGGTATCTGCCCTGGGCTTCGCGCAGTCTGGCATCACTGTCTGCAAGGGATTTTCTAAGGTTTCCCAGTCCTTCCTCCGTCTCTGCTTCCTTTTCATTCATGACCCGGAGTTCTTCTGTAATTCTTGCAAAATCCTCCTCCAGCTTCCTGATATTCTCTTCTCTTGCCGCTTCATCTGATTTGGCACGGAGCAGACGGGAATTCAGTTCCGCCCTGCGGATATTAATCTGTTCCATCATGGTATCGAAACGTCCCATTTTGGATTTGATGGTTGCCCGCTGGTTTAATTCCCCGATAATGGTATTTTTGCCTGCCTCAATGTGGTTATTGAGTTCCTCGATTTTGTTCTGTATTTCCTCCAGAGAGGCTCTGACCTGCCCGGCAGTCAGGTTTAATTCCTGCACCCTGCCGTCGATATCGCTCTTTTCATCCAGGATGTCCTGCTTTTCTTTATTGTGGGCAGCAATCTGCTCTTCCAGGGCACTCCGTCTGTTGTTCAGGTGATTTTCACTGCCTTTTGCAGAATTAATCTGCTCCTTTAAGACGTTCATCTCCCCTTCCAGCTTACCCCGCAGCAGTCCGGTGTCCGTCAGGGTATTCCGCGCCAGTTCAATGGCGGCATCCAGACTCTCTATCTGCTCCTGGATACGTTCATATTCTTCCTTTATATTTTCATATTTTCCGGAAGTGTCCTGATACTCTGTATTGGCAATGTCATATTTGGAGGATACTTCCTCCAACTGCTCTTTCAGACGCCTGTTTTCCAAAAGAAATACATTGATATCCAGAGTCTTTAATTCTTCTTTCTTTTTCAGATAAACCTTGGCAACTTCTGACTGTTTCTCCAAAGGGCCTGTCTGTTTCTCCAGTTCCGACAGAATATCGTTCACACGCACCAGATTCTGCTTCTCATTCTCCAGCTTGCTCTGCGCTGCCGCTTTACGGCGTTTAAATTTCACAATACCTGCCGCCTCGTCAAAAAGTTCTCTTCTCTCCTCCGGCTTACCGCTTAAGATTTTGTCAATCTGGCCCTGCCCGATAATGGAATACCCCTCTTTGCCAATACCGGTATCATAAAACAGTTCATTGACATCCTTTAATCTGCATACCGTTCCATTAATCAGATATTCACTTTCTCCGGAACGGTAGATTCTTCTTGCAACCGTAACTTCATCATAATCAATCGCAAGCTGATGGTCTGCATTATCCAGCGTAATCGCAACATACGCATAGCTTAATGGCTTTCTGGTCTCTGTTCCCGAGAAAATGACATCCTGCATACTGGCACCACGAAGCTGCTTGATTCTCTGCTCACCCAGAACCCAGCGCACTGCGTCGGCAACATTACTCTTGCCGCTTCCATTGGGTCCTACAATACCTGTGATACCATTGTGAAACTGAAATACTATTTTATTTGCAAATGACTTAAATCCGTGTATTTCAATACTTTTTAAATACATATCCCTTATCCCTCAGAAGCAGCAATGCCTGATAGGCAGCCTGCTGCTCCGCCGCTTTTTTTGTTCTTCCACTACCTTTCCCAAGACTTGTCTCTTCCATAAACACTTCCACCAAAAAGGTCTTATCGTGCTCCGGTCCACTCACATCCAGCAGCTCATAGTGGAATTCTTTCTTTAATTTCCCCTGAATCAGTTCCTGCAGATTACTTTTACTGTCATAAAACAGCTGTTTATCCTCCAAATCAGAGAGGATAAAACGATTGATAAATGCTTTTGCCGGTTTCATGCCGCCATCCAGATAAAGGGCTCCTATAACCGCTTCCATGGCATCCGATATAATGCTGTCCCGTTTTCTGCCGCCGGTTCCTTCTTCTCCTTTTCCCAGCAGCATAAACTGCCCCAGTTCCAAATCCCTTGCACAGAAAGCCAGCGCCGGCTCACACACCATGGATGCGCGCATTTTGGTAAGCTCCCCCTCCGGTACATTGGGATGTTCACGAAAGAGAAACTCACTGGACACCATCTCCAGAATAGCATCCCCCAGAAACTCCAGACGCTCATAATTTTTTAATTTATTTATCTTTTGTTCGTTTGTAAAAGAGCTGTGTGTAATTGCCTGCTTTAACAGCGCTTTACTCCGAAACTGATAGCCTATCCGCTCTTCCAGTATCTGCAGGGTATATCCTTCCAACATTTTCAAACCTCCGTAACACAAAGGATTCCTAATCAATCAAAAAAGAATCCTGCAAGCAGGATTCTTCCGCCCGTGAGATTAGTTCAAAGCACCTTTAATCAGTTCAACTGCTTCTTCCACAGTGGAAATTTTTTCCGCTTTCTCAGCAGGAATCTCAATATCAAATTCCTCCTCGATACCCATAACAATCTGAAAAACATCCAGGGAGTCTGCTCCCAGGTCATCCACGAAAGTGGTTGCCAATGTAATTTCTTCCGGGTCCACGTTTAAAACTTCCGCAATAACTTTTTTTAACTTTTCAAATTCCATTGTCAGTTCCTTCTTTCCTTAATCTTCTAAGATGATTTTTTCTTTGATTTTTTCATTTATCTTCTGTTCTTTAAATGCAATACATTGCAGAATAGAATTCTTAATCTCAATGGCCTTACTGCTGCCATGGGTCTTGACTACAAGACCATTAAGTCCCAGCATCGGTGCGCCGCCGTACTGTTCGGTATCAAAATCTTTTAACGTCTGTTTCAGCGCCGGTTTGACTAAAAGCGCTCCTATTTTACTGCGAAGAGACGACATCATTCCCGCTTTTACTTTCTTGATAAGACTTCCTCCCACACCCTCATACATCTTGAGGATGACATTGCCCACAAAAGCCTCGCATACTACCACATCAACTGCTCCTGCCGGAATATCTCTTGCCTCCACACTGCCTGTAAAGTTTATCTCCGGGCAGTTTTTCAGCAGAGGGAACGTTTCTTTTACCAGCGCATTTCCTTTTTCCTCTTCCGCGCCAATATTGACAATACCCACTTTGGGATTCTTTATTCCCATAACATTTTCCATATATACACTGCCCATCTTGGCAAACTGTATCAGATGGGACGGTCTGGCATCTACATTGGCGCCGCAGTCAATCAGCAGACTGACACCTTTCTCAGTGGGAATTAACGGTGCAAGAGGAGGTCTTTCCACACCCTTGATACGGCCTACAATAACCTGTCCTCCAACTAAAACCGCACCGGTACTGCCTGCGGACACCACCGCATCACAGCTTCCCTCTTTTACCATATTCATGGCTTTTACAATGGAAGAATCTTTTTTCCTGCGGATTGCCATTACCGGAGGCTCTGCCATCTCTATGACTTCTTCCGCATGAACAATTTCCAGTTGGGAAGCATCATATTTATATTTTTTCAGTTCTTCTGCAATGACAGGTTCCCTGCCCACCAGAAAAACCTTTACCCGCTTATCCTCATTGATGGCCCAGACTGCACCCTTTACTATCTCGGCCGGGGCATTGTCGCCCCCCATAGCATCCACTGCTACATTAACCATCTCTGCCATATTTTCTAATTCCTTCCAGCAAAATTGTTACATCATAAACTACTATACTAAACACCATTATAAAAATCAAGACATTTTTCAAATGAAAAAGGCTTCTCCCATCGGGAAAAGCCCTAATTTCATGTTGAACTATAAATTAATCAACGCTTACAACCTGCTTCTTGTTATAAGAACCGCAAGCCTTACAAACTCTGTGAGGCATCATAAGTGCGCCACATTTGCTGCACTTTACCAATGTGGGAGCGCTCATTTTCCAGTTTGCTCTTCTCTTATCTCTTCTACTTTTGGAAGATTTATTCTTAGGACAAATAGACATTCGTTACACCTCCTTATTCGCGTTGAAGATATCTCCTATTACTGCCATGCGGGGGTCCGGCACGAATGTATCGCATCCACATTCCCTCACATTCAGATTCTGTCCGCATTTGGGACATACGCCCCTGCAGTCATCTTTACACAGAATCTTCACGGGCCAGTTTACTAAAATCTCATTATACACAAAAGTCTCTACATTTAACTGATAACCTTCCATATCATTGCGGTCGGTCTCTTCCTCATCTTCTGTACCTGCACCGGGAGAAGTAACCATTCTCTCAAACTTCAATGTAAGAGGAACCAAAACTTCTGTAAGACACCTGTCACATCCTGCCTGCATGGTAAGCTCCACGCTGCCCTCTACTTTCGCCTCATCCGTACCGGTATTCGTAAAAGTAAAAGAAACATCTGTCTTTTCCACAATCGGAAAACTGCCCAGTCTGCTGTCAAAGCTTGTCATCTCTAACGGCACCGTAACATTCTCCACTCTGCCCTGGGATGTCAATACATCGGATAAATTAACTAACATAGCAACTCCTATGCAATATGGTACGCAGAAAACAAATTCTGCGGTGGTTCATTTCACACACTGATTCATTATACATACCATATAACATTTTGTCAAGAATTACTTTGCGAAAATTATTTGTGTTACAGTTCCACATTTAGTATCCGCACATATCTCTGTAGCGCATATTCTCCGTCATGTGCCTCACCCACAAAGGTGTCCGACTGGCTTCCCGCCCGCATAATGCGGGTCAGTCCGCAGGCACACAAAATTTGCGTCAGCTCTTCGCGCTTCTTGGGCAGACAGATTAACCCCGCCGTCTGCAGGTAATTTTTTTGTCTGCGCAGAACCTCCATCATTTTAGTATGGGGGAGACACTTTACCAGACAGTTCCCATACATATCCGAAAGCTCCAGTTCACTGTCCGGCATCACGGTAAGGGAACAGCCTTTTCCATAATAGGTCTTTGTACCGGAGGTATCCGGCATATTCAAATTATCCTTATTTAACACCTCTTCTATTTCCCGGCTGTAACGCTTTAGTGTCCTCTGGGCCACCGCGCCTATGTCCTGACTGCTTTTGGCGGCTTCTCTCTCCAGCAAAGGCAGAAACTCCTTACAGAACTCATGTAGCTCCTGCTCCTTTTCCGTATCCAGATAAATGACCTGACAGGAACTGCATAATAGCTGTTTCGTGGATATGATATGCTCTGCCAGTGCCGGAAGCTCTCTCTCCTTATCTTCATATCCCGAAATGTACACAAATCCCAGTTTATGTCCCCATTCGATTAATCTCGTTCCCGGACGTGCCATACGCCTGACCGCCCGGACCGCCTCATCGCCGCCCCAGACCACAATTCCGTCACTGAGGTCCGCCATTTTTTTCATCGCCCCTATATCTTCCGAAGGAGTGTCAAACACATAAATATAGGGCGCAAGTCCGGGCTCTGCCCCAATCAGCTCCTGCAACAGGGCAATGGATAAGCCGTTGTCCGCCTGGGGAAGTTTCAAAATATTCACATTTCCTGTTAAAAGCCCTTCCAGCACACTGTACACAGGCAGCCCGTCCATATTTCCCGCCGCAATGTGAAACAGGGTTCCCAAAGGAACTGCTTTTACACAGAGCCTTTTGCCGCCTGTTCCCGCCTTGGTAATCTGTTCCTGCCAGAGCGGGGAGGACAGCTCCGTCTTCAATTTATATTCCAGATTCTCCTGCTGCAACAGTGTAAGCATCTGCGCAAGCTGTCTGTCCAGCCATGCCGTCTCCTGTAGGTTAAACATCCTTATTTTATCCTCCGGAAGCCCATTTTGAAACTTATCCACCAATTCCCGCACCGCACGGATAACCGTCTCCGACTTTAATTTTGTCTTTCCACGCGTTTCCTGAATCTGCCATGCCATCCGCTCCAGCAGCGCTTCCTGCTCGCCGGAGCCATACAACTTTCCATCTGCCAGTATCATACTAATCTCCATTCTTGCTGCAACCTGAAAATTTGGGCGCAAGCACAAATTAGGATGAAGAATGCCCGTACTTTGGGCATTCTTCGGTGTGAAGTTTTAGAAGTTCTTTGCGAAGCAGCCTTTGCTGCGAGCATTAGAACTTCTCTTCACACTCCCCCTCCCTACACGGACACCTGGGGCGAATCCCCATTTAGAATATCCGCCGCGCCCGCCGCACAAGTTTTGATATCTTTCAGCCCCACACGTCCCACAATTTCCAGATAAGGAGATTCCAGACCACAGCCACATTCTTTTCCTTCATGCAGGATTCCCAAATCATCTGTCATAATACTGAGCACAGGAGTGGCGCTGACCATGGGAGTCATCAGATTCACAAGCCCTATATTGCCATGAGGCAGAGGCTCCAGAGTATTCACATCGCGGATAAACACCCTGCTGTATGCAGGCACATGAAAATGATGTCTGGGACAGTCGCAGTACAGAATGGGATGCTCCACTGCCCCGAAAAACTCCACAATCTGGTCTTCTTTGATACCCAGCACTTTATCCGCCAAATCATAAAGCACCTGCTTGTCAACCTGCTCTTTGTAAAACTGCTTCCAGCCGCCGCCCAGCATAATTTTGGAACCTTTTTTCAGTTTCAGGCAGATTCCCAGTTCATCCATCTGTTTTAACAAAAAATAGGTGTAGGACGGAAATCCCATAAACCGCACCGGCAAAACAGCCTTACTGTATTTTTCCAAATCCCGTATAATGCCATCCAAATCCAGTTCATACTTTTGTGCTGCCTTATTGTATTTGAGAGCATAGCTCCTGCTCACTGCCGGAGAAAATAACGTAGCGCCAAATGCTGTCTTGGTAACTGCTGTCTTATTGCTTTTATGGGGCTGATAGCCTAACACAATATAATGAGTGGGACAAAGAGAAAAGATTTTTCTCCAGTGCCCGATTCGCAGTACCATCTTCAGTCCGCACCACAAATCTCCAAAAGCAAAGCCGATTCTGCTGAATTTTCCTCCGGTACCGGAAGAAGTTGCCTGCAAAAACATTTTTTTCTCCGGTATGGTGAATAATTGATGCTTTTTGAAAATAACGGTAGGCAGAAAGGGAAGTTTCTGTAAATCTTCATATGTTTTGAAATCCTCAGGATAAAAGGAAAAATGTTGCAATATTTCACGATAAGCCTCACAATGTTCATATTGGAATGCACAGTTTTCCCTCATTGCCTTTACAAACTGCTCCCTGGTTCCACCGATATCAAATGGCTGCTTTGTGGCAAACAGCTTCTTTCGCTCCCTCATATTCCACCTGCCTCTATTATTCTCTGCCAACCTCTCTTAAGCCTGCCCCACAGTATCTTTCATACTCTTTACATACTCATACAAAAAAGGAGCCGCCTCTTTTCCATGCTCTGCAATGATTTTCACAATAGCGCTTCCCACAATGGCGCCATCCGCCACAGCCGCCATTTTCCGTGCCTGTTCGGGCGTGCTGATACCAAATCCGATGGCGCATGGGGTATCGCTGACCTGACGGATACTCGCCACAATGGATTCCAAATCCGTGTCAAAACCGTTGCGCACCCCGGTAACTCCCATGGAAGACACCACATAAATAAAGCCTTCCGCTTCCGATGCAATACTTCTGATGCGTTCCTGGGAAGTGGGGGAAATCATGGAAATCACATGCACATTATGGGCTTTTGCCGGTGCTTCCACTTCTCCTTTTTCCTCATTGGGTACATCCGGAATAATAATAGCCCCCACACCCAGTTCCTCACATTTTGCAAAAAACTTGTCATATCCATAATGAAATACTGGATTCACATAAGTCATAAATGCAAGCGGTATCCGGGATACCTCCCTGATTCTTCTGACAATCTCAAAAACACCGTCCGTAGTCATTCCATTCCCCAGAGCGCGGATATTAGCCTCCTGAATCACAACGCCCTCCGCCGTAGGGTCGGAAAAAGGAATCCCAATCTCCACCAAATCCACGCCTGCCCTTTCCATCTCCAGCACAAATTTTACCGTGCTGTCCGCGTCCGGGTCTCCCGCTGTCAGAAAGGCGATAAATGCCTTTTTATTTGGTGTGTCAAACACTCTTTCGATTGTATTATTCATGAATATCCACCCCCCTGTATCTTGCAATGGCTGCCACGTCTTTATCTCCTCTTCCGGATACACAGACAATAATGCTCTGGTCCGGACTGTAACCTGCGGCAATCTTTCTTACCTGCGCAATGGCATGTGCACTTTCAATGGCACAAATGATGCCCTCCGTCCTTGCCAGATACTCAAAGGCATCCACCGCTTCATCATCGGTAACAGGCACATACGTTGCTCTTCCCGTATCATGCAGGTTGGCGTGCTCCGGTCCGATTCCGGGATAATCCAGCCCTGCGGAAATAGAATACACCGGTGCAATCTGTCCATACTCATCCTGACAGAAATAAGATTTCATACCATGGAAAATACCAAGGCTGCCCTTTGCAATGGTTGCCGCATGAAGCGTGGTATCCACGCCCTTTCCCGCAGCCTCACAGCCAATCAGTTCCACCTCTTTATCCTCAATGAAATGATAGAAAGCTCCCATGGCATTACTTCCGCCACCCACACAGGCAACTACCGCCGCGGGAAGCTTGCCCTCTGCCTGCAGAATCTGCTCTTTTGCCTCTTTACTGATAACACTCTGAAAATCACGCACTATCATGGGAAAAGGATGGGGACCCATAACAGAGCCCAGCACATAATGGGTATCATCCACCCGGCAGCTCCACTCACGCATGGTTTCGTTTACGGCATCCTTTAAAGTCATGGTTCCGCTGGTAACCGGATGTACCTTTGCCCCCAGCAGCTCCATGCGGTACACATTCAATGCCTGTCTGTCCGTATCCTCCTTGCCCATAAACACTTCGCATTCCATACCAAGCAGTGCCGCGGCTGTAGCCGTTGCCACCCCGTGCTGTCCTGCCCCGGTTTCTGCAATGACACGGGTCTTGCCCATTTTCTTTGCCATTAAAACCTGCCCCAGCACATTGTTGATTTTGTGGGAACCGGTATGGTTCAAATCTTCCCTCTTTAAGTAGATTTTAGCACCTCCTAAATCTTTTGTCATCTTCTCTGCATAATATAACAGAGAAGGTCTTCCTGCATACTCATTTAAAAGCTTATTCAGCTCCTCATGAAACGCTGCATCCTTTTTGTAAAACTCATAACATTCTTCCAGACGAAGCAGTTCATTCATTAAAGTTTCTGAAATATACTGCCCGCCATGGATTCCATAACGTCCCTTGCTCATAACAATATCCTTTCTTTCTCCATCTTTCCAGGCAGCCGCCTTAAGTGCCACAGACAATCCTGCAACTTCATTTCTTTCACACTTTACCGGCCTGCCAGCTCCCGCAGCATTGCCGCCTTATCCGGACTTCTCATAAAAGTCTCTCCAATCAAAACGGCATCGGTTCCATTCTTTTCCAGCACCGCAATATCCTCCCGGCTCTTCATGCCGCTCTCCGACACAAAAAGAATCCCCCCCGGCACCAGCTCCCGCAGCCGCACAGAATTGGTAATATCCACGGTAAAATCCTTAAGATTACGGTTGTTTACCCCGATAATCCGGGCACCTGCGCGCAGTGCCATGGCAATCTCTTTGTCGTCATGGGCTTCCACAAGTGCCGACAGACCCAGCTCACCTGCAATTCCCATATATTCCTGTAACTGCATATCCGACAGAATGGCACAGATTAGCAAAACCGCATCCGCCCCCATCTCTTTTGCCTCATAGAGCATATATTCATCCACTGTAAAATCCTTCCTGAGCAGTGGAATAGTGGTTTCCTTCCGTATCTCCGCAAGATACTCATTGCTTCCCTGAAAATAATAAGGCTCTGTGAGAATGGATATGGCATCCGCCCCCGCTTTCTCATACTCCTTTGCTATCTCCACATAGGGAAAATGTTCTGCAATCACCCCCTTGGAAGGGGATGCCTTTTTCACTTCACAGATAAAACGGATACCTTCTTTTGCCAGAGCTTTCTCAAAAGGAAACTCCGTATTTTGGTCCATATCTGCCACAGCCGCTTTTAATTCCTCCAGGGAACGCTGCGCTGCAAGTGCCCTCACGCGCTCTTTTGTCTTATCCGCAATTTGTTCCAGTATCATAAACTCCTCTTTCCTGTCCGCATATTTTCATGCGGATATTTCACTTACTGATTAGATAACTCCACAAATTTTTCCAACTGTGCATATGCCTTACCGCTGTCTATCATTCTGGCAGCCAGCACAATGCCATCCCTAATGTTCTCTGCTTTTCCGGCTACATACAAGGCAGCCCCGGCATTCATTAAGACAGCGGTTCTCTTAGGTCCCATTTCTCCTTTTAACACTGCCCTTGTAATCTCTGCATTTTCAGCAGGGGTTCCACCTGTCAAATCTTCTTTGCTGCAGCGCTCCAGCCCAAAATCTTCCGGTACAATCGTATATCTTTGAAAGGTGCCATTGTTTATCTCACATACACTGGTAGGTGCGCTTACCGAAATTTCATCCAGTTTATCCTGACCGAAAACCACCAGTCCTTTCTTTACACCCAGATTGGAAAGTACCTGCGCCATAGGCTCCAGCAAAGCCTCCTCATATACACCCAGCAACTGATAAATAGGGCGTCCGGGATTTGTGAGGGGGCCTAAAATATTAAATACGGTACGGATGCCAAGCTCCTTGCGGATAGGCCCCACATATTTCATGGCAGTATGGTAGGTCTGCGCAAAAAAGAAACAGATACCTGCCTGCTCCAGCAGTTCCACGCATTTATCCGGCTGTACGGAAATTTTAGCCCCCAGCGCCTCCAGACAGTCTGCCGCACCGGATTTGGAGCTTGCCGCCCGGTTTCCATGCTTTGCCACTTTCACACCTGCCGCCGAAATAACAAAGGCAGACGTAGTGGAAATATTGAAGGAATTGGAGTTGTCTCCGCCGGTGCCCACAATTTCCAACACTTCCATATTGTGATTGATTTTCAGACTATGGGAACGCATCACCTCCGCGGAGCCACTGATTTCTTCAATAGTCTCTCCTTTTATACTGAGCGCCGTCAGATATGCGCTTTTCTGCACATCCGTGGCCTCTCCGCTCATAATCTCATCCATGACTTCCTTTGCCATTTCATAACCGATATCTTCTTTTTGGGATAATTTCACAATCGCTTCACTAATCATTTTCTTTTCCTCCTATAAAAATTCTCTATAATCCCTTTCCCCTCCGGCGTCAATACGGATTCCGGATGGAACTGTACGCCATATACCGCATACTTTCTGTGCTCCACCGCCATAATCTCACCGTCAGCAGTCACTGCCGTCACCTTTAAGTCTTCCGGTATGGTATCGGGTGCCGCCGCCAGCGAATGATATCTGGCAACGGTTATCTCCTTTGCCATTCCCTGAAACAGAACACTCTCATTATCCAATGTGGCAGTGGACTGTTTTCCGTGCATCAGTTTTTTTGCATACGTCACTCTGGCGCCAAAGACTTCACAGATTGCCTGATGTCCCAGACAAATACCCAGAATAGGAATCTTCCCCGCAAAAGAACGGACCACCTCCTCACAGATACCTGCCTCTGCCGGTCTTCCCGGTCCCGGTGACAGAATAATGTGGCTGGGAGCAAGAGCCTCAATCTCTCCAATGGTTATGCTGTCATTGCGGACCACTCTCACATCCGGCTCCACAGAACCTACAAGCTGGTATACGTTATAAGAAAAACTATCATAATTATCAATCAACAATATCATTCGTCCAATCCCTCCTGTGCTGTCTCAATGGCGGCTCTCACTGCGGCTGCTTTCTGGATACACTCCCTGTATTCTTTTTCCGGCACACTGTCTGCCACAATACCTGCACCGGAACGGATAAACACCTTATGATTCTTGGAAAAAGCAAGGCGGATGGCAATACAGGTATCCAGATTGCCGGTAAAGGAAATATAGCCGATTGCCCCTCCATAGATGCCGCGCTTGTTGTTCTCCAGTTCGTTGATAATCTCGCAGGCACGAAGTTTTGGCGCTCCCGATAAGGTTCCCGCCGGAAGAATAGCGTCCACGGCATCCAGCGCGTCCCTGTCTTCCCGTATCTGTCCGCTTACGGTGGAGCCGATATGCATGACATGGGAATACCGTTCAATAGACATGTATTTCTCCACTGCCACCGTTCCGATTCTGCTGATTTTACCGATATCATTTCTGCCCAAATCCACCAGCATATTGTGTTCTGCCAGCTCTTTTTCATCGGCAAGAAGCTCTTTCTCCAGGGCAATATCCTCTGCGTCTGTTCTGCCTCTGGGTCTGGTTCCTGCCAGAGGAAACGTATAAAGCTTTCCATTTTCCAGCTTTACCAGAGTTTCCGGGCTGGCGCCTGCTATCTCGCCGTCCGTACCGGAAAAATAGAACATATACGGTGACGGATTGGTGGTACGCAGTACACGGTAGGCATCCAGCAGACTTCCCTCCATCTCCGCTTCCAGACGATTGGATAACACCACCTGAAAAATATCACCTTCCTTAATGTACTGCTTTCCCCTGTTTACCATCCGGCAATACTCTTCTTCGTGAAACAGGGGCTTGAAATCACTCTTTAAACGCAGGGGAACATTCTGTGCCCTCTCGCCTTTTTGTACAAGCTGCTTCATATTATCCAGTTCCATCACTGCCTTATGGTAATTGGTTTCCATATCATCTGTTTTCACATTATATATTAAAATAATCTTTTGTCTGTAATTATCAAAAGCAATTACTTTATGAAACAGCATCAGGTTCACATCCTGAAAATGCTCCTCATCTTCTGCATCCAGCTTCAGGGTCGGCTCGCTGTATTTTATATAGTCATAAGAAAAATAGCCCACCAGACCTCCGGTAAAGGATGGCAGTCCGGGAAATTCCGGGCTTTTATTCTCTGCAATGACGCTGCGGATATAGCTTCTCACATCCTCTGTGGAAGTTCTGGTTGTCATGGGTGACTTCTCTGTAATGACACCGTTATAGCAGGTAATTTCCAGAAGCGGGTCATATCCCAGAAAAGAATATCTGCCCCATTTTTTATCCGCTTCCGCACTCTCCAGCAGATAGACATGCTGACTTACCTTCTTTAATGTTCTGAGCACCTCTATGGGAGTAGATGTGTCTGCATAAATTTCCGCGCTGATGGGAATCACCCCGTATCTGCCGGATTCCGCCAGTTTCTTACATTCTTCCAGTGTGGGTTGTATGTTCATTCTCTCATCCTCCTTTTATGTTTGTTTTTGTTGATATAAAAAGCATTTCACATCCCCGCGGAGTATTTTAATATAGGGCAAACTTTCCTATACGACAAAAAAATCCCGTCCCGACAAAAATATATTTTGTCAAGGACGGGATGTTAAATCTCATTCTACATCTCGCGGTGCCACCTTGTTTCGCAGCCTGTGCGCTCTTACAGGATACCATCATATCCCCGGCAACTAACGTATGCCCTACGTCGCAGAATACTTAAAATGATTCCCATTTTGTTCCCTGCGCCCTCAGTGGTCCATTTAACAGACTGCGTTTCCAACCTTTCTCAGCATCCGGTCTCTCTGTAAGTGCACGAACTGTTTTTATCTCCACATCAACGGTTTCTAAAGCCAATATTTATTTTTTATTATATTACTCCCGAAAAGAAAATGTGTCAAGAATTTTTTATTAAAACTGTACCGGTGTAACATCCTCGGTAAGAGGCTCCAGCTCATACTCCGGAAACTGCTCCAGCAGCTCCTCCAGGCAGAGTGTGGTGTTATATACAATATCATGGGCCAGCATAACCACCTTTTTTCTGCCAAGGGTACTATTCTTTGCATTTTCAATCAGTGTCTCCGGCGTGGACTTGCTTACCGCATCCTCCAGACTTGCATTCCAGTCAAAATAAATATATCCCCGCTCTGTCATCTCCTCTATGATATCTTTATAGACTTTTTTATTATAGGCGTTAATACTGCCTCCGGGAAAGCGGAACAGCTTTACTTCCACCCCTGTCACCTCATAAACAGCATTGTATGCCTCCTCAAAATCAGCCACATAACTGTCCACACTCCCATAGATTTCTTCATATTCATGGTTGTTGCAGTGGATACCTATGGTATGCCCCTCATTCACAATTCTTCTCGCCACATCAGGATGCTTTCTCACATTTTCGCCCACCACAAAAAAGGTTGCCTTAATATTTTTCTCCTTTAAAATATCCAGTACTCTGTTGGTATTCTCCTCCGAAGGTCCGTCATCAAAGGTCAGGTACATGGTCTTGGGATGATAATACAAATCAATCGCCGTTGCAACTGCTGCCGCAATTTTCTCCTGATATTCCTCAGAAGTAAGCAGGTTTCTCTCCTTGCTGTTTGACAAAAATCCGGTCTCCACAAGACATGCCGGCATATCAGTCTCCCGTATCACATACAAGGATTCATCCGACACAACTCCTCTGTCCAAAGCTCCTGTATTCTCTATAATACCCTTCTGGAGCAACTGTGCCAGATGTTTGCTCTCCTCTCCCTTTGCCCCATGATACCACGTCTCGATACCACAGATAGATGATTCCTTTTCCTCACACGCATTCTGATGGATACTGACAAAGAGGTCCGCATCTATGTCATTGGCACACTGTACTCTTTCCTCCAACGTGCGTGACTCGTCGCCCTCTCTGGTGAGCACTACCTCATACCCCATATTCACCAGCCTATCCTTAGCGAGTCTGGCAATTTCCAGATTAATATCTTTCTCCCGAACATCCTTTCTTGTACAGCCGTCATCCTCCCCGCCATGTCCGGGGTCCAGCACAATCAAAGGCGTGGTGCGTTCTTTCTCCACCACCGTAATATTTTCCCCGCCATTTTCCTCACCTGAAAACAGCATCTGGGACAGATTTTCTTCCTCTACCCTGACATCTATGTTTGCGGCAGTATACACACCCTCTCCAAGGGAACCCACCTGCCTGCCCGCCAGTGCCACAATAAATCCCACCAGAATAAATATACTCAGATAACTGCCCAGCTTCAGTGTACAAAACAGCAGCTTTTTTAAAATGGCTCTGCGCACCCTGCTCCTTTTATGGTAATTGCGATACCGATAATTGTCATAACTTACATACATAACGCTCTGTCCCTCTTCCTTTTTTTCGAAGCATCAAGAACGTTTTATCCTTCTGTATATGCCTCGTTTCTCTCTAAAACAATCATATACAGAAGCCACATCATAAATTCATCCTTTTTTCATCAAATTCTCATATTTTTTGCATACATTTCGCATCATCACTTTGAAATCTTCAAAAAAAGCTCATGGATTCCTTCATAAAATCCTATCGTGACAATAGTACTGCCATCATCCACACCACTGAATTTGTACTTTTTATAATAAGATGTTGTCTCTAACAGAGGATTCACATCCTCGTATTCCTCCTGTCCTGTCAGTCCCAGATAGTCACTCCATTTTGCAATCAGTTCATCCGGGTCGATACTATCCCAGTCACCCTCCATACGGAGATAAAACTCATATATCTTACCGGTATCCGCGTCGATATAGGCATCCAGCAGACGGTTTTCCTTGTTGGCATTCTGTTTGTCCGTTGCCAGACTCACTTTCCACACCGACATATTGTTCCTGGGCTCCAGCACATCAATGGCGGAGTATAAAACCGCATCATAGGAAGACGCATTTATCATCCGCAGCTCTTCCGGAAAAATCCCCAGCTCCTTTAACTGACGGATTCCCTCGTTACAGGTCTCATAGACCTCCTCGTCCGTAATTTCTTTTTCCGAGGGTCCCCTGTGGTTTACCACAAAAGCATAGTTTCCGGTTAATTCTTCATAATTCACATCTGTCTCCAGTCTTGTCATGGAACTGAGCCCACTCTGGGGGAGTACCTGATTGGTGAGACACTTGGAAAGCACATATAACTTTTCATTGCTGTTTAAGGAATAACGGTATCCTTCGCTGCTTCTCTCCTCCGGCTCTTCCTTAATCTGGTTTAAGGTTGTCCTGTCCTTGTAACGGGCCATCTGTTCCGGTCCCCAGACAGCGAAAACAAGGGTAAGCACCGCAGTGATTACAATCAATACATTAAGCTTTCTCTTTTGCATCATCTGCCACCTCCTCCATCGGAAGCAGGAAGCTGATACAGCTTCCCTCGCCTAACTTACTCACAATGTTTAACTCGCTGTGGTGCATATGAAGTATTTCCTCACAGAGCGCCAGTCCCAGTCCGGCGCCATTTCTGCTGCGGGAACGGGACTTATCCACCATATAAAATGCCTCTGTTATTTTCCTGCATTCCTCCTCCGGTATACCCACACCATAATCTCTCACAGAAAACAGATAGCCATTCTGGTCCCTGCGTCCTGTAATTTCCACTGTCATACCTGCTTCTGATGCTTTGCAGGCATTATCCACCAGATTCAACAGAACGGTCTTTATCAGATTCACTTCAATATCCACATGCGCCGCATCGTACCTGACCAGCAGACGGTAATCCTTATTTTCCGCATAGATATCCTGAAGATATTGAAACAGCACTGACACATCCGTCTTCTGCAATTTCATATCCACTCTCTTGGTAACAATAATATCCAGAAGCCGAAATGCCATCGTCTCCAGGCGTTTTCCCTCTGTATATATGTAATTGGCTGACATAAAATGTTTTTCATCATCCAGCTTGCGGGAGCGCAGTACATCCGCATATCCGATAATAGATGTAAGGGGCGTTTTCAGTTCATGGGAAAATGCAGCAATGAAATCTTCTCTCGCACGAATCTCATTTTCCAGTTTTCCCACATTTTCTTCCAGCGCACCTGCCATCTGGTTGAAATCGGTAGTCAACTGCCCCATTTCGTCATTGCTGATTCGCTCCGCCCGGTAACTGTAATCACCATCTGCCATACGCTTTGTGGCGGTTGTCAAAATACGAATGGGTTTTGTCAGCAGAAAAGAAATCAGAAACATAATAAGGGAACTGCACACCAGCATAACCAGAGATACTCTCCGGTATACCGAAAATCCCTGGGCTCTCTCCTCAAACACTTCCGTCACATCCAGCATTGTCTCCAGATAAAGAATTCTGTCAAGAGCATCCAGAGCAGTACCTGTCTGTACATAGTAATGCTCACCCAGACGAATCACCTGATAGATACGGCTCTGCCCGTCAATCTGCATCAATAGCTCCATATCCTCCGCAAAGCCCTCGCTGGTATACAGAGGATTTTTGCTTTCATCCGAAATTCTAAGCAGACGTCCCCCCTGACCTCCTGATTCCAGATTCAATCCAATCTGTTCAATCGTGGAGTTCTGTAGCACACCATATTTTGTCGGAATATTAAGCGCTGCTGTCTCAAAGGCAAACTGGATAATACTGCTTTCATCCAGTGCCTGACCCACTTCTCTGTCTATTGAGGTGTCAAACACATAATTTACAAAGAAGTATCCGCTGGCACCAAATGCCGCCGCCATAATGATAATGGACCAAAGCAGTATTTTATAGGAAAATTTCACTTTGTCACCACACCTCTTTCTACCTGTAACCGTCCTGCTTTGTATCCTGTCACGCTACCGGACTATAGTTGTTCCTATGAAGACTGTATAAAAACGTCGGCACTTAGGCACCGTACTTTGGTGCCTTATGTGTCCGTTACGTTTTTATCCAAGTGGAAACGTGTCTGAATAGGAATGACTATAGTCCGGCAGCGTGATAGGATACAAAGCAGGACAGTTACTTCTATTTTACTTCCAGCCGGTAACCCACTTTATAGACTGCCACAAGAGAGTCCTCCCATCCCATTTTCCTGCGCAGTCTCTGCACGTGCAGCTCCAGTGTCCTGCTGTCTGCAATATATTCATCTTCCCAGACTTTTTCATACAGAGTCTCTTTGAACAAGGCAACATTTTTGTTCTGGATAAACAGCACCAGTAATCCATATTCTTTGTTGGTAAGCACTACCGGCCTCCCGGCTTTGGTAACCTTGCGGGCCTCCACATCCACAACCACATCTCCTGCCTGGAGAAGGCGCTGGTTCTTATTGTATCTGCGCAGTACCACCTCCACTCTTGCCATCAGTTCCACCACTTCAAAGGGTTTTACCAGATAATCCTCTGCTCCCAGCCTCAATCCTTTGACTCTGTCCTTAACCTCATGTTTGGCTGTAATGAAAATAACCGGAATTTTCAAAGGACGGATATATTCCATAATGTCATACCCATCCGCACCCGGAAGCATGACATCCAGCAATATCAAATCAAAACTTTCCTGCTCTATTAAATCAATTGCTGCCAGTCCATCCTGCACTGTCCTGCAGTGATATCCGGCAGCAGATAAGTTAATGTCTATCAAATCACAGATGGATTTTTCATCATCCACAATCAGTATCTTAATCATTATCGTTTCTCTCTTCCCTATACTTTGCTGCCGCTGCGTCTGCCCCTTCCCCTTCCGCAGACACCAGTTGAACCTGCCAGCCCCAGTATTCGCGTATCCTGTTCACCAGTTCTTCCAGAGTATCTTCTTCCGTACACTGATACACCTTGCCAAATTCCGTATCAATATCAAAGCCACTGGTTCTCTGATAATAAATGGCACAGTCCGTATGTACTATCAGTTCTCCCTCTTCTCCCTCACTGCTGTATCTGGCAAGCACCACCAAATCTTTCATGCCGTCGCCGTCCATATCTTTGCCTGTAATGCCCTTGAGTGCATATAGATTATCATTGTCCCCCATAGGGTCAAAACTCCAGACAATATATCCCTGTTCATTCACCAGATATATCATGAAAATATCATATTCCGAAATTCGGATAATTCCCGGAACCACACGAAGCCTTCCTAATTTTTCAAAATTACGCCAGTAGCACTGCTCCTCTATAACAGAAAAACCGTTGTCCAGCAGTTCCTCCAGCGTCGTCGCCGTATACAGTACCTCTGTGGAACTTTCCCCACGCACAAAAGACGCAATACAGTTGGCGCTCTTGTTCATGCTGAAACGGTTTATTTTATCCGAAACCCTCCAGTCACGGTAAAACAAACCCTCTCCCTGAAAAAGTACATCCCCGACCTTATATGTCCTGCCTGCGTAGTCCCCGGAATCATTCATACATTTGGTTATCAGTATAATATCTGTTCTGCCGTCCCCATTGGCATCCTGAAAGGACACGGCTGTCAGTTCCCTGGTTGGCTGGGACATAACTCCTTTCTGCAGGAAATTAGTCTCCAATTGATTGGATTTGTAAACAATGTTTCCCTCGCCATCCGCCAGAAAAAGCGCCAGACGGTGATAGGTTTCATCCATGGCAGGCAGAAAGGAAAGCTCCTCCTCTCCGAAGGATTCCAGTATGACAGGAAAAACCTGCTCCTCTATCACCGAAAAACCTGCCTCTTCAATATCTTTCTGATAAACAATGGAATCAAAACGCTCCTCGTATTCCTGAAACAGTGCTTTTGTCTGTTCATCATCGCGGACTGTCTCCGCCTTTGCCCTTCCGGCACAAATACTGCCTCCTGCAAGGGCAAAAAGGAGAAGCGCCATGGTACAAATCCGTCTTTTCATTCTCTCACCACCGTTGTTCCACCAGCTTTTGTTTGTATTGTTTACTATTTTATCAGCCGCACAGTCTCTCTGGCAATCGCAAGCTCCTCATTGGTGGGAATCACCATGACTGTGGTTGCACTGTCCGGTGTGGAAATGGGAATCTCCTCACCACGTTTGTGATTCTCTGTCTCATCCAGAGTAACACCCAGATAGCCCAGATGTTCGCATACCAGTGTACGGACAATGGCTGTATTCTCACCGATTCCTGCGGTAAAACAGATAACATCCACTCCGTTCATGGCAGCGGCATAAGCGCCAATGTACTTTGCAACACGATAACAGAATACTTTCATAGCCCTGACAGCATTCTCATCCCCTGCAAAATAACCATCCTCCAAATCCCGGAAGTCAGAGGAAAGATTATTGGAAAGTCCCAGTACACCGGACTTTTTGTTTAGAATCGTCATAACTTCATCAATATTTTTACCTTCCTTATGTGCAATAAACTCCATAATGGCAGGGTCAATATCACCGGAGCGGGTTCCCATTACCAGTCCCTCCAGGGGGGTAAGTCCCATGGAGGTATCCACACACTGTCCGTTTTTGACGGCGGATACACTTGCGCCATTGCCCAGATGACATACAATCATTTTCAGGCTGTCGTAATCCTTGTCCAGCACCTGGGCTGCTCTTTTGGAAACATAGGAATGACTGGTACCATGGAAACCATATCTCCTCACCCTGTATTTCTCATAATATTCATAGGGCAGACCATAGAGGTACGCCTCCTCGGGCATGGTCTGGTGAAAAGCCGTATCAAAAACAGCCACCATTGGCGTATCCGGCATCAGTTTCCGACAGGCGTCAATCCCAATCAGATTGGCAGGATTGTGCAGGGGCGCCAGTTCATTACATTCTTTAATGGCATTAATAATCTCATCCGTAATAATTGTGGACTGTGCAAACTTCTCCCCACCATGTACGATGCGGTGTCCCACCGCACCAATCTCGTCCAGATTCGTGACAACACCGGTATCCGGATTCGTAAGCGCCTCCAGCACCAGACGAATCGCTTCCGTATGATCCGGCATGGGGGTTACTTTTTTCTCTTTCTCTCCTCCCCGGGGGGTATAAGAAATCATACTTCCGTCAATGCCAATCCTCTCACAGATTCCCTTCGCTATACACTGCTCGGATTCCGAGTTGATAAGCTGAAATTTCAGAGAAGAACTTCCACAGTTAATTACTAAAATATTCATAACAATCTCCTATTTCTACATTATTTTCTATATCCTGCCTGCATTTCTTTTGCATCTTTTTGGCATAATTTCTGCATCATTTACACACTACACTAACTGCGCCTGCACCGCTGTAAGCGCCACAACGCCCACAATATCCTGCCAGGAGCAGCCTCTGGACAAATCATTTACAGGCTTTGCAATGCCCTGCAGCATAGGTCCGTAGGCCTCTGCCCCTCCCAGTCTCTGCACCAGCTTATATCCGATATTACCGGCATCCAGATTGGGGAAAATCAGAACATTGGCTCTTCCGCCCACTGTACTTCCCGGTGATTTGGTTTTCGCCACTCCGGGAACCAGCGCCGCATCCGGCTGTAATTCTCCGTCGATAGTCAGGTGGGGGTACTGTTCCCTTGCAATCCTTGTGGCCTCCACCACCTTATCCACCAGTGCATGTTTTGCACTTCCCTTGGTGGAATGACTGAGCATGGCAATGACCGGTCTCGGACCAATCAGGGACTTAAAGCTTCTCGCTGAGGACTCCGCGATTGCAGCCAAATCTTCTGCACTGGGGTCCTGATTCAAACCACAGTCCGCAAAAATAAACGTACCGTTTTCTCCCTGGTCTTTAAAGACCGTATCCATAACAAAAAATGCCGATACCAGCTTTACACCGGGAGCCGTTTTCAAAATCTGCAGCGCAGGACGCAGTGTATCTGCTGTAGAGTGGCAGGCACCCGCCACCATACCGTCCGCATGGTTTGCCTTTACCATCACAATACCAAAGGTGAGATAATCATTTAACAGAATTTCCCTCGCCTTCTCCAGTGTCATTCCCTTTGACTTCCTGGTTTCATACAGTAAATTAACATACTCATCCAGTCTGGGTGTGGTTGCCGGATTAATAACCTCCACTCCGTCCAGATCTACTTCCAGCCAGCCCGCGCCATCCATAATTTTTTCTTCATTGCCCACCATAATAATGTTGGCAATCCCTTCCTCCATAATCTTTGCCGCGGCTATCAGAGTTCTTTTGTCATTGGACTCCGGCATTACAATTGTTTTTTTGTCGAGACGCGCTCTCTCCTTAATCATATCAATATATGACATATATTTTCTCCTTTCTGGAATATAGCATCGGGGCTTCCCGCACCTGAATCAATTTATAAAAAAAAAATTGCATTTTCTTGTTTTTTCCTTACGGAATAGTCTTAACAAACGAAGCCATTTATATTATACTAAATACATAAATATGGTACAAGATAAATTTCGCGAAAGGAGCCATATCATGAAAGTAAATGTAATCATTGCTGAATACAACCCCTTTCACAATGGGCACAAATATCATCTTGCGAATGCCACCAGAAAAACCGGTGCCGACTACACCATTGTTATTATGAGTGGTAATTTTGTACAGCGCGGCGCTCCTGCCCTGCTGGATAAATTTGAACGCGCCCATATGGCTCTGTTAAACGGTGCGGATTTGTGTCTGGAACTGCCCACCTGCTATGCCGTATGCAGCGCGGAATATTTTGCAAATGGCGCTGTGGCCCTGGCGGATAAGCTCGGCGTAGTAACCCATCTCTGCTTCGGAAGCGAGTGCGGCAATATTGAGGTTCTCGAACGTATTGCACGGATTCTGCTGGAAGAACCGGAGGTTTTCAGCAAGTCCCTCAAAACACAACTGAAGCTGGGTATCTCCTATCCCATTGCGCGCACCAACGCCCTGTTGCAGTACGACGCATCCTTAAGCAACAGCCGTGATGTACTCAGTTCCCCCAACAACATACTGGGTATTGAATATATCAAAGCTCTTCTGCGCCGTGGCAGCGCCATCACGCCAATGACAACCATCCGCGTGGGGGCAGACTACCATGACAAACGGCTGGGAGAACATCAGTGCTCTGCCCGGGCAATCCGTCACGCCCTTATCGCCGGTCAACATCTGACACAGCTAAAAACCCAGCTTCCGGCTGAAGTCTATGACATAATGGAAAAAGCATGTGGTAACCGCAACTTTATGTACAGTAACACTCTGTCCATGGCGCTGCACTACAAACTGATTCAGGAGAAAGCACATGGTTATGCGGATTATATGGACATATCCCCGGAACTTTCCGACCGCATTGTAAATCATTTATATGAATTCCAGTCCTATGATGCTTTCTGTGACTTATTAAAAACCAAAGACATGACTTACACCCGTATCAGCCGGTGCCTGTTACATATTCTGCTGGATTTAAAAAAGGAGCAGATGGAAAACTATAAACAGACAGACTATGTTCCCTATGCCCGCATTCTAGGTTTCCGCAAGGACAGCACCCCTCTCCTTAGTGCCATCAAAGAGAATGCCTCCATCCCGCTCATCAGTAAACTGGCGGATGCGGACAAACTGTTAAACGCTTCTGCCTATGCCATGCTGCAGAACGAAGTACGCATGAATGATATCTACCAGAGTACTCTGGCTCAGTTGACCGCCAGACCCATGGAAAACGAATACAGCACTCCCATTGTGATTGTATAACTACTATAAAATGAAAGATACCCGAAGATTCCTTGCTGGAACTTCTGGGTATCTTTTTATTGCATTCCTGCTGATAATTACTTATCTGCAGATTATTTTCTATTTCTACACTTAATTCTTAAAACTATGAATCGGCGCCGGGATTCTGCCGCCCCTGTTGACAAAGGCATCGCAGGAAAATTTATTTACCGGCATAATCGGCGCATAGCCCAGCAGTCCGCCAAATTCCACCGTCTCTCCCACATCTTTTCCGATAACCGGAATAATACGGACGGCTGTGGTCTTCTGGTTTACCATACCGATTGCCATCTCATCCGCAATAATGCCGGAAATGGTAGTGGCTCTGGTATCACCGGGAATCGCAATCATATCCAGACCAACGGAACATACGCAGGTCATCGCCTCTAATTTTTCCAGTGTCAAAGCACCTGCCACAACCGCATCAATCATTCCCTGGTCTTCACTTACGGGAATAAATGCGCCGCTGAGTCCCCCCACATAGGAGGATGCCATAACACCACCCTTTTTCACCTGGTCGTTTAACAGTGCCAGTGCCGCAGTGGTACCGGGCGCACCTGCATATTCCAGTCCTATTTCACAGAGGATATCTGCCACACTGTCACCGATTGCCGGAGTAGGCGCCAGAGATAAATCCACAATACCAAAAGGTACACCCAGCATCTTGGATGCCTCTTTTGCTACTAACTGCCCTACACGCGTCACTTTAAATGCTGTTTTCTTAATGGTTTCGCAGAGCACTTCAAAATTCTCTCCACGCACTTTTTCCAGGGCAGTCTTTACCACGCCGGGACCGCTGACACCCACGTTGATAATCTTGTCCGCCTCTGTCACGCCATGAAAAGCGCCTGCCATAAACGGATTATCATCCGGTGCATTGCAGAATACCACCAGCTTGGCGCATCCAAGAGAATCATCTTCCTTAGTATATTCTGCGGTTTCCTTCACAATCTCACCCATCAGCTTCACGGCATCCATATTAATGCCTGTCTTGGTGGAACCTAAGTTTACAGAACTGCACACTCTCTCTGTTGTAGACAGCGCCAGAGGAATGGAACGAATCAACAGCTCATCCGCAGAAGTCATTCCCTTGCTTACCAGTGCAGAATATCCTCCGATAAAATTGACGCCTACTTCATGTGCCACCTTATCCAGTGTCTTTGCAATCTCTGCAAAGTCCTCCACTGTTTTACACGCCGCACCTCCAATTAAAGCAATGGGGGTCACGGAAATTCTTTTATTCACAATGGGAATACCGAATTCCCTGGATATCTCCTCTCCGGTCTTAACCAAATCCCTGGCGGCATCGTATATTTTTGTATAAATCTTGTCTTTTAATCTCTGCAAATCGGAATCAATACAGTCCAGAAGGCTGATACCCAGTGTTATGGTACGCACATCCAGATTTTCTTCCTCAATCATTTTATTGGTTTCTGTAACTTCATATAAATTAATCATCTGACTGTCTGCCTCTCTCCCCGGAAATTATATTCTGTGCATCTTATCAAAAATCTCTTCCTTCTGACATTTGATTACAACACCAATTTTTTCCCCAAGAGCGGCAAGCTCATCTGCCATATCTCCAAACTGTTTGCTCATCTTATTCGTGTCAACAATCATCATCATATTAAAATAATCCTGCACAATGGTCTGGGAAATGTCCAGAATATTAATCTCATTTTCCGCAAGATAAGTACATACTTTTGCAATGATACCGACCGTATCTTTACCCACTACTGTAATAATTGTCTTTTTCATGTGTCCTCCATTCCGCCCAAGACGGCGATGTCCATATACTTTTATTATTTAACTACAAATCTGCTGTTTTTGCAAGCGCGTTTTATCCTTCTGTCTTCTCAGCCTCATAAACCCTCACATAATCCACTTCCATGGTTGCGGGAAAAACCGTATCGGTCATATCAGCCTCCGGGTCAAAATCGCCGCCCACTGCCACATTCAGCAGAATATAAAAAGGGACATCAAAGGGCGC
Source organism: uncultured Acetatifactor sp. (assembly GCA_964604575.1). Classification (GTDB taxonomy): domain Bacteria; phylum Bacillota; class Clostridia; order Lachnospirales; family Lachnospiraceae; genus Acetatifactor. Next base: position 27,148 of record CAZRZM010000007.1, read on the forward strand.
AGAATCCGCACACTCCTTCACCTCTCCGGCGCTGACACAATACCAGTCATCGCTTGTCATAGTGAAATAGCACACATCATCCACATACCATCTGATTTCATCCGGCTCCCACTCAATACTATAATTATGATATTCGGTAGTATCCATGTCCTCAGGTAATTCGTAGCTCTGGTTCGTATATGTGTTGGTAGGAAACGTACCGCCGTAATGTAATGTTCCATTTACAACTGCCGGAAGTCTTCCGCGGACCTCCATGATGTCAATTTCACCTGAAGCCGCCCATGCGCCGTAAGCATTCTGGTCTGCCGGCAGCATCCAGAATGCAGGCCAGATGCCGTCGCCTGCAGGAAGCTTAATTCTCGCTTCTACTTTTCCATATGTGGTAGCATAGAGAACTTCTCCGGTATTGGTAATGGTACGCATACGCGCAGAAGTATACTGCATTCCTTTAAAGCGATTTTCTTCCTTTATCGCTGTAATAAGCAGTTTCCCATCCTCCACTCTGGCATTCTCCTCACGGCTGGTATAATACTGTTCCTCATTATTTCCCCAGAACTGTACACCGTATAAATTACCGGTACCATACTGGAAATCCCATTTTGTAGTGTCAATTTCTTCCCCGTCAAACTCATCGCTCCAGACCAGCCTGTAGGTAACAGGCTCTCTCTCCGGTTCGCTCTCCGCCTGGTTATCTGTGGTCTGGTCTTCTGTATTATTTTCCGTTCCTATATTTTCATCCACATTCTTTGCAGTATTACAGCCTGCCAGAAGCAGTCCCATGCACAACATTAGCAATACTATCTTCTTTTTCATATTTCCTCTCATTCTGCCCTTTTGGCGGCTTCCTTCCCCAAAATGTTTTATCAGGCGATATGAACTATTGGTGATATTTCACTTCTGTTTGCCACCTGAATCCTGAAATCCTCTGCCTTATAAGGGTTATCTCCCATACTGATTTCCATACGCACTGCCTCATAGGCAAGCTCAGGCAGATTGTTTTCCTTGCTCAGATGTCCCAGAATTATATTTTCCAGCTTATCATGCAGTATCCTGCATAACAGACGTCCTGAATTTTCATTGGATAAATGACCTCTCTCCCCCAGAATACGCTGTTTCAAATAATAGGGATAGGGACCCACCTGCAACATTTTTACATCATGGTTGGCTTCCAGCAACAGGGCATCCATTCCTTTTAAGCATTCCACCGTATATTCATTGTAAACACCCAAATCGGTGCAGATACCCACCTTTCTGTTTCCATATGCAATACGGTACGCAACCGGCTGTGCGGCATCATGGGATATCCTCATAGGATTAATCGTCAAATCCTTGATACCCAGTTTCACATCCTCCCGCACTTCATGAAAAAGGCTTTCTTCTATTTTACCTGCACATCCACTTGTCAAAATGGCTTCTATGGTTCCCTTTGTGGCATAGATGGGCACTCCATATTTACGGGCAATCACACCCAGACCGTTTATATGGTCCGCATGTTCATGTGTAATAAGAATACCGTCCAGCTCTGACACTTTCAGACCAAGGTGATTCAATCCCGCCTCTGTACGTTTACCACTGATTCCAACATCCACCAGCAGATGCGTGGTTTCTGAACCCACATAGATACAGTTTCCACTGCTTCCACTTGCAATACTACATAATCTCATTGTCTTTCGTTTCCCTATTCCTTCCAGTAAATCTCTATGATATCACCCTCGGTCAGCGTCTCCATATACTGCGCCGGTCTGCCGTTTAACAGGGTCACAATACCCCTTCCCCTGGATGCCTTTAAATCAAAATCAATCACATCAAACACATCAACAAATACATATTGTGGCTTGCCTTTCAGATAAACTGCCTTGGCATTGACAATCACATAGATGTCTGTTTTGGGCGGCTCCTGATTTTCCTGGGTTCCATCCTCTTTGTTTACACTTTCCGGAACACTCTCTTTGGAAACCTCCTGCTCCGGTTCTGCTTCCACCCTGTCCTTATTTGGGGAAATCTCTTCTGTTGACGGCTCCCCGCTTATCGTTTCTTCTTTTGGAGTTTCCTCTTTTAAGATTTCTTCTGTTATGGTCTCTTCTGTTGAAGTCTCCTCTGTCAAAGTCTCTTCTGTTGAAGTCCCCTCCGTTGAAGTCTCTTCTGTTAAAGCCTCCTCTGTTGAGGTCTCTTCTGTGGGCAGTTCCTCCTCATATGGCTTCCCGGTATTCCAGCTTATAGTGAAGTTCTCGTAAACTCTGGTGTCCGCTTTTGCCGCCGTGTCATTGACACGAAGGTCTGCCCCCAGAGGCATATCCAGAAATTCTGCAACCTCCCGCACCGTATAGGAATTGCGCACCTGAATATCGTCATTTTCCCGAATCTGATAAAATTCATTCTGTCGGACTCCGTTTACTTCCGCAGTCTTTGGCAAATCAATCTTCATGCCATTGACATAAACATGCAGTCTGTCAGAAAGCTCTGCCAGTTTACCCAGCTCCTGCTTCGCCGGCTCTCCCATGGTGGAGGACACCAGTTCCACCTTGTCTCCGTTATGTATCTGGGCATAAATATCCGAAGCCTCCCCATTCACTGTAATTACAGCCGCCTCACCCTGTAATCCCCGGACCATACGGGCTTTTCCGTTTACCGTAAAGGCAAGGGCCTTTCCTCTCTTCGGGAACAAATCTTCATTGGAAAACTGGGACTGCACTGCCGCATCTGCCACAGACAGTCTTCCGTTATCATACAGCTTAATGCGGTTACCGTTAAACTCCACGAAAATAAAGTTGTTGCTCTGCTCATAAAAACTTAAACAGATACCGATGGGGGTAACCATCAGGGAATCTTTGCGGGCATCTTCATTTTCAAAAATAATATTCTGCATGACTTCCTGCCCCCGGATGGCAACACGTTCTTTCACAATTTCCAGTTCCTCTGCCAACTGCTCGGTATAACCGGAAATCATTCCGCCGCCGCCCACCACAAACACGGCGCTGACCGGCTTGTCACCATTCAGCTCCCGGATACACTCTGCCACCATATGTGTCATTTTTTCCACAGAAGGCGCCAGAAGCTCATTGACCTGCGTCGCGGTAATGGTCTGGGGAAGTCCCATAATATCCGCATATTCCACGGTTTCCTGCACACCGCTTTTGCGTTTAATCTGCTCTGCTGTCTCAAAATCAACCAGACAGTGCTGTACGATAATCTCTGTCAGACTGTCTCCCGCAATGGGAATCATTCCATAAGCGGTGATGGTTCCGTCTTTGGTTATGGAAATATCACTGGTTCCTGCACCCACATCCACCAGTGCCATATTTAACATCCGGAACTTCTCAGGGATTGCCACCTGAATGGCAGCAATAGGCTCCAGCGTAAGATTTGCCACACGAAGTCCGGCAAGCTCCACTGCCTTATACAAGCCATCCACCACATCATCCGGCAGAAATGTGGCAATCAAATCAATCCCCACAGTCTTTGCCTTATGTCCCTGAAGATTGCTCATCTGGTAGCCATTGAGGTAATAACGCATAGGGGTATAGCCTACACAGTAAAATTTCATATCCGTATCATTTGTTTTCTGAAATTCCTCATACGCCTTCTCCACACCCATGGTTGCCAAAGCGCTGATATCTTCATCGGTAATCTCTCTGTCATTCTCATACTGATATTCCACAAAGGTGGTAATGGTTCTGAGCACACGGCCCGCCGCTGCGATACAGACATCTGTCAGGCTTCTGTCTAAATCCTTTTCCAGCATTTCTTTCACCTGATTGATGGTTTCTCCCACCTTCATGATATCGTGAATCTGTCCATCCAGCATCGCCCTTGTCTCATGCTCTTTTGCGCGCTGTGCCATGACATGGAACTTGTTGCCTTCCAGTTGTCCCACAGTTCCCACGATACTTCTGGTTCCAATATCCAGACCAAAAACCAATTCTCCCTGACCTTCCCTTATTCCCGCCATGTAAAAGCCTCCAGTTTCTTATCTATTTGCTGATAGCTGTCCGCAAGCGGACCGCTGTTATCAATCACAAAAGTACTCGCTTTCCGGAATGCCTCTTCCGAAAGCTGACTCGCCATAATCTGTTCTATCTTTTCCTTATGGTAGCCTCTTGCCTGGGCGAGACGCTTTGCCCTTATTTCATCGCTGGCATAGATATACCACATCTCATCCACAAGCTCACCGTACCCGGTCTCTATCAACAGTGCCGCCTCCACCAGAAAAAGTTCTGCCCGGCCTTTTTGCTCTGCCGCCTTAAGCCGCTCCAGCAGATAGTCCTTCACCGCCGGATGGACAATGGCATTGACCTGCTCCAACAAGGCATTGTCTGCAAAAACAACCTCCGCCATCTTTTTTCTGTCAAACTCACCGTCTGCATCCAGGACACCTGTTCCCAGCAGCTCCACCAGCCTCTGATAACAGTCCGTTCCCTGTTTTTCAATTTCCCTTGCCACATCATCTGCAAGATAAATCTCACAGAGATAATGCTTTCCGATATATCCCAGTATTTCTGATTTTCCGGCGCCTACTCCGCCGGTAATCCCAATAAACCGCACTTTTCTTCCTCCGGACTATTTTGCCTGATACCAGGTATCTCCTGTGTGCAAATCCACTTCCAGGGTCACTGCCAGGTCTGCTGCCGACTTCATATTATCCTCCAGAATCCTGCGCACCTGCTCTTCTTCCTCTTTATAAGTTTCTATCAGGAGCTCATCATGTACCTGTAGAATCAATTTTGAGCGCAGCCCCGCATCCTTTAAGGCTTTCCAGACATGAATCATGGCAATTTTGATGATATCCGCCGCCGTACCCTGAATGGGGGAGTTCATCGCCACTCTCTCCCCAAAAGAACGTTGCATGAAATTAGAAGATGCAAGCTCCGGTATGGGGCGTCTTCTGTGGAACATCGTCGTGATATAGCCATTCTCCTTTGCATCCGTAACCAGTCTGTCCAGAAACTCCTTGACTTTGGGATAGGTGGCAAAATACTGTTCAATATATTCTGCCGCCTCCTTGCGACTGATACTTAAATCCTGACTCAGACCAAAGGAACTGATGCCATATACAATACCGAAATTAACCGCCTTTGCATTTCTGCGCTGTAAGTCCGTCACTTCCTCAAAAGGCGTATGGAACACCTGGGACGCGGTAATCCGGTGTATATCCTGCTCTTTCCGGTATGCCTCAATCAACTGTTCATCACCGGACATATGCGCCAGAACACGCAGCTCAATCTGGGAATAGTCCGCATCCATGAAAATACAGCCTTCCTTCGGTACAAATACCTTGCGGATTCTTCTTCCCAGCTCCATGCGCATGGGGATATTCTGTAGATTAGGCTCTGTGGAACTGATACGCCCTGTGGCAGTAATAGTCTGGTTAAAATTGGTGTGGATTCGATTATCCTCCCCAATATAAACCGCCAGTCCATCCGCATAGGTGGATTTTAATTTTGTCAGTCCGCGGTATTCCAGAATATCCTTTACTATGGGGTACTCTCCCGACAGCTTTTCCAATACATCAGCCGCTGTGGAATATCCGGTTTTGGTCTTTTTTCCACCGGGAATCTGCATGGTTTCAAACAGCACTTCCCCTAGCTGTTTTGGAGAATTAATATTAAACTCTACACCTGCCTGCTTGTGAATGGATGCTTCCAGTTCCTCAATCCGCGTGGTTAGTGCGTCACCATAGGCTTTCAGTTCCGCCCTGCGCACCTCCACACCTTCCTTCTCCATATCATAGAGAACAAGGGACAAAGGCATCTCTATCTCCTTCATCAGACCATCCATTTTAGTCTGTTCCAGTTTCCCACGAAGTACCTTTGCTGCACTGCGCGCCACATAAGCGCCATAGCAGGCGTACTCCATCACTTTCTGCACATCCTGTTCCAGCTTTTCCTCCATACTGCTTTTGCCGAAGACTTCCGCTTTCCCCGGAATCATCATCTGTAAATGCTCGCCTGCTATGGTCTCCAAATCATAATCACTTTTTAAGGGATTTAAAAGATACGCTCCTATCAATACATCAAAATACCGCCTGGTATCCTCTTTCCATAAATAGTCATACTCCGACTTAATATCAAAAGTAGCAATTCTGGCAGTCTCCGACAGTTTTAACAGAATATCCTTCACCGCCCGGGTATCATCCTCTGTCTCAGCCACCGGTTCAAACAGGGAAAGCTGTCCTGTACCATCACCCATACTCTGCCTGTTCAGTACATAAAAATAAGTTTCCTGATGAGTTGAAACCGCAACTCCCAGCAGTACCTTTTTCTCCTGCAGCAGAAAAAGTCCTATTTCCTCTTCCTCTTTGATATTATCCGTAAGTGTACGGAATGCCTCCAAATCTTTGAGCTGCTTAAAGGATTTCACAGCCTCATTTTCCTGTTCCGCGGCTTCCGTCTTAAACTTACCCAGATAATTCTTAAATTCCAGTCTCTTACATACTGCATAGGCTTCCGGTGTATAAAACCCTTCTGCCCTTGCCGCCTCATAATCCAGCGAAATATCACAATCCGTCTTAATTGTCGCAAGTACTCTGCTCAAATCAGCAAGTTCTTTATTTTCTATCAGAGATTCTCTGATACTCTTCTTGGTGATTTCTTCCACATGGGCGTAAATATTTTCCAGAGAACCGTACTCCACCATCAGTGCGGTTGCTGTTTTCTCCCCTACCTTGGGCACTCCCGGAATATTATCAGCCGTATCTCCCATCAACGCCTTTAAATCAATAAACTGGACGGGTGTAACCTGATAAGCGCGCAGCACATCCTCTGCATAATAGTCTTCTATCTCCGTTCTTCCCATCTTGGTTTTGGGAATACGGATTTTAATCCTGTCGGTGGCTATCTGCAGCAAATCCCTGTCACCAGACACCAGTGAAACCGCAATATCATTCTGCTCTGCCTTTTTGGCAAGTGTCCCCAGAATATCGTCTGCCTCCCAGCCCGCATGCTCCATCACCACAATATTCATTGCCGCAAGCAGCTCCTTCATCACCGGAATCTGTTCCCGCAGTTCCTCAGGCATGGGTTTGCGGGTTCCTTTATAGGCATCATACATTTCATGGCGGAATGTCGGGGCATGTACATCAAAAGCAACAGCCAGATAGTCCGGCTGCTCCTCCTCCAGAATTTTGAACATAATATTTAAGAATCCGTAAATCGCATTGGTATGAAGTCCCTGGGCATTGGTCAGCTCCGGCACTCCGTAAAATGCCCTGTTTAAAATACTGTGCCCGTCTATTAACACTAATTTTTTACCCATTTTTTATTGTACCATCCATATAATTATAGAAATGATTATCAAAATAACCAGAATCTCCAATACTGCACCAACGTATAAGAAAATATTGTGAAAATGTATTTTCCTCTGGGCTTCCTCCAGCCTCTCATCCAGCTCACTCTGCAGGTCAAAAGAATCACCTTCCTCCAGACGCTGCATACCCTCCGTAACAAGGAATTGGATAATCAGTTCCTCTTTACAACTGTCACAGTGCTGCATATGTTCTTTAAATCGATTCAGTGTCATGAAATCCATCTTATTGCTGATGAAATCAGGAATCTGCCTCTCAAACTCCTTGCAATCCATAAACATCCCGTTCCTTTAACGAATATTATCCAACTTAGAGTATAACATTATCCAACTTCCTGCGTCCATAGTTTCTTACATTTTTTATATCTTTTAGGATAACAGTTTAGGTACTCTCCGGAATTTTATGAATTACCAGGAAATAACTGATAACCAACACCACATCCGCTCCCAGCCATGCCATAACCTCTGCAAAAAAGATACCGGCCTCTCCCACAAATATTGGCAGGGCAATGGCCGTCAGAGTACGCATCAGAAATTCCACAATTCCGGAAACCATGGGAAGTACCGTATTTCCCATTCCCTGTATGGCAGAACGGGTCACATGAAGCACATAAAGAACAGGCAGGCATACACTCATCACCGCCAGATAAAAGTATGCCACTTTCATGGTCTGTTCTATCTCCCGGGGACTGCCTGAAATAAACCATCCCAGAATCCATTTTCCAAATAAAAGCATTAAAGCCCCAATCACCACACTGGTTATCAGGGCAATTACCACTGCCTGACGCATTCCCAGCCGAATACGGTCTTTTTTGCCCGCGCCCAGATTCTGACCCACATAAGTAACCATGGAATATCCATAAGAGGTGGCGGCAATCTCCAACAGTCCATACAATTTATTGGTAGCAGTAAATCCCGCAATAAAAAGCACACCAAAACTGTTTACCACAAACTGTACAATCATTCCACCCACAGCAATAATGGCGTTCTGGAACGCCATGGGCAGTCCCAGCAAAAGAAGTTTTCCAGTAAGCCTCCCTTCCAGCTTAAAATCAGTATTGGAAAACTGTAAAATATCTATTCTGCGAATATACATAAAGCAATAAACACTGGAAACCATCTGGGCTATCAGGGTGGCTGCTGCCGCTCCCGCAATCCCCCAGTGGAATCCCAGAACAAAAAGAAAATCCAGTCCAATATTCACAAGGGATGCCACCACCATTGCATACAAAGGAGTCCTGCTATCTCCCAGAGAACGGAGAATGCAGGCAAGCAGATTATAAATCATTACAATGGGAATCCCCATAAACAAAATACGCAGATATAAAAGGGCATTCCCCACAATCTCAGCGGGGGTCTGCAACAGCCCCAGCACCGGCGCCGCCAGCCCTTCCCCGAATCCCACCAGTGCCAGAGAACATATGGCGGACAGCATTACCGAATTGCCGATTACCTTACGCAAAGATACATGATTGCCCGCGCCGAACTCCCGGGCCATCAGTATGGCAAATCCCTGGGTAAATCCCTGAATAATGCCCAGAAGCATCCAGTTGAGCCAGTCTGCCGCCCCCAGCGCTGCCAGCGCATTTACACCCAGAGCCTTACCCACCACCATGGTATCCACAACCGTATATAACTGCTGGAATATGTTGCCTGCCATCAAAGACAGGGCAAAATGCAGAATCAAAGAGGATGGTTTTCCCTCTGTCATGGTTTTTATCTTTGTACTCATAAACGTATCTCCCTGCCAATGATAATTGCCCTGGAGTCTGCTCCATGCCCAACTTCCTGCGTCACCGCTATGGGCAGCTTCTCTCCCGCATATCGCTTCACCAGCTCCACCTTTTGCTGTCTGCCGCTCTTTTCCTCCAGCCGGGTAAAGGTTCCCAGAAGGATGCCATTAATCTGTTCAAACACACCCATCTGCTTTAACTGGTTTAAATACGTCACTATCTGCCCAGTCTCTCCACCAAAGCTTTCCAGCAGAAGAATTTTCTTCCTCATATCGGGAAAATAAGCTGTACCTGCCAGTTTTAAAAGACAGCGGATATTGCCGCCCACCACAATTCCTTCCATTGCATTCCGCTGTACAAATTCATAAGGAAAGGAAAAGAGACCTTCTCTCCCCTGGCATACCGTTTCCCGGAAGCTGCGTATCTGCTGTTCCGCATCCTCATACAATAAATTTCTTATCTGGTAAAGCACCCCCGGTCTGCCCGTTCTGGCATAGACTGCATTGATAACCGTGGTTAAATCGCTGTATCCCCAGAACATCTTGTCAGAAACGGCAATCTGTCCGTGATCCAGCAGAGGAAGAAGCTCATTGGCGACATCCCCGCCGGAAATATCAAAAATGGCATCCACTGTATCATCTTTGTAAAACTGCATGAGACTCTCCGCCCGCTCCCGTGCAGTTCCTGCAAAAACTGACTCTTTTGCATATAGAAATTCTCCCTGTACCACAGTCAGTCCCATACCCTCCAGTATCTGTACCAGAGAATTTATTTTCTGTCTGTATTCCGGCCTCTGTCCATTGGAACACCCCACTATGGCGGCTTTCTTTATCTCTCTCATACCAACTCCCATATCACAGCCAAGCTGCCACTCATTTTTCTTTATTGCATTTATAATCAAAGCCGCACTTATTAATAGGCGGCTTTGATGTTAATCCCAGTTTATAGCGTTATGCGGCACGGTTTCTCCACTTTCCATTTCCTTTGTTGCCTGCTCCAATTCTTCGCGTTCTGTCGGTGTGACCTTTGTAAAATCCGGGTCCCAGGCTAATACTAATTTTTTGATAAATTCCAAGGCAAAGTTTTGTTCGCTTTCCGGCAAAATCTCCATAAGATCCAAAGCTTGTTTTGTTGCTGTACTCATGTTTTAACTCCTTTCCAGGGATTATTTATATATATCTCCCCTTGAATTTACATCAATGATATATAATATCTGTATTTTTCCATTTGGACAATAATTAAATATAATCCTATACTTTCCTGTCCTTAGACGTTTTCGGCCGTCTGTAAAGCCCTGTAATAGTTTTATATCGCCTATCGGCGGCTGTTCTGTCAATCCCTCGATTGCTTTCTTTATCCTCTGTTTTGTGGGTCTGTCCAATCCATCTATATATTTTACAGCTTTCCTGCTGTATTCAATCTGCACCTCCTGAACCTCCTTTCTCCCCTTCGGGTTATTAGCTCTTATCTATTTGTTGTCATCACCAAAAACATTCTTGTGTATTTATTTTTTGTATTCCAAAATATCACAAGGCTGGCAGTCCAGTTTATCGCACAAATACATTATTGTATCTACTGCTACATTTTCATTTTTTACAAGTCTATTAACCAGCGTAGGCGATAAATTGAAATTGTCTTTTTTTAAATCCTGCTTTGTTATCCCTCTCCTTTGCATTGTTTCCCATAATCTACTATAAGATATAGAGCCGCTATATACATTCTTTCTTTTATCTCCCATTCTATCACTTCCTTTACTAATGTTTTCTTTATAATACATCTTTATGTATTTTATGTCAATTTGTTTTATGCTGTATCTATTTGTGTATTTTTGCCCAAATGGAATACATCATTGTGTACTTTATATATTGCAGTTTATACATGATGATGTAATATATGGACATGGTAAGAAGCAAACACCAAACTAAATTTTGGAGGAATAAAACACAATTACCCATTTTCCCGCAGATACACAAAAAAGCCTCTGTATACTGCCACGCAATGATGGATAAAACAAATTTCATGACAAAAAACAGAACAATTTATAGTTGTTGCAGTGTTTTTGTACTTGTAAAACTTGGGTAAAAAAGAGCCGCAAACCATTGGTTTTGCTGGAAAACCTTTGATTTACGGCTCTTTGCTGTGAATGCCGGCAGCGGGACTTGAACCCGCACGTGGTTGCCCACAACAGATTTTGAGTCTGCCTCGTCTGCCATTCCGACACGCCGGCA
>CAZRZM010000008.1:0-38343 GCA_964604575.1 uncultured Acetatifactor sp.
GCAGCGCGCTCTCCAATATGGGCATTCACATGCATCCGATTGTCTTCCTGGTTGTTGAAAGCAAAATGCTTAATCGTGGTTCCTACACCGGGATGCTTCTGTACACCCAGTGTATCCGCTGCCGCACACATACCGGATACCAGCGGGTCCTCGGAATAATATTCAAAGTTTCTTCCGCAGAGAGGATTTCTGTGGATATTCATTCCGGGAGCCAGCCACAGCGCAATACCGAACTCTGTCATTTCCTCTCCCACAATATCTCCTGCTTCCTCAATCATTGCCACATCCCATGTCTGTGCCAGCAGTGTGGCAATGGGAATTGCGGTACAATACTGATAACAGTCCACCGCATCTGCAGGAATTTCGGGCTTAGGCATTCCCTCCAGCATCAAATCAATTCCCGGAATAGGCGCCTCTATGGATGCCGGAATGATATTGTCTTTGCTGTCCACCTTAAAGGTTCTGGACAGACGCAAGCCTGCAGGTCCGTCCGCAAGTGCCATATTTCTGATATCCCTGTCGTTAAGCATAACCTTCGTGGTATCGCCTGCTGCTCCGGGACAGGACATGGATGCCATTCCCACAATAGAGTCCTCTCCCACGCCGCCACGGGCAGTTCCTACACAGAGCTCTGCCATCTGGGCCACCGTAAGCTGTGCCACCAGTTCTTCCACCGAAGCCCTGCCGGAAGCCACATCGGATACGGTAATTTCTGCCGTCTTTTCCGATACCGGTAATGTCTCGTTTACTGTGGTATAATTTACTTTTTTCGCTGTAATGGAAGATGCTGCAAGAAACAGCTTCACAGCCTCTTCTTTTTCCTTCGCTTCTGTCTCATAGGAATATGATACAACGCCCTTTGACGATAATTCCTGCATTTCACAGTCCAGTGGCAGTTTATTTTCCAGTACCTCCGTCACCGCTTCTGCGTCCAGAGTCACCGCAGCCACCACTTTGGTATTACGGGAATTATTTCCTACTCTCACATAATAGGTGCCCGCCTCCATTACATAGGACGCACGCGCCACATCATAGGAAGCCATCACTGTGACCGGATAGGAAATGGTTAGTTCCTCCTGTTCGCCCGGTTTCAATTCTTTCGTTTTCGCATATGCGGCCAGCTCCTGATATGGTTTTTCCAGCTTTCCATCAGGTGCGGAATAATATACCTGCACCACTTCTTTTCCCGAATAGCTCTTTCCGGTATTCGCCACACATACCTTTACGGATATCCTGCCATCCTCCAGAGCAGCCTCTTTTACCTCCACAGCAAAATCCGTATAGGACTTGCCATAGCCAAAAGGATATGCAGGCGTCACATTGAATGTGTCAAAATAACGGTAGCCCACATAAATTCCCTCTTTATAATATTCATCATCAATATTGCCGTTAAGATAACTGAAATCCCCGGAGCCCGGATAATCCGTATAATTTTCTGCCCATGTGGTAGTCAGATGACCGCTGGGTGTCACTTTACCCATAAGTACATCTGCCAGTGCGTGTCCACCGATATTACCTGCCTGGCTCATCAAAAGAACCGCACCGATACCCTGCTGGCTGCGTAAGAATTTGGTATCAATCACTCCGCCAACATTTAATACAACAATTACTTTCTTATAATGTTTTACCAGATTTGCGATAGCTGTCTTTTCCACTTCATGTAAGTCATAGTCTCCGCCGCCGGACTGTCTGTCCTTGCCTTCACCGGAATTACGCGCCAGCACATAAACTGCCACGTCGGCATCCGCTTCCTTCATATCCTCCTCCAGAATGCCGGAAATGGGAGGCTCCACAAAAGGATTGGTAAATGTTTCAAAAAATGCTTCCGGTCCTTTTTTGGCAAGAAGCTCTTTCAGACGGTCAAAATACGCTCTCCGCGCTGTTTCCACCTCATCATCATATTTATCCAGCCACTTCTTGGTAACTATGGTAAATCCTGCTGCCTCCAGCCCCTGCTCTACGTTGACAACAGAGCGGCTGTTTACATCTCCGGACCCGGTTCCACCCTTCACCGTCCGTCTGCCCCCATTACCAAACAAAGCAATTTTCCCGGTTTCCCCCGCAAGAGGAAGCGCTCCGTTGTTTTCCAGCAGTACCATACCCTGTGCCGCAATTTTTCTGGAACGTTCCATATTTCTTACTTCACGTTCACTGATGTCTGCACTCTTTGATGCAAATAATTTACCCATTGATTTACCCTCCTGAATACATTATTTATTTGGAACACTTTATATTATTGTACCATAATTTACATAATTTCAGTTTATCTATTTTACATTTTGTTGAAAATGTTTTATATTGTATTATACATGTTGCATCTTGTTTTAGTAAATTTCTATAAAATAAAGATAAAGGACACTGGAACAGGTATACTTATGAAGAAAACAGACAAAAGAAAAATTTTATCCGCCATAAAAACTGAAAAGTTCCAAATCAGGTTAATCGCTGTCGGTCTCATATTATTTCTTGTACTGATGCTGATTCCTCTTTTCCAAATCAGCCATTACAGTTTTATCAGCACCGATGATTATTCCTTTCTGGCAGAGTCCCTTACCGTGTGGCGCCAGACCCATTCTGTGGGAAAGGTTCTGCTTGCACAGATACATTTCACCTATGATTTTTACCAGACATGGCAGGGAACTTATTTTGATGTGTGGCTGCTTTCGTCTTTGCTTGGTTTTTTTGCGGAAAACGCATATTATATGGGAACTTATCTGTCCCTGGGCGGGCTGGTTACAGCAGAGCTTATCTCGTTCCTTATCATTCTGCGCAAAGTGCTCCACGCTGATTACTGCCGTTCCATCATTGTTGCCATTAGCTGTATTGCCATGCAAGTTCTCTTAACCAGCGTGCCCGTGGAGGCATATTACTGGTTCACCAGCGCCATCATGTATACCTTTATCTATGGGCTGACAGTTCTGTTGGGCGCCTGCCTGGTTCTTCTGTACCACAGTCCGTCCTTGTCCACTCTGCGTATGGTTTTGTTAAATATCCTGATTCTGTTTTTAAATATTGCCATCGGCGGAAGTAATTATATCACTGCCCTGTGCACCCTGCTTATTTATCTGGCTGCCCTTGCTTATTTTTGTGTGAGACGCCACAGATGGCGCTTTGTGCTTCTGCTGCAGTCCATTCTGTTTTCCACGGCTTTTCTCATCAACATGACGGCTCCCGGCAACCAGATAAGGCAGGCTTCCTCCGGTGTCAGCCATCTGCCTGCCCTTCAAAGTATCCTGCTCTCCCTAAAAGAGGCGGCGCACTATCTCACTGTCTGGATAGTTCCTCCCGTGATGGTACTGGGTATTTTACTGATTCCCATTATCTGGAAAATTGTGGATATCCGCAAATACAAATATCCTTTTCCTGCACTTGTGAGCCTGGTTTCTTTCGGGCTGTTTGCGGCGCAGTTTACACCCACCATTTACGCATTGGGTATCACAGGCGCAGGAAGAGTCTTAAATCTTTACCGCTTTTCCATGTTTATCTGGCTGTATGGCAATGAGATATACTGGATTGGCTGGTTAAAGCGCCGTCCGGGCATCTCAAAAAGCATTTCTGTGGAAAGTATTCCCACAGAAAATACCGCATCCACTGCCAAAACAAGCTGGCTTCTGCCTGCATGGCTGGCAGGTGGCATGATTCTGCTGTTTAGTCTTCATATCTGGGCAGGCGACACCCTCACCAGTGTCAGTGCCTGGAAATCCCTGCGGAGCGGCGAAGCAATGCAGTATTATGCCGAGTACCAGGAGCGTCTTACCGTTCTTCAGGATGATACACAAAAGGAGGTAGTACTGGCTCCCTATTCGGTAAAACCCTACCTCCTTTTCTTTCATGATATTGTGGAAGATTCCGACGACTGGGTAAACCGCGAGGTTGCAGGATGGTATCACAAAACCTCGGTTATCCTCCAGGAATAATTCCAATCCGGACAATGGGGCATCAATCGTAAAAAGCGGACAGATTGCGCACAAAAAGCTTTGCCGGTCTGTGTGCCCCATTCTGGACGGTTCTTGCTGTCTCCGTTACATAATCCGCTATTTTTCTGCGGAAATTGGGTTTTAAGAGTTCCTTGTCCAAAATGATTTCAAACACACTCTGCAAATCCGTTAAGGTGAAATATTCCGGCAGAAAATCAAAGGCAATACGCATATCCGTCTGGAGTTTTCTGCGCAGGTTTTTCAGCATACACACAATAATCTGGGCATGGTCGAATGCCAGCCCGTCTGACTCCAATATCCGGTATTCCACCAGTTCATGATATTCCTCATAGGCAATGTGCTCCAGCACTCTGGCTGACAGGCGTATTTCCTGTTCCTCTGCGTATAAATGCAGTTGATAACAAACGTCACAAATAATCTTGTTTTCTTCCTGCTTACGCTCCTCTTCTACTTTTTCCAGCTCTACCGAAAACCATGCGCTGTCCTTTGCATCCCCTCCGGCTTTGGGAATATCCGCATTCTCACAGTCCCCGCTGTTTATCACTGCCAGAAACGCCTGAGAGAGAATCCAGCCCCGTGGGTCCCTCCCCGGCTTACTGAACACATCACACAGCTCCAGACAGGAACGCTTTGTTCCCGTCTCCTCATATAATTCCCGCTTTGCCGTCTCGTAAAGAGTTTCTCCTTTTCTCAGAAACCCTCCCGGCAGTGCCCACCGGTCCGCATACGGCTCCTCTTTTCTCTTTACCAGCAGAAGCTTTAAATTCATCCGGGCAAGTCTGCGGTTATCCTCCACTTTGCCCGGCATAATAGTGAAAACGGCGATATCCGCCGCCACTGAGGGCCGCTCATATTTTTCCAAATCATAATTATCCAGAAAATGCTGCTGTGACTCTGTACTCATACTAACCCCTTTCCATAAACTCTTCGCACTCTACCTCCGAGGGCAGACGCAAATCCCCACGGGGACTGACGGACACCGTACCCACTTTCACGCCATCGGGCATACAGTTTCGCTTAAACTGCTGACGGAAGAAACGCTGGTAAAATACCTTCTGCCATTTGCGAATCTCCTGCTCATCAAATTTGTATTCCTCACTCTGGTCTACCGCATTCATGCACAGTTCCAATATTTCTTCAGGCGACATACCGTAGCGCAGTGTATAATATAGGAAAAAGTCATGGAGAATATAGGAGCCTACACTGTCCTCTGTTTTCTGGGCGATGGTTCCGTCCGCATTGGGCGGCAGCAGCTCCGGGCTTACCGGCGTGTCAATGATATCCTCTATCACCGCCTCGATTCCTGCAAATCCATTTTCACCCAGAAAATGCCCCACTTCATCCACCAGTGTGCGCACAAGGGTTTTGGGAATGCTGGTGTTCACCGCATACATACTCATATGGTCGCCATTATAAGTGCACCATCCCAGAGCCAGCTCCGACAAATCCCCTGTGCCTACCACAAAACCGCCCTCCTTGTTGGCAACATCCATGAGAATCTGGGTTCTCTCCCTGGCCTGACAATTCTCATAAGTGATATCACGTACTTCCTCTGACTGATTGATATCCGCAAAATGCTGTCTTACTGCTGCCTCAATGGAAATCTCTCTTATGTCACAGCCAAGTATCTCCATCAGACGCACCGCGTTGCTCCTGGTTCTTTTGGTGGTTCCAAAACCGGGCATGGTGATACCCAGTACCGTGCCTAACGGCAGTCCCTGATTTTTCACTGCCTGGGCAGCCACCAGCAGCGCCAGTGTGGAGTCCAGCCCGCCGGACACCCCAATCACAAGGCATTTACTGTGTGTGGTCTCCAGTCGTCTCTGCAGCCCTGCCACCTGCATCTTAAAAATCGCCAGACTCCTCTCCCTTTTCTGACGGGAGGGCACAAATGGAGTCATGGACACTCTGCCAAGCAGCCTATGCTGCTCCAGAAGCGGTTTGTGACAGACCACCCGCACACATTCCCTGTGGATAAGGTGTTTCCCATCCGCAAAGGATTTATTCGCCATGCGGTCATGCCGCAGCTTGGTTAATTGAAAATCGCAGACCAGATTTTTTTCCGAAAAAGGCTCACTCTCTCCCAGTAACTTGCCGTTTTCATACATCATAAGATGCCCGCCAAACACCAGGTCGGAAGTGGATTCATATCGTCCTGCGGACGCATACACATAACCGCACAAACATTCCGCAGACACACTGCGCACCAGATTGTGACGGTACTGTGCCTTTCCAATCACTTCATTGGAGGCGGACAGATTCAATATCAGTTCCGCCCCCTGCAGGGCAAGAAGTCTTCCCGGCGATACCGGACCCCAGGCATCCTCACAGATTTCCATGCCGACGCAGACCGATTTCTCCCCCTCCCCCAAATCTATCAGCAGATTATTGCCAAAAAGCGTTTCTTTTCCTGCATAGAGAATGGTTTCTGCATCCCTGCCGCCTCCGCTGAACCAGCGTTTTTCATAAAATTCTCCGTAATTGGGCAGATAGGTCTTGGTGACTATTCCGGTCAATTCCCCATTTTGCAGAAAAGCGGCACAGTTGAACAATTCCCCGTCCTTCTCCACCGGAAGCCCCACCACAAGGGCGGCGCTTCGGTTTCCTTTCTGTCCTGTAAATTCCAATAACTCTTGTATTCCCTTCTCTGCTGCCTCCAGCAGTCTGCGGTTTAAAAATAAATCCGCGCAGGTATATCCGGTCAGTGACAGCTCCGGCGTTACGACAATATCGGTATTCTCTGCATACTGTTCATAAACCTTTTTGATTTCCTCACAATTCTTATGTACATTTCCAATATGAACCCTTGGCGCCGCAGCCGCCACACGCACTATGTTTTTCATATTAATCCTCCATTCCGGAGCGTTAGCGACGGGGCAAAGAGAAATTTGTGTGCTGTTTACAGCACTGTGATTCTCTCTTCTGCCATCATGGCTATTTGTGACGCTCCGGCACAAATAGCTGTGTGAAAAATCAGCACATCCCACTGCTTTCTCTGACTCGTCATCCATCAAAACCCGCCGTTATTTAACAACTGCCTGATATCTGCAAGAGACTGCTCTTTCACTATTTTTCCATCCACAAATACTCTCTGGAGCAGATTGCCCTCCTCTGGAAGGGTATCCCTGGTATAACCGTCCGTGTATGTCAAAACCCCATTCTCATCCCTTGTCACATAGCACAGACCCTTCTGGCTCTTTTTAAACCCGCCGTCTCTGGGATTTTTGAAAATAGGAATGGGTCTGCCGTCCACCTCACAGTAGGTGGCTTTGATGCAGGAACTGAAGGTATCTCTGGTGAAAGGTTTTAACATTCCCTCTTCCTCCACACACTGCATACTGAAACTGCCTACCCCCAGTGCCACATTGCTGCAGGAAAATCCGTTTTCAACCAAAATCTTATAAATTGCTTCACACCTCTGAATCGTGATGCTGTCTCCGTAAATTGCCTTTACATGGGGGTCTAAGACCTTATAGCCCTTTGCATTTATGGTGCCGCCAAAGATATCCCACAGCCTGAACACGGTCTGCGTCACCACCTCCACACAGTCACCGCTGTCCCCGCGCATCAGCATACATCCATTGTGTGCCAGAATTTCCGGCTTCAACTGTGGCAGTACGTTGTCAATAATATTCCAGTAATCATAGGAATCCAGCACTGCCGAAAAACTGGTATTGGGATAAATTTCCGTCAAAAGTCTTCTCAGCAGTGTAATCTCATCTCCATCCACGGCATAGTTGCTGCACATAACGGAATGCTCTGTACTCACTGCCCCTAATGCCACCGGCTCCTTTTCACAGTCACAGTCATACATCTGTTCCAGAAAGGGAATCACCGGAACCGTCGCCGTATTTAAGAAAGACAAACACCAGCCTGCGCTTGACTTTACCGCAGAGGCGAGACATTCCTGACCCCGGAAAGAGAAATCACCCAGAGCTTTCGCCTTGGGAATGCCCTGCTCCACTGACAAGTCATAGTATTTATTTACAATCTGTCGGTAACTGGCGCCCACAGTGGCACTCAGCATGGGATGCCACATCTCCGCACTAATCAGGGATTCCAGCGCCTGGGGAAGCCATGCAAAATCCGGGTGGGTATTGCTGATTTCAAACATGGGCACATGCATGGGCACTTTTGTGCCCTCCGGCAACGCTTTGATTTCAATGGGCAGATAACCCAGTCGGTGCAGTTTTACAATTTTCTCACTTTTGAAAGCATTCCTGCCCAGCGCAGCGTTTAACACACGCTCATATTCACCCACTGCCTCCTCCAGCGGTTTCGCAAAAAACTCTTCCGTAAAATACTCCATCAGATACGTTTTCACAAATGCCTGCAGACCAAACATCACAACCTCATTCCACATCTTCACCCTGCTCATGCGTGGGGTAAAATAAGATACGGAACGCTCTATTTTCTCCGGCAGCATATCCGAATGCACCGCCTTATAAAAATCAATCAACAGCATGGGGTTTGTATTTTTCATAATCATCCTCCATTCCAAAGCAATTTTTCTTTCTATTGGTTTGTTTCCTGTAAAGGAAATACTTCTATTTTATTTTTTGTTTCCATACCACATGGAAAAATACTGTCCGTCGTGTAAACCCGCTCCAGCAGACCGCTTTTTAATACCTCCCCCTCCAAAATGGAAATTTCGCAATGGCTTACAAAAAGATATATTTTTCCGGCACCCAGCTCCTTTAATTTCCGGGCAGAGTGGAAAAAGGTGCCTCCATAGGAACAGATATCATCCACAATCAGCACATCGCTTCCCACAATCCGTTCACATTCTCCTGCAACAGAAAGCCCTTTAATCTCCCCGGTACTCCAGTCCCTCTGCTTGATACCGAAACAATAGGGTGCCTCTATCATACTGCTGTAACGTTTACCTGCTCCTTCATCCGGGTAAAACATAAGGGGCGTTTTTTTGTTTTCCTGCCTAATCTGCTCCATTGCCTTGCGGATATAGGGGAGGGGTGTCATCAGCTCCACCCGGTCAAGCAGGGCAAGGCTTACGTTGGAATGGGCATCCAGCACCTGCACCTTTGCAAAATGCAGACTGTTGATAAGCTCCGCAAAATATTTCAGGGTAAAAACATCCTCCGCCTGCTTCACCCGGTCCTGCCTGGCATTTGGGATATAGGGCATATACAGGGTGATATCCGCCACTCCCGCTGTCTGCAAATGTCTTGTGAGAAAATATAACACCAGAAGCTCCTCATTATTTTCAAAATTCCATGTGATGACTGCGCTTTTCTGCTCCTTTGGCGTGTTACCCACAACCGTCTCTTTTAACAGTAAAGTTCCATCCGGAAAATGATTCACGGCAACTTCCTTTCCATTCAAACGAATCATATATGCACCCTCTTTTCTACTACATTGCACTGTATCTTTTTTATTATTCCACCGTAATCTGGCACATTTTCATGGCCTCCAACGCATTGGCATGGCTCTGGGGTGTCACGCCTGCACAGCAGCTTTCCACCACCGCAATCTCTGTCTCTGTGAGAAACGCTTTCAGCAAAATGGCATTGGAAATCACACAGATATCTGTGCACAGTCCAATCAGGGTAACTTTGTCCGGTGCCTGCTCTTTCAGGTATTGTGCAAGCTCCACAGAGCCGAAGGTGGGTTTGTCAAATACCCTGCACTCCGCCGTACACAAAGGCTCCAGATTCTTATCCAGCTTCCAGCCCTCGCTTCCCCTGATACAGTGTGGCACTGGAAGCTTTCTTCCCTCCTGGGTCTCCATATAATTGTCGGTATGGGTATCTCTTGTGAAAATTACCTCTCCCTCAAAGGAACGGATTTTCTCTGCCACATTCGCCACAATCCCCTGGGCTTCCTCAGTTCCCAGTGCCCCGTCAATAAAATCCTTCTGCATATCCACTACCACAAGTACCTCTTTTTTCATATCAGTCTCTCCCTTCCCATCCTTTTTTGAACTGCCATTTATATGACCGCTCATGTTATTATCTTTTTGATAATAACATTAAACCATAAAAAAAGAGCTTTGTCAACACCTTTTTATCAAAAAGATAAAAAGGTGTTGTCTCTGCTCCTACTTCTTTCTGCCAAATAAATTTGTAATGGCTATCACAGCGGGATACAGTACCCCTGCAAGCACCCACACAATCCAGCTATACCCCCATTCCCCCACAACAAAACCATATATAAAAAAGATGGCGGTGGCAGTCAACCAATAAACCTTGGATATGGCAGTTGTGAGAGGCCTTTTTTCTTTTTTCTGCTTTGTATAATCCCCTTCCTGCAGCAGACTCTGAAAACCAGACCAGACACTGCCGGCGCGCACAAAGAAAAGAACTCCGATGCCTGCAAGCACAAGCACAGCCGCCAACATAAAGCTCATAAAAAGTTCATTTGATTCATTAACAATGGCACCTCCAAATAATGGAATGACTGAAAGGATACAGATACACACTCCTATGGTATTGTATCTGGTATAAGTATTTTTGTACCGTTCCTTCCGCTCCTTCACCATTCCGCTGACTCCATACTCCGTCTCAAACATTTCTGTTTCCAGAAATTCATAGGGAGCCATCCTGCTGTCATTCAAAACGAAAACTGCCACCGCCACCGCCACAAGAATCAGAAGAACAATCATACCCACACACCCTGCCACGGTTTCCGTCAGATGAAGCCCCGGCACTTCACTGCACGCCCCCAGAACCAGAAGGCACACCGGAGACAGAATACACAAAAACACTGCATACGCTGTGGTTTTCGCCGTCATCTCTTTTGTGGAAAGATACTCCGATGCCTCCTCCATGGACACACGCCTTAACGGAGACATCTCTGCTGTACACATCTGGGACTGTGTATCCCCAGACTCCTCCATCTCATCCTTCAACAGATAATCAATACTTACGCCAAACAATGACGAAAGTTTTATTATTTTATCAAGGTCTGGAATGGACTGTGCTGCCTCCCATTTTGAAACGGACTGCCTTGTCACCTCCATCTGGTTTGCCAAGTCCTCCTGGGACCATCCGCTTTTCTTTCGAAGCTGTATCAGCTTATCTGCAAAAATCATAATCATTTCCTCCTTACTGCTGTTGTTATGTAACCAGTCTACCAATTTTGCAGGTTGCATACCACCAACCGCCACCATTCAATATGTCAACCGACAGTTGCAGCCTGCGGTTACTGGTCCTTCAAATGATATGATTACTATATTGACTGACCATCTTTTCTATATCTATCCTGAAATGTTCTTTTTATGCTCCAGATGGATACCGATATGTCCAATTCCCAGAATAATTACTGCCAGCAGCCAGACACTCCATGAGGATATTTGATACATTTTAAAATCGGAAAAAATAAGAGACAGTACGCATACAAGCGCCTCATCACATCTCTCCAGCAAAAGCAGGACTTTGTTTTCCTCTGCCACATACTGCGTAATATTTATCACAAGGGCACCCGCATCCTGATATCCCGGTTTTCCGTAAAAATGCTGCGCCGTTTCATCCACCCGGGTTGAGGTCATAACCATCCAAAAGCCCCCTGACCTCATATCCTGCTTCCAGCGCTCCATCAGTTCGCTGCCATATCCTCTGTCTCTGGCACATTCTTCTATATGGACATAACGTATTTCACTCATTTACAGCCTCCCTGTGGCGACTCTCTTTGGAAGCCGTCTGCTTTGCACTTTTGTGTTGTTTATTTTACGGTATCCTGCAGAACCTGGGTGGTTTCTTTATACATGGCTTCCACCTGCTCAGACCATTTCCGGTGTCTGGAGGGCACTGTCAGATAGATGGCAACAGCCAGCAGAAGAAGCGGTGCAAGCACTTCCATCCCAATGAGGATACAATATAAAAGCACAGACCCAAAGGACATATATGGAAAATAAGAAATGCTTTCCAGCACCATTCTTCCATTCTGTATCAGCATAACCCCATTATAGACTGCGGAAACATACAGCATGATATTCAGTCTCCAGCTACCCATATGATTTAAGAACACCTTCATCCACAGTAATTGAAATAACATCTTAAAAATCTCTATGCCCGCCACTGCGGCGGTAAGGTTCTGCATCTGTATCATGATGATAATGGAAACAACCCAGTGCACAATCCAATAGCCTGCCAGAACCCAGAACAATATTTTTTTGGTCTCCACCCATTTGCGAATTTCCGGATTGTCCTCAAAAAAACGGGACTGCTGCCGAAACATCTCCTGATGCCTGCTTTCAAACTCTGCCTTATCCATTTGAATCTCCTTCTGCCGCACAGGCGGCTCATATTTCCTTGGTATTATTATTATTTGTCAGGAACCCACTGCCCCGACTAAACTAAATTATAATGGGTTTATCCCGCTTATTCAATAGACTTATCATCAATATTATTTTTCAAATTGACATTGATACAGACCTCATCTATAATATATTTATTACACTTGTAAGAGTTAGGGAGACATGTGAAATGTGCAATTTACCCCAGATTTCGGAAGCGGAATATGAAGTCATGAAAATTGTATGGAAATACGCGCCTGTCAGCACCAATGAAATAACAGAAAAATTGCTGAAAACCACAGCCTGGAGCCCCAAGACCATACAGACACTGATTAAACGGCTTGTGACCAAAGGCGCTCTCTCTTATGAGAAACAGGGCCGGGTATTTGTTTATACCCCACTGGTGAAAAAAAGCAGCTATATCGGTCAGGAAAGCAACACTTTTCTAAAACGCTTTTATAACGGCGATATTACCTCCATGGTGTCTGCCTACATAGAAAACGGCAGCTTATCGGATACGGAAATAGAACACTTACGCACCCTTCTCTCTAAAAGTTCCCAAAAAGGAGGAAACTAATGTGGCTGCTTTTATGATTCGCTTTCTTATCAGTAACCTTTTTATCAGTGCCCTCATTGGAATCCTTCTGGCAGTGAAACGGCTGCTTCAAAGCAGTCTTACCGGACGGATGCAGTATAATCTATGGTTTCTGCTGCTTGGTCTTTTGGCAGTTCCCTTTATACCTGCCCCTGCCGCCAGACTCCTGCCAGTCTTTTCATGGTTTGAAAAATTTTCCCACATAGTAACTGCCAATACCTCTGTAACAAAAAATGCTCTCTTTACTGATTCCCCCACAATTGCACACCGGATAGAAGATTTTACACTGTCGGTCACAGCCGGAACGCCGTCCACTGCCCTGGTAATCCTATGCGGCATATGGATTGCGGGGATTCTTGTGACACTTATTTTCCTTGTAAAATCCACATTTCGTTTAAGCACTTTGAAAAAATCTGCACTGCCTTTGCAGAACAAAAAGGTTCACAGACTGTACAGGCAGTGCCTGAATGAGCTGCATATAACAAAGGACATTCCTGTTTACAGTACAGCATTTTTGAACTCTCCCATCATCACTGGTCTATGGAAACCATGTATTTACCTGCCTATCCATCTGATTTCTGAATATCATGCAACGGACATGCGCTATATATTGCTGCACGAATTACAGCACTACAAACACAGAGACGCTCTTGGAAACTGCCTGATGAACACTGCCCATGTGCTGTACTGGTTCAATCCTTTTGTCTGGTATGCCTTAGAGGAAATGCGTAATGACAGAGAAATTGCCTGTGATACTTCCGTACTGAAAATGTTGAAAAAAGAGGATTACGAAAATTACGGTAACGCTCTGATTAACTTTGCCCAGAAAACCTCCCGCACACCCTTTTTCCTTGCTTCCGGAATCAGCGGAAACATAAGACAGCTTAGAAAACGCATCCGGAACATTGCCTCCTACGAAAATCCTTCTTCCCCAAAAACACGGAAAAGCATTGCTATTTTTGTAATGCTTACTCTGTTTATGCTTTTTGTTGCTCCCACATTATCCACATATGCCTCTGACCCCGACCGCTATCCATGGGAAACCATGTCCGGGGATATTTCATATACCGATTTATCGGCATATTTTGAGGAATTAGAGGGGAGCTTCGTTCTCTACGATTTAGAAAACAACTCCTGGAATATTTATGATATAGAACATGCCGCCCGGCGGACATCGCCGGACTCCACTTACAAAATATACACTGCTTTGTTCGGACTGGAGGAAGATGTTATCACACCTCAAAATTCGCTGATAACCTGGGATAGGGAAATTTACCCCTTTCAGGCATGGAATGCCGACCAGACTCTGGATTCTGCAATGGAAGCCTCCGTCAACTGGTATTTCCGGCAAATAGACCGACAGCTCGGATCCGCCTCTGTCCATGAGCATATCCACCAAATCGGATACGGCAATGAAAATATAGGCGGTGATTTTGACTCTTACTGGCTGGAATCTTCCTTGAAAATATCCCCCATAGAGCAGGTCAGACTCCTGACCGGACTATATCGGAACGATTTCGGCTTTGCCTGGGAAAACATCAACGCAGTCAAAAACTCCCTATGCCTTTCTGCTTCCGAAACCGGAGCCTTCTATGGAAAAACCGGAACAGGACGGGTAAATAACCAGGATGTAAACGGATGGTTTATCGGATATGTGGAAACTCCCGGTCATACCTATTTTTTTGCCATAAATATAACGGCTGACGCCAACGCTTCCGGGAGCCGCGCCTCTGAAATTGCCCTATCCATCTTAACTGACATGAATATCCGTCTTCCTCTTCTTTGACAGCAACAATCTCCGGCAGGGAAGTCCCAAGAAAGTGGGGGCATAGTGAAAACATCCCAGCCCCGCCCATTCATATGTATTATTTTCTTCGTAACAGTTCAGCCTTACATCAGGTCACGCCACCATATATTTCTTCCCATTCTTCTTTCGTCAGACGGTCTCTATGCCACGTTTCCTCATAATTATCTTTGGAAGGCACCACCCGGTTGGAT
Organism: uncultured Acetatifactor sp.; assembly: GCA_964604575.1. GTDB lineage: Bacteria > Bacillota > Clostridia > Lachnospirales > Lachnospiraceae > Acetatifactor. Next base: position 14,786 of record CAZRZM010000008.1, read on the forward strand.
ACATACCGTACACCACCGCCCTCCAATGGACGGACCACCACCTCGTGGGCATATACTTTCGCTATACCCGCATAAGGAAATACCACATTTACTGTCAGTGTTATGGTTCCATCGCTGTTTTCCATAAATTCCACCACTTCCGGATAGGGATATTCAGGGTACTCCACTTCATAAAATCCTCTGGGCTTATATTCATAGACCCCAGCCCCCGAATCATAAACTGTCACCGACTGCAATGTCTTACTGTCTATATGGAAATAGGTCATAATAACACTCTCAAACTCCTCCCGGGATATCTGATATACCGCGCCAACTTCCAGATTATTATCTATCACATACGGAATGGAGGTTCCTTTTACTTTGGGGTAAAAAATATCAAATACATCATAAAAATCCAGTTCTCCAAAATCCTCCTCACTCCAGTCCACGAGAAACATATTATTTTGTCCATATCCCACTGGCAGGATATACTTTCGGTTCAATTCCCTGCATTTTTCATCCAAGGGCTGCACCCTGAGCGCAACATGTTCCTCTGTGCCGCTTAAGGTAAGCGCATAAAGCTCTTCCGAAAAACAAACCCCTGAAAACATTAAATACCCATCTTCTGTATACTCCCATAAGTCAGCATAATATCGGCATATGCCTTTGTTTTTCATCTGTCCACTCTCATACTGGTAATAATTCTGGACTACAGACACCTTCCCAGCTTCTGTCTGTAAATCAAATCTTTTGAATCTGCCCAAATCCGAAACCACAACGATTGTCAGGTCTGCCTCTTCTCTGTCATTCACCTTCTCAACAAACTGTATTACCTGCTCTGCCCGGGTCATATCAATCTGGTTTTCACTGTCAACTGCCACATAGCCATTTTCACCAAGCCGGGTTACTATAGTCCGCATCCTTTCCAGACTGCCCGATGAATCTGCTTCTGCCATATTTTCATATATATCAAGATAAATTTCTATTATTTCTCCGGTTTCTGCAATTTTTCCGATATGCTCCGGCTCTTCGGCATCGGTCCATTCCTGAGTCTGTACTATTATACTGTCTTCTGGAACAGCTCCCCTATCTGTCAGGGATGTACGCCCAAAACCATATATTATATACCCTATTGCGCCTGACACAACCACTCCGGCAGCAATCATAGCCGCGTTTTTCTTTGTTTTTCTTTCCATTAGCAAGCCTCCTTGTCAGAACAGTTTACCATCATAACACTTGTTAACCCTCGCATATATTACATTTGTAATAAATAAAGTAAAAAAAAATGAATTCCGTCCTGTATCATTTATTTAAACAAATATTACACTTGTAAGACTTATAAGTCAAGCTTTTCTTCCATCAAAAACAGACTCTCACCATATTATATTATTTGCCAAACAAACATCCTGGTGCTATAATAGCATTAACTGCAATTCAGACAACATATGTACCTGCAGATATTTTTTTATGAAGGAGAATAAGTATGGACGCAAATTACACAAACAATTCCAATCCGCCTGAGAAAAAAGGCATGTCAATCGCATCTCTGGTATTAGGCATCTGTGGCTTTGTCGCATGGTGCATACCTCTGCTGGGTTATCCCGTTACTATCGTCGGGTTAATACTTGGCTGTACGGGAATGAAAAAAGGCGGCAGGACAATGGCTATTATAGGCATCATTCTGTGTATCATCACACTGATTCTTACTATTGTCAACTCCGCTCTGGGCGCTTATATGGGAGCAACCGGTCAGTTATACTAAGGGATACCCGTATAAAAGCAATGACAGAATCTGTTCAGGATTCTTATATTTGATGGTATCTACTATCAGTAAAACAATCAGGACGGCAGGATATACTCCTGCCGTCCTTTGCGTTTACCTATTTACTTTCTTTCCTTGACAACTCACAAACTGCGGAAAATCAAGACCTCTTTGAAAGCAGGCATACTGTCTCCACATTTGCCGTCCAGGGAAACTGGTCCACAGCCACAGCTTTCTCCACACGATAGCCATTTTCCAGAAAGACCTCCAAATCCCGCACCAGACTGGTGGGTTTGCAGGAAATATACACAATCCGCTCCACGCCGTAGGAAATAATCTTGGGCAGTGCCTTGGGATGAATACCATCCCTTGGAGGGTCCAGAATAATCATATCCGGCTTGTCCTCCACCTCATCCAGCACCTGAAGTACATCACCGGCTATAAACTCACAATTATGCAGACCATTGTCCGCCGCATTGCGCTTTGCAGCCTCCACTGCTTCTTCCACGATTTCCACGCCAATCACTTTGCCTGCCACCGGTGCCATAAGCTGGGCAATGGTACCGGTGCCGCTGTACAAATCAAACACCGTCTTGTCCGTTCCGCCAAGCTCACCCACATACTCCCTGGCTGTCTGATACAACACCTCCGCACTGTAGGTATTAGTCTGGAAGAAAGAAAAAGTTGATATTTTGAAACGCAGCCCCAGAAGCTCTTCATAGAAATATTCTTTGCCGTACAGAACGTCTGTTTTATCACTTTTTACCACATCTGCCATGGAATCGTTTGTGATATGTAAAATGCCTGCAAAGGAGCCCTGCAGTCTGCCGCTTTTCTCCAAATCCAGCAGCACTTCCAGAAAACCTTTCATCAAAGCTTCTTCCGTCGCAGACACGGTCACAGCATCCCTGCCATCCTGCACCACCACAGGGCTTTGGGAAGTCGTCACAAGCGCCACCAGAATCTCCCTTGTGCGCGATGCCTTCCGCACCAGCAGATGACGCAGATATCCTTCATGTCGTAACCGATGGAAAAAAGATACTTTTCTCTCCGCAAAATACTGGAGCACCGTCTGTAGAATCAAGCGGTAATCCCCGTCCACAATCTCACAGGTGTCCACTGTAACCACATCATAAAAACTTCCCCTTTTGTGCATTCCAAGTGCCAGTGGTCCGTCTTTATAAGAATCTCCAAAGGAAAATTCCATTTTATTCCGGTAAGCATACGCCTGGGGACTCCCCTTTATGCCCTCCCAGAGGTATGATTCCTTCTGACTGCCAAGCACACCGTCCAAAAGGCGTTTTACCTGCTGCTCCTTAATACGAAGCTGCTCCTCATAGGGAAGTGACAAATAAGTACATCCTCCGCACACACCAAAATGGGAACACGTCCGGCCCGTTTCCAGAGGTGATTTTTCAATCACCTCCAGCAGACGGCCTTCCGCCTTCCCTTTTCTTACTTTATTTACACCAAGTCTGACGGTCTGTCCGGGCAGGCTGTTCTTTACGATAACAGTTTCCTCCCCAACCTTTACCAGTCCTTTGTTGGGAAAGTCAACTCTCTCCACAAAACCTTCATATACCTGTCCTTTTTTCATTAAAATACCTCTTATCCGCAGAAACAGACATCCATTCCATATTTGGGAAGTGTCTCTTTCCGGTTTTTCTTCATTTCCTATTCAGACTCATCCTCGTATAAGTCTTCGTCGTCTTCATCATCATCCTCATCATCATAGAAATCGTCCTCAAAGTCATCTTCAAAATCTTCCAGATAATCGGGAGACATGTAGCGGTATACCGCATAACACACTGCCGCCACAGCCGCAATCACACCTACAACTGCAAATATCCACAACAGTACATTACATTTTTTCTTCTCTTCTTCCTTCTTGTTCAATAATTCATTAATCCTTGCCATATCCATAATATTTTCTAATTTACTCATAGTAATACCTTCCTTTCATCTATAAACTGTAAGCCACATTTATTACTATTAGCATACCACATTCCTTGTAAAAATACTACACTCTTTTCAATTTTGCAAAAGATGCGTACATGATTTTTTGCCCTGCATTGTCAAAAAGAACCGTAACTTTATAATCTCTGGTCTCTTTTATCATATGCAGTACCGTTCCTTCACCGTACTTGACATGTCTGATACGGTCTCCCACATTATACTCAGGTTTGTCCACCGCCTGGGCAGGCATTCCTTTGGAAATTCCTGCCAGATTATTCAGACTGCCGATTCCTTTTGCAATAAAGGGTTTATCTGCCTTTGCCGTTACTTTGGGTCTGATAATGGCTTTGGGTCTGAAATCAAGTGTGGAATAATCATCTTCCGAATATTGTTTTCTGACTGGAACCTTATTATCCATTAACTCATCGGGAATTTCCCGCACAAACCGGCTCACCGCATGATACTGGGTCTCTCCCCGTATCATCCGGGATTTGGCATAGGTGAGCGTCAGCTCCTCCATGGCGCGGGTAATACCCACATATGCCAGTCTGCGCTCCTCCTCTATCTCCTCCATCTCCCCCGACAGTATCGTCATCATACTGGGGAAAAGTCCATCCTCCATGCCTGCAAGATACACCGAGGGAAATTCCAGTCCTTTTGCGGAATGCAGCGTCATCAACAGCACTCTGTTGTCACCGTTTTCCACATTATCAATATCCGCCACCAGAGCCACTTCCTCCAGAAATTCCGACAGATTCGGCTCATCATGGGTTTCCTCATAGCTGGCTGCTTTGGAAATCAATTCGTCCAGATTGGCAATTCTGTCCTCCGCCGATTCCCCGTCATAATCCTCCAGATACTTAACATACTCAATTCTGTCTATCACTGCCCCAATCAAATCCGGTATGGTATAGGAATCAAGACCACTGCGGAAAACCTGGATGAGATTTACAAATCCCCTGATTTTCACTGCCGCTTTGCCCAGACTCATAATATCATCCGCCTCACACATGGCGTCGTACAGACTGATATCCTTCATCTGTGCATAATCTGCTATCTTCTCCAGTGTCGCCGCGCCGATACTCCGCTTCGGCACATTTACAATACGGCGGAGGGCAACCTCATCCCTGCCATTATCAATGGTTTTCAGATATGCCAGAATATCCTTGATTTCCTGACGGGCATAAAAATTGACGCCGCCCACCACTTTGTAAGGAATATTTTCCACAATCATCCGCTCTTCCAGCAGTCTCGCCTGGGCATTTGTCCGGTACAGCACTGCCATATCCCGGTACTGTGCCCCATCCTTTTTCACTTTATGGGCAATATCATCCGCGATATATTCCGCTTCCTCATACGCATTATCAAACTGCCTGAAATGAATGCGGCTCCCGGCTCCCTTATCCGTCCACAGTGCCTTGTCCTTACGTCCCACATTATTGCTGATTACCGCGTTTGCCGCGTCCAGAATACTCTGGGTGGAGCGGTAATTCTGCTCCAGCTTAATCACTTTTGCATCCGGATAAACTTTTTCATAATCCAGAATATTGCGTATATTTGCCCCCCGGAATTTGTAAATGGACTGGTCGTCATCTCCCACCACGCACAGATTCCGGTATTTATCTGCCAACAGACGGATAAGCTCAAACTGCGCCGTATTAGTATCCTGATATTCATCCACCATAATATAGCGGAATCTGTCCTGATAAGAATCCAGCACCTCCGGGCAGCTTTTAAACAGCTCCACCGTCTTGACTATGATATCATCAAAATCCAGCGCATTGTTTTTTTGCAGACTCTCCTGATATTCCCGGTAAACCTTGGCGATAATGGCTTTATTATAGTCCCCGCCTGCATTCAGATAATACTCTGTCACATTAACCAATTCATCCTTGGCGGAGGAAATTGCATTCATCAACGCCCGCTCTTTATGTACTTTGGTATCAATATCCAGACGTTTACAGATACTCTTTATTAAAACCTTCTGGTCGTCGGTATCATATATGGTAAAATTGGAAGCATATCCTATTCTGTCTATATGTCTGCGCAGAATACGGATACAGGCAGAATGAAAAGTGCTCACCCAAATCTGGTCCGCACCAAATCCTACAATGTTATCCACCCGCTCCCGCATCTCCCCCGCCGCTTTATTGGTAAAGGTAATCGCCAGAATATTCCATGGGTTTACCCCCATCTCATCAATGAGATATGCAATTCTGTGGGTCAGCACACGGGTCTTGCCGGAACCGGCTCCTGCCAGCAGCAGCAGCGGTCCCTCTGTGTGCATTACCGCCTCCTTTTGTTCCTCATTTAAGGTATCGTAAATACTCATAAACTATTTCTAACACTCCTTTACTTTACAGAAATTCCAGGTACGTATATTAAATTCCACAATGGGCGAATCACAATACTCACACTTCTTCGCTCCAAGCTTAGGCAGTGGCGCCCCACAGTGGGGACATGTCATGGCAAGCCCCATATCATCCATGTTCTCCACCATTTCCCTGTCCTGGATATACATCACTTCCACCACATATTTTGCCTGCTCCCGCAAATCCTTCCTGCCACGCACTATTTTTCCGTTCTTTGTCACATAATGTATATATTCGATGGCGGACTGGAAAACAATACTGCATCTGCCTTTGGACTTACGATATTGATAAATTTCCGTTCTATGTAGTTTTATATTGTCAAAATTCTCTTTTTCTTCCTGGTTCTCAAGCATTTGCAGATACATGGCAAGACTGTCCTTAAGCTCGCTGGTTCCCTCTGATAACAGCGCAGCGTTATTTGCATCCACCGCCTGCAGATAGGAAACAAGCACATTCTCAGCCCTTGCTTTCATCTCATCATAATGAAAATCAGGAAAATCCTTTGAAATTCTGGGCAGACAGAGACGGGTCGTTCCTGAAACCGACTTAGGAGTCGCCGCCATCTCCTGCTCCGCTATCTTCACACCTTCTGAAATATCCTCTGTACCAAATACACTTTTTGTAATTTCTCTCACTTTACTACGGATCCGAATGAAAACTATAATCCCCGCCCCCATTGCCACCAGTAATAAAGTCAGAAAAATAATGCCTAAAATTAATCCGACACTCACTCTCTGTGCCCTCCATCCCTTATTTCCATGAGGTTCGGTCCGTATAAATGCCCACCCCACTGAACCGCACTGCAAAGACATATTGCGCAATCTGTAACCATACAAAACGGATACCCCGCCACAGAAGGCGGGGTATTTCACTCCGGCAGTTTTCCGGCATAAACTTTCTGTGTCAAAAAACTGCTGTGGTATTTACAAAAATATACACTTAACGAATATCGTTCTCGTCAAACGCATCGCCACATTCCGGACAGAACTTAGGCGGATTGGCAGGGTCATCCGGCTCCCACCCACACTTATCACATCTATATAACGGTGCGCCCTCCGGTTTTTTACTTCCGCAGTTCGTACAGAATTTTCCCTGATTGACCTCACCGCAACCACAGATCCAGCCTGCCGCAGCCGGTTTGGTGGCTCCGCACTCTTCACAGAATTTTCCCCGGTTGTCTGTGTGGCCGCAGCTACACGTCCAGCCAAGAACTGCCGTTCCTGCGGGCTTCATCTGCGGTGCCTGCTGTACCTGCTGTGCAGGCTGCTGCATCTGCTGACCGGGCTGCGCCTGTGATGTCTGCTGCATCTGCTGGCCTGCCATACCGCCATTCATATTCTGCTGGCCCATCATGCCTCCCATCATGTTCATTGCCATCATACTCATCATGGCATCCGCGCCGCTTGCAGGTGCGCTGTCGGAACCAATGCGGACGTTCCGTATCATTTCAGCTCTTGCCTCAGATTCCTGAGCCGCACGCATATCCGCAGATGTAAGCATAACCATTTCATTCCATTTATTAATTTTCTCTCTGTCTTCTGCGGAAGTAGAACATTCAAGACTGACAGATACCACTTCGATACCACGTATCTCCGTCCATTGTTCCGTCAGTGCATCTCTTAAAAAGAGTGCAATTTCTTCTGCACGCCCTGCCACCTGATAGGGAAGCACACCCTCAGCGGCAATCCGGGACAAAGCGGACGGCAGTTTGGTGAGCAGTTCCTTTTTCATCATGGAAGCAAGCCCTGCGCCTTCTTCACTCTTTCTGAAAGCATCTGCCACATTGGCACAGACATTTCGGTAAAACATAATAGGATCTGAAATCCTATAAGAATACTGTCCGTTACATCTTACTGTAGTCTCCATCTCATACCCTGTCCGAGGGGAAACAATATGAAAATCAATCGGAGTTGCCGTACCAAACAAATTATTGGTTATCTCCTTGGTATTAATAAAATATACTCTCTGGTCTTTTGCTGTATTGCCGCCAAAAGCAATTCTTCTGCCTACTGTTTTAAAAGAATTAGCTACATTTTCTCCCAGCTTTCCTCCAAAAACACTGGGCTCCGTTGAGCTGTCATATATGAACTCACCCGCTTCAGCACATACCTCTACAACAGCCCCCTGGTCTACAATCAGCATACACTGTCCTTCATTGACTGCTATTGCAGAACCTGTATTGATAATATTATCCAGACCATGATTGCCGTCCCTGCCTGCTGTTCCTCTTGTCTGCCCTTTAGCCATCAGCACATCGCTTGAAAGGGAATCGCAATAGAAAAACTCAAGATACTGGTCCTTCAATACAGTTTGAATTGCATCCTTTGTTGCACGAATTAATCCCATCTTTTATCCTCCACTCGTAATTAATTTCAAAACTTACATATTTTTTTTATTTTAACAAATTTTCAGCGGTACCTCAACCATTTTCTCAAAAAAACTACCATTTGCGCAACAGACAATATATATCATTATTCTTCTTTACAAAAAACATTTTTTCCTCTAAACTAGTACAAGAGCATTATCTTTTTATAACCGACACAATAGGCGGAAACAGGAAAGCCGCAGTTGAAGTGTCGTTTTACACCAGAATTATAACACAGAAGGAAAAAGAAAAATGGGTAAAAAAGCCACAAAAGCAGCCGATAACATGTACTATCGCGCACGTTCCGAGGCTGCAGAATCCAACGAAGCATTGAGCAGCCGGGAGAAGGCTGCCGAGATTATAGGAATTGACCGGACCAGACTTGCCCGCATTGAGCTGGACACAATCGCACCTTATCCGGAAGAAGTCAAAGCCATGTCCGAGGTCTATAACGCTCCCGAACTGTGCAATTCTTACTGCGCCAGAGAATGTCCCATCGGACGCGACAGTGTAAAGGAAGTCACTATTGATGATTTTGACAGACTGGCGCTGAAGGTACTTGGCTCCCTGAAAGATATTGACGGACTGCGCGCCTCCCTCATTGCCATTTCAGAAGACGGCGTGATTAATGAATGGGAGCGCCCTGCTTTTCAGGAAATACTGGAATCTCTGGAAAAAATCAGCGTAAATGCCAAAGCTTTACAATTATGGGCGCTTAAAAATATACGGCTGAAGGATTCCTGACGGTAAGCTTCTTCCCCACAGCAGACTGACTGCACACTTAAAATCCGGGTACGAAAACCCACCTGGCAATGTCGTCTCCAGCCAGGCATTTAGCACCCGAATCCATATAAAAAATCTTTCTATTTGTCGCTTTTCTTTCCTATCAAAATTTACATACAAAGGGTTGTATAGAAAATCGCCGGTGAGTAATACTGTTATCGGGGGTGATGATATGGACAAGAAAACTGTAGAGCGTATTGATGAACAGAAAAATCACAATAAATTCAACAGTATAACCCAAAAAACAACACCGGAAAACCAGAATCAGGAGCATAATGTCCGCAAGGAAGGACTCCAGCCGGTAAACCAGAAACGTTAGAATCAGTATTTCCATCCGCCAAAAGCCCCGGCCAATCACCGGGGCTGTACTATTGTGATATTGCAGTTATGCCAACTGTAAGGCTTTCGCCTCCATTATTTTTCCAATGCTTTCTGTGCAAACTCCGTAGTTACCAGATCCTCATAAGGCACCCGCTCTCCCAGCACATCGGATTCTTCCAGAATATTCTGCAATAATGTAAAAGAATCTTCCTCAAAAATCAAATTGTCTTTCCAGGTATCCTGCATATAATACCGCTCCACAATCGTGGTGAGGGTATCCAAATCCGTCTCCTCAAACTGTGGCGCAATCGCCTTTGCTATCTCCTCCGGCGTATGGGTCTGAACATAATCCATTCCTTTCTGCAGGGCGTTGGTAAAGGACTGAATCAGCTCTTTGTTTTCTTCTATAAAACTCTTTTTCGCAGAAAAGGACGTATATGGCACATAGCCGGAATCCTTGCCCAGAGATGCCACCACATAGCCGTCTCCCTTTAACTCCAGTGCTGTGGCATGAGGTTCAAATTCTACAGTAAAATATGTATTACTACACCTATATATTAATCAGCATTTTCTTATGCAAAAAGCCCCGGCTCATCACCGGGGCTGTATTCTTTTACTATACTGCCAGTTGCACCGGTGCAACTGGACGCTTTTTGCTGGTTTACATAAAACAGCTACGCCTTTGTGATTACCGCATCAAACCCTGCTGCCTTAAGCTTTGCCTGCATGTTCTCGGCATTTCCCTTTATGCCGTAGGCGCCTACCTGCACCCGGTAGAGTGCTTTGCCGTCACCGGATGCCGTCTCTGCACCTTCTGCCTCTGCCTCCTGGTCTGTTTCGGGTTCCGGTTCCGTGACAGCCCTCTGTCCGGTGATGCCGTACACAATCGCCCCTGCCATCTTTCCGCAGTCGTAAAGCTGTACATCATCCTTGTCGTCGACGAAGCAGCATTCCACCAGCATGGCAGGCGCTTTTGTCTTTTTCAGTACATAAAGGCTGTTACTGTACTTTACTCCTCGTTTCCTGAATCCGAGGGAGGCTATGGCGGCACACACCCTCTCTGCGTATGGTTTCGCCCCACTGGCGGTACTGTGGACATAAACCTCCGTCCCAGTGGGCAGGCCGTTTCCTATTGGGTCGTCTGCACCGGCATTGAAGTGTATGGACACGTCCAGGTCCACATCATGGGAATTGCAGGCTTTCACGATTTTTGACAGCACGTCCGACCTGCTTGCGCCGTTCTCGCATGTGCAGTCATACACAGTATGCCCCATCTGCCGGAGCTGGCTGATTACCTCGTTTTTCACTTTTCGCGCTTCTGTGGATTCGCGGATGAATCCGACAGCCCCGCAGGCTGTTTTTCCGTCCGGGTTGTGTCCGGCATGTACATTAATTCTCATAATTTTCGTCCTCCTCCGTTATGCTGGCTTTTTCTTCTACCTGATTTTTTATGTACCTTACAATCGGCATCAGGAAGGGCGGCATTTTAACGCCGATGTCAATCATGTTCTCCAGAATACTGATGATTTCATTCACCACCAGCCAGACTGCAACCACCGTTGCCACAATAAAGGGCAGTTCCAGTCCGATTCCGGCACATTCCACCGCATAGTTGATTAATATGTCCAGCCATGCGCCCACAAGCACCAGCAGCCACATGCACACTTTCTTGATGATTCCCCTGATGCCTTTGTAGCTGTTGATGTTCTCCGTCCGGTATCCGGCTGCCAGCAGCCCGGTTATGTAGTCAACAAGGTTGCATCCCACCAGCAGGAACACCGGAACAGCAAGGATTCCCAGCCAGCTCATAAGTGCGGATATTACCGCAATTACAGTTGCTTTTACTCTGTCCATACAAAGTCCTCTCTTTCATTTTGTAGTAATACAAAAGCCGGGCACCCTGCTGGGCATCCGGCTCCATGGCTCTGTTTCTTTATTCAGTTCTGCAGGGACTGTCACGTATTCCCATTGTTTCTCCTTCCATTTTAAAATTATATGTAAAATACAATTATTCTGGCAAAAACACTGTTCTGGGTTTTCGTCGGATATACATATAAATATGTATTTGAAGAATTCATTATTGCGTTGCATGGGTCATGACTTCCTGCTCCGGCACAGTATTTTACCACTGCGCATATAAAAGTCGAACCATCTGGAATTATTTTTTTAATCGTTCCCAAATTAATTGGTGTATCTGCGGTAGTATCTCCTTGCCAAGTCAGTTCCTTATATTTGATTAAATTACTATTTAATGTGGTGAGCGCGGTGATGATATCTGTTCCGAGTTCCTCCGGGATGTCACCGGTACCAATGGCATCCTCTATTCTCTGCTCCAGGTCATTCATGTTGGCCGCGGAAAATGCGGAACCTTCCTCCGAGATGATTCCCTCCTCCCTGGACACCGTCACCAGCTCCGTGCTTCCATTCTCCTTTGTCAGCAGGCGGCGGTTGGGGTACTCCGATTTTCTGTCCTTCCATACTCTGCTTATAAATCCCATGTTCTCATCCTCCTATAAGATTCCCATTTCCCCGCCCGCATATATTTCACTGCCACAGTAGGGGAAGCGGCTGTTGTTTGCAATGTATACGTCATAAATATCATGCAGGATATGCTCGATGTCGTTTATCTTCCGGTAGGTATTGAGGGGCTGCACCGGCACCTCCGGGGTGTCACTGTGGAGGTATCCCGCTGCCCGCAGCTTTTCCACATTCCCGAGAAGCGTCTGGAAGTAGAGGCTGTCCGGAATCTCCGGAAGGTTGTCCCTGTTGGTCCGGAGCTGTACCCGCAGAAGCTGTGCGATGACATATACTGCATTCTCGATACGTTTCAGGTCCGGTGTGTTCAGGCACCCTTTCAGTCCTCCCAGCCATTCCTCCCGCTGCTCCTCTGTCATGTTTCCCCATCCGGTGCGGCAGAGTTCATGTACACGGTCCACATCCGCCTGGGTGCGGTCATAGACAAACACCGGCAGGACGTATTCCACTGTTTCGTCGTAATATCCCACATTCCCTGCCTCATCATGCATCTCCAGTTCTATGTGGTACAGACTGTCCCCCGATACATCCACATCGGCACGCCAGCGTCCTGCATTCAGTCTGTCCTGGTGGAACACCGTCACGGCACCATTTACATGCCCGGCCACATAGACAATATTACTGGGCAGGTCCAGTGAAAGGGAAGCCATCAGACCACCTCCATGGTGATGGTGACGCTTCCACTGGCATTTACCGGGCTGGGTGCCAGCGTCAGGGAAGTAATTTCCGGGATGGAGGTGTCCAGCTTCACACTCCTTGTCACACTGCTGGTCTTCCCTGCCGCATCCGTGGCCGTCACCACAATGGTGTTTGTGCCTTCCGCCAGCGTCAGCACCCTGGAAAAACTTCCGCCACTGCCCACAGACACCCCACCCTGGGCCGCACCGTTCAGCGTGATGCTGATGCCCACCGGGCTGGACGTTGCATCGTTCGTGCTGCCGGACACGGCAAGTGACGGATTGTTCGTGATTAAACCTGCTGCAGGTGCCGCCACCGTCAGGGCAGGCGGCACCGTGTCAACAGTAAAGACCGCTGTCTTTTCCAGTCCTGCATTTCCGTCATTGTCCGATGCACTGACTGCCAGGGTGTGGCTTCCGTCCTGCAGTGCTGTCTGTGGTGTGTACACAAACTGGTACCCGTTCGTTATTTCCGAACAGACCATGCCAGTGCTGTCATGGCTGTATGTGGTGCCGTCAATTTTCAGTTTTACGGTGGACAGCCGGACGCCGGACCCTCCGGCTTCATCCGTCACCCTGAAGGTTATCTTCTGCCTGTTGTTTGTCACATAGGACCCACTGGAAGGTGTGACAATAGTAACTGTGGGTCTGATGGTTTCTTTTACAACAAGCCTCAGCACACTGCCCCATGCGGCATCCGATGCCTCCCACGTCTTTACCGTCCCGGCATCATTGGTTGCCTCCACCGTCACCGGGTAAAAACCACCGTCCATGTGGAAGGATGTTGCGGACGGTGCAGTGATGTTTCCGGTCCATTTTCCGGAAGAATTTTTTGACAGGTTCGTCCATGTCCCGTTTATCTTCACCCTTACTTTTGTTACTGCCATTAAATGATACCCTCCTCTCCTGCATAGACCTCTTCTTTTCCCGGAGGGCCTGCATATTTATGGTCTGTGCTGAATATAATTTCCACGTCCTCCACCCCCAGGGTTACTGCCAGCACCGCCCTGGCATTTGCCGGGCTGGGTGCGATGGATACACTTTTCAGTTCCGGTCTGTTCATCAGATGATGCCCTCCTCCCCGGCACAAATCTCACTGCCCGCAAAATAGTATGATGTCACTGTCCTGCTGTAGCCCCTGCATTTCATGGATGCCAGATTCCCACCGGTCAGGTCCAGTGTCTGGTCCAGGATACATGTGGTGGAATGTCCACCGTCCACAAGTGCAATGTCGCACCAGTTTCCCACAGCCTCCCCGGCATTTATGTATCTTATGTCCACTTCCTGCCGGAGCTGGTGGTAGTCCAGAAGATACCGGGCTGTTTCCTCCGCTTTTCTGGCATCCAGCAGGGTACATCCCTGGTAGGTTTTCGTGTTGGGGTTCTCCCCGGATTCCACCATTTTTGCGGAAACGGTACATGCATTCCCATAGGCTTCATATCTCCTGCCCGCCAGGATACATTCACCCTCCATATCCATGTCCACCTCCACATAGTTTGTGGAGGCGTGCACAATGGTGCCGGCCGACGCCGTGATGCTTTCCGGAAGATACGGTTCGCCAAATTCCACCCTGGTTGTGCCTGCTGCCAGGCTGCTTCTGCCTATCTGCCTGCTTTCCGGGGAGAGTGTATAGGTGCTGTATGCCAGGGTCACGGATGAGACATATTCCCCAAGGGACAGTTTTGTCCCCTGGAACTTTCTGTCCAGCCCTATGGTGTGGCTTACATGGCGGTCAGGCTTATAGATTTTCACCCAGTCGGACCGGCTGCAGTCCGCCACCGCCCCGCAGGCAAACACCACCTGCTGCAGGGCTGCCCGGTGGCTCTGGATGGCAAGCCAGCCGCTCAGCTTTGTGCAGCGGACCTCCTCCGTGACGGAGTATTTTTCCACCCCTGCGGATGCCATGATGCCGGAAATGATGTCACCAGCATATTCTTCCTCATAAATCCTGCCGTCATAGAACTTTGTTTTGTCCATCACCCCCAGAATGTCTGTGAGGGAAAAACTGACGGTACGGTCCCTGCTTTCCCAGGTGTCCAGGTAGAAGGTGCCACAGTCCACCGGGATGCCGTCCACATACTCCGTGATGGCAATCTCCTGCTCCTTCTGCAGGGATTTCCAGAGCCCGTCCTGCCCGGACAGTTCAAATTCCCCTGCCGCGTCCACAATTTCCAGCTTCGCAGTGTTGACAGAGAGTGTTGCACTGGTGGGGTCCAGTTCCTCATACACACTTGCTGTCTTTATGAGGTCCCTGCCCAGCAGCCACATCCTGCCGTATTCCACATGGTCCATTTTTGCATACCGGAACGGGAAGGAGCTTTTCAGGAATTCCAGGGTTATCTTTCCATAGTTCTGCACATGTCGCCTGCAGAAGTACTCCCTGCCGTCCGGGCAGAACACTTCCGAAAACAGCCTTGTGCCGTACAGTGTGTACCAGGTTACAAGAATCTCCGCAGGAATGTCCCCTGCAAAATAAAGGTCCAGTCCGGTGCTGGTATGCGGCTGTGTGAAAGATATCTCAAGCACCGGATTTTTCACATAAAGGCAGTCCGCACCTGACTTTTCATCGCTCCAGAAAGGCACGTCCCCCGGCTGTCCCTCCGGGAATATCTCCCGGGTGCCGTCCAGCACGAACTGGTTCAGTTCCATGGTGCCGTAGGCAGCCTGGCAGATGTCCCCGCGAAACAGCAGCGTATTGGAAAAATCCTTTGCTGATGCTGACACCACACGGCTGTCGGAGAGGGCTGTCACATCTATAAAATTAAAGTATGCTTCCGGATAGGTAGTTCTCACACATTCACCACCTTTCTGCAGGCTTAAGGGCGGTAAACGTCACTGTAAAGCCCGTCCACCATGAGGAATCCCGGTCTTTCTCATAATGGAGAAGTTTCAGGTTAAGTTTATCCGGATACATCAGAAAACGCATTTTTCCCAGCGGAGTCTGGACCACCACCTCATGCCCTGTCCCCTCATCCATGCTGCTTTTTGATGAAAGAATCCGGAACAGTTCCCCGAAATCCGGATTGTCGGTACAGGAAGTCCCAAAAGTGACTGACTGGTTGTAAAATACTGCACCGAGTTCATACTGCATCTCATAATTTTCGGTACGTTCCGCATATTTGTAGACAAATTCCACATTCAGGTTAATATCTGTCACATCCACATCAAACTCTCTGTTATCTACGGTAATCATTCATACACCACCTTGAAATCCATTCCTGTACGCTGCTCTTCTTTTTCCAGTTCCACTTTTAACAGTCTTACAAACGGGGCCATCTCGCCGGACACCTTAATTATGATGGTTCCACCGCTTCCCCGGCTGCTGTTTGCAAGGGATGTCAGGGCAGACATGAACTGCCCCATTACATCCTTCACAGCCTGCGCACTGAGCTGGTATATCTTGTCCTCCGGTGCCACAATTTCGCCCTGGTGTCTGTTATCCCCTATCATTGCAAGCTGCGGTGTGTTTGCCTTTACATAACCGCCTTCTGCCAGTCTGGGAAGCTTTATCCTGCCGATTTGTGGTATGGACAGCCCAAAGGAATTTCCACCGATTCCGGGTATCCAGTCAGGAATATCAATACGGAAGCTGTTCAGTGCGGAAATCATATTGTTGATTCCATCCACGAATCCCCCTACCATTGTCTCTATTCCACCCAGAATGCTGTTTACAATATTTTTAATGAATTTCCATATACTGTTAAAGACATTTACCACAATGTCCTTAATACTGTTCAGGGTATCGCTTACACTCTGCCTGATACTGTTGAATTTTGTCTCGAAATAGGCACCTATCACATCCAGAACGGACATTATTACATTCCATATTGCCGTAATCAGCCCCTCCACAATACCATAGAGTGCATCCCAGATTCCTCCGAAAAAGTCCCTGATTCCCTGCCATGCCAGATTCCAGTCCCCGGTAAATACTCCCGTGATAAAATCCATTAATCCGCCCAGTGCCGTCATCAGACCGTCCAGCACTGTACAGATAAGCGCTCCGATATCGGAAAAGAACTGTCCGATTCCTTCCACTGCCTCACCAATTACCGGTGCCCATGTGGTGATAAATTCCTCCACCGCAGGTTTCAGGGCATTTGTCCACACTGCGTCTACTGCATCTGCCACCTTTCCCGCAAATTCACTGAATTTTTCAATCAGCGGACCAAGATACTGTTCTTTGAACGCCCCAAACTTTTCGGACATTCCTTCAACAGCAGGCAGGATATATGTATTGTATGCCTCCAGAAAAGTGCCGAAAATTTCGGAAAATCCATCCCGGAAAGATGCCAGCATGGGGGCAACATGCCCGTCATATGCCGACTTCAGTCCGTCCATGCATTCATCCACCAGGGATTTGAAATCTTCAAACACTGGTGCCACTGCCGAAAATGTTTCTTCCAGTGTTGCCCGTATCAGCTCCTGGTTGTCAACAAAGGGACCGGTAATCACCTCCAGCAAATCTGCTGCCAGACTGCCGCACAGTTCTGTGACGCCCATGAAGGCATCTGCAAAACTGCCCACCAGGGACTCCGTTATCCGCACAGCGCCATCACTGCGCAGGGCTTCCGCCACTTCAGCAACTGCGGTGGAATATTTCCCTCCAATTTCCGAAATCCTGCTGCCGATGTCGAACATGGATACCATATAGTCCCAAATCCTCTGGGAGTTGTTCTCCAGATAACCGGATATGCCCCCAAGCAGATTGTCCACCACGCTGGCACCCACAGAAACGAATGCCCCGGCTGCGGTTCCCGCATTTTCAGCAGATGTTTTCAGAAAATTGTCAAAGGCTCCGATTACTTCCGGGGATGTGAAAATACCAAGAAAGCTCTCCCTGATGCTGTCAAGCGACTCCCCGATGCTGTCAAACACACTGGTGTCCCCCAGCCCGTTCCGGAACCCCTGCATAAACAGTCCTGCCAGTTCCCTGGTTTTGTCTATCAGTGCCTGGAATCTGGCATCCACTTCATCAACAGATGCAGTGTCAACCTCACCCATGTCAAAGGAATCTGCACTGTACCCCCCGGAAGGTTCCCCGGCTCCTCCGCTGCCTGAACCACTGGGCATTACATTCATGTTGTCGAATGCAAACAGTCCCTTCATCTTCTTTGCCGAGGATGCCGCCGCATCGCCTACTGCTTTTGTGGATGCCGCCACACCGTCTGCTGCCTCTGCGGTCTTCTGCATCTGGGCTGCTGCCTCACCGCTTCCTTTCTTTCCGGTAATCATCTCCGTAAAGGATTTGAAAGCATTTGCAAGCGTCATCAGCTTTCCAACCAGTATATTTATTACCTTGATTACGGGAGTCAGCACATTGATTAATCCCTGCCCAATGGTCGCCTTCAGGCTGTCAAACTGGAGTTTCAGCACCCTGACCTGGTTTGCCCAGCCGTCCGAGGTCCGTATGAAATCTCCTGCTGCCACGGACAGTTGTTCCTGCACAAACCGGTACCGTAATGCAACCTTTTCAGCCTCTGTCATCTTCGCCGTGGTCCTGCCGAATCCATTGGCAAGGGCGTAGCTGTCAAGGGCTGTCTGCGTCATCACAACACCAAGGTCTTTCAGGCTTTCCGTCTCCCCGGTAAATACAGATTTCAGCTTTGTATAGGCTTCATCCTGGGTAATGTTGTAGAAAGATGCCACATCACCGGCAAGTCCCGTGAGGGTGGTTGCCATGTCATGGGCCTCATTCTCTGAAAACCCGAAGGCTTTTGCCATGGCCCCGAAAGTCCCTATGAACTTCTTTGCCATTGTTTCCGACAGTCCAAAGGATGCCGCTGCATTCCGGGCAAATTCATTCACCTGCCTGGACATGGATGGAAATGTGACATCCACAACGTTCTGCACTTCCTGGAGGTCGGAACCAAGCTCCACGCACGCAGCCCCGAAGCTTACCAGCTTCCTGACCGCAAATGCAGCCGCCAGTGCCTTTCCCGCTTTTGCTGCAAGACGCTGGATGCCCCCCATCTGTCTGTTAAAATCATTACTGTTTACAACAAGGTCAAGACCAATCTCTCCTACGCTGCCTGCCGACATACTACCACCGCCTTTTTAAGACAGGCACATCGGCACAGCGTCTTAGATTTTTAATTCAAATTCTTTTCTGCATTCTTTATTCTTGCATTTAAAAAAGATACCCCTGCACCTGCTATCCGGTGTCTGCATGGCATTCACCGGATATCCGCAGTAAGGGCATCTTACCTTCTGTTTCTTTATCTTTTCAATTCTGCTCACCCCCCGGCCATGGATATGAAAGCATTTTTCAGGGAATTCAGGATATCGTCCATATTCTCACCTGATACTTTCCGGGCATTCCGGCTCCGCCATTCATTGCGGATACGGTGCTGCTCCCTGGAAAAATGCTCCAGGACCTCCCGGTCATCCTCCGCGCGGATGGACACAATACGTCCCAGCGGTGTTTCCGGGGAGATGCCCGAAAGCAGTGTACGGAATTCATCCCATGTCATTGTATGAATTTCCCTGGAAAGACGAATCCCGTACTGTGACTGGAAAGACGCCACGATTAAATCGTAGTCATCTATCAGGTCATAGTACGGGTCACTGCTCCCCCCCGCCGTCTTCTCCTGTCACCAGATGGATTGCAGTATACACAAGGGTCGTGAAGTCCTTAAAGTTCAGTTTCATCTGCTCAATTTTTTCCCGCTCCTTCTCACTGAACATTAAGTGGTACATCTCCATGACTTCTTTGGGTCCTGCATCCTCTTTGTCAGACAGCACCCCCATAATTTTCAGCATGGTGGAGGCGTCCGCATTTACCTCTATTTCCCTGTCTTTTACCTTAATGACAGGATTTTCTTCATAATTCAGTTTTTCAGTGATATCAACTACTTTTGCCATTTTGTCCTCCGGATATTTTTATTGTTCTTTGTCCAGTGTCATGGATGCAGGCTCATCGGACAGCGTTACTTTGGGCTTCCCGTTGCTCAGTGCCTCAAATTCCAGCGGTCCCACCGTGGTGGAGTCTCCTGCCCCGATATTCGTGACATTGAACACACATCCTTCAAATTCCACCAGGGTGCCGTCCGGGAATGTCCATCCCAGATATCCCTCCGCTGCCCTGCCGTTCACGAAAGCAAGTCCCGCCACATAGTCGTTGCCGGTGTCACCTACATTCCGTTTGCCGTTGATGCTGATGGTGACAGACTTCGCCGTAAGCAGCCGTCTGGTCCATCCCTCCTGGTCGAAGGGCTTCCACTCCTCCACACCGTTGTCAAAAGATACGGAAAAAGTTTCCATGTCTGCAATTCCGGTTGCATTTTCCTTTGATTTTCCAATTTCAAACTGGTTCTCATATACCGGATATACTCCGGTCCTTTTATTGCTCATCCTGCTGCTCCTTTCCCATAAATTACAGCCGCCTCGATTACCATTTCGCAAATTCCGGCATCATCCGTGCCGACATCCACGGGCCCATCTGTCATGGGCTGTATAAATTTTATGTGTGCATTGTTGACAGTTACTTCCCTTGCCCTCTCCAGCTCCCTGAACAGGCCATATGCGGCTTTTTCCGTGTCACGCGGGGATTTGTTCCAGTGGACCAGAAAAGTCGCGTATTTCGTGCCGTATGACTGATATCCGGGGCCTCCAAGGGCGGTCTTATAGGGGGGGCCGTGTTTGCTGTTGTACACCCCTATGGATTTTTCTTCCTTGGCATCCAGTTTCCCCATATAGACATGTTCCCCTATTTCCAGGGCTGCCACATAATCCCTGATATCCGAAAGCATCATAATCCGGCCAGCCTCCTGTATATTTTTTTGTATGCATTTACAGCAAAATCAGAATGCTCTCCACCCTCTTCCCAGTCCTCGAACCAGTGCCCTTTTGCATCTGGGTTTTCGTCCCTGGAATAATGATATTCAGGGTGGTAGTAAAGACGTCTTGCATACGGTGTGCTGTGGACAATGGAAACCTTTCCATGATTTGATTCGGAATAATCCACAAACATACTCTCATTCTGCAGATTACCGGTATCCCGCGGCACCACCTGCGCCTGCACAACCTCTGTATGCAGTGCTTCCGCCGTCTGCTCCAGGGCTGTCACCTGCGCCTGCGTAAGCTCCCGGATACGGTCCATATTCAGGTTTACCCTTGAACTTACCCTCATCATACCAGCATCACCTCCGTGTGGTTGACGCTCCCATCCGGATTCCTTGCCTTTCTCCCCTGCAGGATTCTGCGCCGTACACCAAACACCACGGCGCTCCCACCGGATATTACCGGAAGGTCCGGGCAGGCATCCCCGGGAACCAGTACAGTACCTGTTATCTCCACCAGTTTTTTCTCTGCAGTCAGGACCGTCCTTGCCCGGTCCTGGTAGTTGCATTTTCCGGAATACTCCAGGGGTTCCAGCGGCTCACCGTATTCATTCAGCCCCTCCCGGTCAAAGGAAAGGACAATGTCTGTCCTGCACAGCCTTTTCGGCACCAAACATGGATATTTCATTGTCTCACCTCACTGACCGGCAGCATAACCCCGTCTGGCACAGCAGGGCATACACATCACGCTTCATGGCTACACCTTTGTCCATGAAAACATTCCATGAGTTGCCGAACTGCGCGGATACCCCGTTTATGCTGTAGCTGGACAGAATGGTGTTAATCTCATCCGCATTCTCATACTCAAAATCTGCCTGCTGGCAGACCACCTCCATAATGATGTCCTGCTGGAACTGCGTCAGACCGGAAAATCCCCTGCCCACAATACGGTTGCAGGTCAGGGAATCTATATGTCTGCTTGCCTGCCTCAGAGCTTTTTCCAAATCACTTTCCGGAATGGTACTTCCCTTGTATGTTCTGCTGTAATACTCTGCCGTTACATATGGTTCATAACCCATGGCTGCCACCTCTCAATTATTCCTCCGCGGTTTCCTCAGCAGTATCCGTGTCCACATAGACAGAATCAATTTTTCCGTCCCTGCCGTTGGGGAACACAAACACGTCACTCAGGTTGCGGTTCTGGTACAGATAACCGTCACCCTTGGTATGTGCTCCGGGGTCAAAATAATAAATGCTGCTGATTTTGGGAACCGTTTTGCAGGTCTTCCCGCAGGCAATCAGCACGTTAATCTTATGGGAGCCGGTCACGGTTTTCTCATAATAGGTGCCTATGTCTGTTTTTGTGGGTGATTTTACAGCCGTATATGTACTGTCAGAACCTTTCGTGTAGTAGGTTTTTGCCTTGTCCACCTCTGTATCCACGGTAGGTCCATACACTGTTTTCACAATATCAAATCCACCGTCCTTCGGCTCCCAGTTGAAAGCATCATAAAAACGCTCATCATCCACCACTTCCATGACGGGGACACCGTCAATGTCCGTCACCCTTGTCTCAATACCCATTCCGCCTTCCGCAATCTGGGTCATCTCAATCTTGCGGGTGAATTCCTTTGACATCTCCAGCAGGTCCATGATATGGGAACTGACATACATCACCAGCAGTCCCTTTGCCTTGTAACGGCGCAGTTTTCCGGCTCCCAGGAATCCCTTGAGCTTTGTGAATACATTATTCACAGTAAATTCACCCGCTGGTGTCTCACTGTGGTAGCCTTCTGCTGCCTTTGCCGCTGCCGCAACCTTGGAGAAAAACAGGGCATCCGTCTCCGGCGCCACCTGCGTCTGCTCAAATATACGTGAAATATTCTGGATGGATGCGGTCTTGTTTGTTTCATCCACATCCGCCTTGTCCACCAGGAACTCCACATCCCGGTCATGGGTGACGGTATACGGGATGTCTTTCTGGTTGTATGTTCCCTCATTCCATCCCCCACTCCTCTTGTGGTTCTTATAGCCGCTCACACTCATCTGTGTAAAGTGGAATGTCCTGGCATCCAGCCACTTCACATTTGTCGTCACAAAAGGACTTGTCAGCGTCTCCTGCATCAGTATTTCCAGCAGTTCAGGACTCCACTGTTCCGCATAATTCAAATTCGGCATAATTTATACCTTCCTTTCCTAGTTGTTGAACCGGTTCCACCTCTTTGCAGGCACCGGATTCGTGTTTGTTTTTTCTGGTGGGGAACTCTGTGTGCTGCCGCTCCCGCCAATCTGGAAGCCTCTGCTGTCTGCCGCTGCCGGCTTAAGCTGCGGCACATCCTCCAGTACTTTGCTGACCGCGGTTTTCACAGCCTCCCCGTTAATTTTCCCATCCTTGTCCACTGCAGATGCCAAATCAGCCATTTTGAGGACATAGGGGATTGTCTTTGCATCTATTCCCAGCTCCACCGCCGCCATCATGGCTGCACTCTGGAGCTGTGCCTCCTGTGCCGCGTTCCGGGCCTGCATCATCTGCTGCTGTATCTGGCCCACGTCAGGCTGTGATGCCGCTTTCTGCTGTTTGAACTGGGATATTGCCTGCTGCACCTCGCCTTCTGACAGTCCCTGCTGTTTGAAATAATTTTTCAGCACAGTATCCTCGGCCACCGTCTGTTTTCCTGCCACGAGACCGGCCAGTTTCTCATAGTCAAACTCCGGTGTCTGCGGTCTGTCCTGCTGTGTCTGGGACTGCGGCTGGTTTCCACCATTTCCGCCCTGTCCGCCGTCATCCTGCTTTTTTACATCCTTTGCGTTGTCTTCCATGATAACCTCCTTCAGTTTTAGGTGTGTCTCACCATATAATCAGTTTTCAGGGTGTCTCCCATGTCAGTTTTTTCTCCGGTGTCTCCGCGTAGTTTTTGGGAGCACCTGCTCCCTGCCTTCGGGCATATAAAAAGAACACCTGCTGCCAGGTGTCCTCAGACTGTAGACAAAGCGGCTCCGGGATGTAAATCCCGGAGCCATTTTTCTTTT
>CAZRZM010000009.1:0-37728 GCA_964604575.1 uncultured Acetatifactor sp.
AAGATAATGCACAATATATGCGAACTGCTTTGGTTGCGGCAAGTGCTTTGTTTTCGGACTTGGGAGATAAACGAAAACCAGAATATTTAAGTAAAATAATCGGGAGTGTGTCAAAAGCAATTGTTTTTGGCACATTTCTATTTTTATATAGAAAAGCCCATCATCAGATAGTTATGAAATCGTAACAGTATCCAAAATACTTTGTTCTGAATACAAATAATACTTGCAAAATATAGTGGAATACTTGTTTGAATACAAGTGATGTATGAATTATAATAAAAACATAATTTGAGATAACAAAAATATGGTTACAATATTAACCATAATATCACTGCGATATAACCACAATGCAGCAATAACCATAATTACTATAATTACAGTCTGAGGAGGACAGCTATGAAGAAAAGCATACTGGGTGAAAGAATCCATATCCTGCGGAAAGAAAAGTCGGTGACACAGGAGGAGCTGGGCAGAAGCCTCGGTGTCACTGCCCAGGCGGTGTCCAACTGGGAATGTGGCGGCACGCCGGATGCGGAGCTTCTGCCTGCCATTGCAGACTTTTTTGGGGTCAGTGTGGATTACCTGTTTGGAAAATCAGATGAGATTAAAAAAGATATTCTGCTGGAACTGATTTGGGAGCTCAGCCATACACCCAAAGAGGAGCGTTTTGAAAAAGCCTATCAGTACTGCTGGAGTATCCAGCAGGGGCTGTTCAATCTGGACCCCGGACTTCTGACGGGAGCACTGAGGGAGGATATGGTAATTCCTGACAGTACCAAAATCACGTCCGTACTGCTTTTTGAGGAGGGAATGACCTATATGCGGGTGAATGATAACATGCATAGCTTTTTCCTGCTTCCCACGCCACAGGGAGGGATTGGCAGTAAACTGCTGGATGCCTGTGAATATGAAAAGTTTTTTGCCATACTGGGAAAAAAAGACAGAATGAAAGCGTTGCTGTTTTTATATGGAAGGAAGCCCATGGCGCTCTCCGGAAAGCGCATGGCGAAATATCTTCTCGTCACGGACAAAGAGGCAGAGGATATTCTTCGGGATTTATGTGAATTACAGTTATTGCAGGAATTTGAGATGGATACAGAAGAGGGAAGCTGTATTCTGTACCGCGCAGTGGAGTACTATCCTAATATTGCCGCGTTGGTTCCCTTTCTGTTCTTTGCAGGGGATTTAATAAAAAAGGCAGAATGCTGCTTTAATAACGCGGTGACAAAGAATAAGCCAATTTTATAAGGGGGAAAACATATGAAAGAGAAATCACGGAAGGAAAAAAATTACCTTAAGAAAAAGTGCTTTGAAAAAAACCATCTGAATTTTGCCGCAACCCTGATTGTTCTCACAATTAATGCAGTGCTCCTTACAGCGGTGGCGGTTTTATTGCAGCAGATTCTGGATATCGCAGTTAAAGGAACCGTAAAAGATATTGAAAAAATGCTGTTTATGGCTGTTATCTATATAGTGGTACTGGTATTGGAAGGTCTGGCAGGACGCGCCCTTCGGAACCGTTTTGTGGAAAAGGGGATGCGTCAGCTAAAAGAGGCGGTGTTTGAGAGGATTACGGAAAAGAATATTACTTCTTTTACAGTGGAGCCGGTGGGAAGATATGTATCTATTCTGACAAATGATATGGTTTCTGTTGAGAATAATTATCTACAGAACAGTTTTAATATCGTATTGAATATTCTTTTGTTTATACTGGCGCTTGGCATAATGCTTATGTATAATGTGGTTCTGACCCTGTGTGCCATAGGGCTGGTGGTGGTTTCACTTGTGGTATCGCTGCTCTCCAGCACAAGACTGACAAAGGAGGAGCAGAAGGTCAGCCAGTCCAATGAGAAATATGTCAGTCTGGTTAAGGATATTTTAAGCGGCTTTACGGTGATGAAAAGCTTTCGGGCAGAAAAGGAGATAGCCCGCCTGTTTGGCGATGAAAACCGCAGCCTGGAAAAACAAAAATGCAGGCGGAGAAAGACAGAGGATGCCATCAATCTGGTTAGTACAACTTTTGGATTTGGAGTACATGTGGGTGTCATGATGACAGGGGCATATCTGGCACTACAGGGAAAAATTACGGCGGGCGTTCTGATTGCTTTTGTCCAGTTAATGAATTATATTATTGGACCTATCCAGCAGATACCTGCGGCTTTGGCGAACAGAAAGGCTGCGGTGGGACTTTTGGATAAAATGCTTTATGTGACAAAGCAGTCGGAACAGAAGGACGAAGGCGAAAACATAACGGATATAGGGAGGGGAATCTGCTTCCAAAATGTTTCTTTTGGATATGACTGCGACCAGACTGTTTTGAAGGATATAAACGTATTTTTTGAGCAGGGAAAAAGCTATGCGATTGTGGGCGCATCAGGTTCCGGAAAATCCACACTGTTAAACCTTTTGATGGGGGGCTATACCGGTTATCAGGGAGAGATTCTGCTTGGCGGCCGGGAACTTCGGCAGATATCCAGAAGCAGCCTGTATGATGTGGTTTCTCTGGTAGAGCAGAATGTCTTTCTTTTTGACAGTACCATTGAAAATAATATTACGATGTTTAAAGACTTTGATAAGGAAAAGGTTGCCGGGGCAATCCAGAGAGCCGGGCTGGAAAAGCTGGTTTCGGAGCGGGGTATCCATTACCGGTGTGGTGAAAATGGCAGTGGTCTTTCCGGTGGAGAGAAGCAGCGGATTTCCATTGCGAGAAGTTTGCTGCGCAACGCCTCCGTGCTTCTTCTGGACGAGGCCACTTCGGCACTGGATGCCACTACTTCTGCAAAAGTGGAGGATATGATTATCCGGATGACAGAGATGACGCGGATTGTCATTACCCATAAATTGCAGAAGGAGGTACTTGCGCGGTATGATAAAATATTAGTTATGCAGAACGGAAATATCATTGCGAAAGGTTCTTTTGGGGAACTTGAAGAAAATTGTGATTATTTCAGGCAGCTTCTGTTTATGAAATAAGGACCGGGAAAACTCCATACGTTTGGGGTTTTCTTTTTATTTATAATCATGTATAATAAGAAATAACTATCTGAATGTGGAATGTGTATCCATTAAGGGGATGGAATATCAATGAAAAAGGGAGCAGAGACAAATGAGAAATACGATTTTGATTGTGGATGATGACGAACTGAACAGAGAACTGCTGAAACAGATGTTTGAGGAGGAATACAGTATCCTGATGGCTCAGGACGGCAGGGAGGCGATTGCCCTGTTAAGACAGCATATGGATGAAGTTGTGGTTATTCTGCTGGATTTGGTTATGCCGGTATTAAATGGATATCAGGTGCTGCAGGTGCTCAACATGAAGAAGCTTCTGGAGAAGATTCCTGTTGTACTGATTACGGCGCAGTCGGATGAGCAGACAGAGTTTTCCTGTTACTCCCTGGGCGCATCTGCGGTTATCTCGAAGCCTTTTGTGGCACAGACCGTGAGACAGCGTGTGAATAATCTGGTTGAGGTTCACAGAAATGTGGAAGAATTATCGGATATGGTGGAGACCCAGAAGAATGAGCTGGAAGAATGGCGCAGCAAAATGGAGATTTTCAACGATAAGCTGATTGACGTAATCAGCAATATTGTGGAATTCAGGGATGTGGAGACGGGGGACCATGTAAAGCGTGTGAAAGGATTTACCAGAATTATGGCAGAGGCCTACAGGGAGCTTTATGGAGGGCTTAGCAGACACAAAATCAATGTGATTGTACGCGCTTCGGCACTGCATGATATTGGTAAGATTGCGATTTCAGACACCATTCTGTTAAAGCCGGGACGTCTGACGGATGAAGAGAGAGAAGCCATGATGAGCCATACCACCAAGGGCTGTGAGATACTTAAAATGCTGGATGTGGTTCAGGATGATGAACAGTTTGAGATTTCCTATCAGATATGCCGTTATCATCATGAGAGGCACGATGGCGGCGGGTATCCGGATAAATTGAAAGGCGATGAAATTCCGCTCTGTGCACAGCTTGTATCTGTGGCAGATGTATATGACGCGCTTGTCAGTGACCGTGTTTACAGAAAAGCATTAGACAAAGATGTGGCTTATCAGATGATTCAGGATGGAAAGTGCGGTGTTTTCTCACCCGAAATGATGAAGTGTTTTGAGTATGCGAGAGAGCGGATGGAAGCGTTTGCGGACGGAGCAGAGTAGACAGGGACAGGAGAAGGAAAATGACGGAAGCGGTAAAACAGCAGTTGATAGATATGGGGCTTGATTATTCCGGCGCCATGGAGCGTTTTATGAATAACGACGGACTTTTGGAGCGGTTTTTAAAAAAGTTCCCTTCGGACACAAACTACAGCCGGCTGGTGGAAGCCATGGAGCAGCACGATGAGCAGAATGCTTTCACGGCAGCCCATACCCTGAAAGGTGTGTGTGGCAATCTTTCCTTACAGTCCCTGTTTGGGCAGGTGAGTGTACTGGTGGAGGAACTGCGTGTGGGCAACTGGGAGAGTGCAGTGGAGAAGATGCCTGCACTTGCCGAAGAATATGAGAAAACCATTCAGGTACTGAATCATATCTTTGAGTAGAATGGAAAGTAGAATGGAAACAGCAGACGGGGCGGGGTGAGAGACAACTATAAATGTGTCTTACTCCGTTTTTGTGTAAAAAGAAGTGTGGAAATGAGGATAATTATGAGCAGTTTTGTGACGTTTGAAGAGGTAAGTAAAATATACCGGACGGGGGAAGTGGAAATTCAGGCACTGCACGATGTGAATTTTGAGATTGAAAAAGGGGAATTCTGCGTCATTGTGGGTGCATCAGGAGCCGGAAAAACCACGATTTTGAATATTCTGGGGGGCATGGATACTCTGACAGGGGGAAAAGTGCTGCTGGATGGACAGGAGATTTCCCATTATGATAAGAAGCAGTTGACCGCATACAGACGCCATGATATTGGATTTGTATTTCAGTTTTACAACCTGGTACAGAATCTGACAGCACTGGAAAATGTGGAGCTGGCAGCCCAGATTTGCAGGGAACCATTAGATGCCGCAGAAGTACTGGCGGATGTGGGGCTTTCGGACAGAATGAATAATTTTCCCGCGCAGCTTTCCGGTGGAGAACAGCAGAGAGTTGCCATTGCAAGGGCACTTGCCAAGAATCCCAAGCTGCTTTTGTGTGATGAGCCCACAGGAGCGTTGGATTATAACACCGGTAAGGCAGTTTTGAAATTATTGCAGGATACCTGCAGGGAAAAGGGAAAAACGGTGATTGTCATTACGCATAACCAGGCGCTGACTGCCATGGCGGACCGGGTTATCACAGTGAAGAGTGGTACTATTGTGGGAATCCGTAGGAATGAGACCACGATAGACGTAGCTGAAATAGAATGGTAAATGCAGGAGCAGTTAAAATGAAGAGAAATGCAAAACGCAGGGTGAAAAAAAATAGAATCTGGCAGTCTGCTTTTCGTGAGATAAGACAGAGTTTGGGACGTTTTCTGGCAATTCTGGCGATTGTGGCCCTGGGTGTGGGATTTTTTGCGGGACTAAAGATTACCAGAACGGCGATGGTGCAAACCACCGGGAGGTATCTGGAAAACCATAGCTTTTATGATTACCGGCTTCTTAGTACACTGGGATTTGAGGCGGAAGATGTGGCATTTCTTGCAGGCGGAGAGTCGGCGGAAGCGGTGGAGGGTGCAGTGAGCTTTGACATTATCTACACTACCCGTGAGGGCCGTGAGGGAGTTGTAAAAGCACACAGCATTACTGAAAAAGTGAACACGCTGAAAGTGGTGGCAGGCAGAATGCCCCAGAGCGCAGAGGAATGCGTGGTGGATTCTAATTTATTTTCGCAGGACCTGATTGGCGAAAAAGTGATTCTTTCGGAAAATAACGCCACAGAGGATTTGGAGCATTTTACCTATAGGGAATATACCGTTGTGGGAATTGTACAGTCGCCTCTCTATATCCAGTTTGAGAGGGGAAATACCTCTCTGGGAAGCGGCAGGGTGGATGGCTTTATCTATCTTCCCAGGGAAGGATTTGCAGAGGAATATGATACGGAAGTTTATGTAAAACTGGCGGAAAATTTTGATTTGTACAGTGACGCTTACCAAGAGTATCTTGAGCAGGTACATCCTGCGTGGGAGAAGCTTACCGGACAGGCTGCCCATATGCGCTATGAGCGTATTGTGAAAGAGGCGGATGAGGAGCTTGCCGATGCCAGGAGAGAGCTGGAGAAGGAGAAGGCGGACGCAGGAAAAGAATTGGAAGATGCCAGGAAAGAACTGGAGGAGGCCGCAGAGCAGCTTGCAGATGGAGAAAAGGCACTGGAAGAGGCGCGTGTGGAGCTTGCGGACGGAAAGAAAACACTTGCCGAAGAGGAACGTACGCTTGCCGATGCCAGAGATACCATTGCCGCCAAGGAAAAGGAAATGGCTGACGGTGAAAGGCAGTTGTCCGAAAGCCGCGCAAAATGGGATGAGGAAAATAATAAGCTGTCCGCCTCCCGTACTGCACTCGCCCAGGCGGAAGAACAGTTTAAGACACAGGAGCAGGAATATCTGACAGCAAAGGAAGAACTGCAGGCAGGCGGGGAACAGCTTCAGGCAGCAGAGACCGCCATGCAGGAGCAGAGGCAGCAGCTTGAAGAACAAAGCGCTTATCTGGATGGCATAGAAGCTTCCTATGGAGATGCCATTCCTGAGGATGTGGTGGCATTTCTGGCAGAAAAGAGGCAGGAAATTGCCGGGGGATTCGCTCTGCTGGAGGAGGGACGTCTGGAGCTTGAGACCAGGAAAGAGGAACTGGAAGGCGGAAAGTTAAGTCTGGCAGAGGGAAAAGAGAAACTGGATGCCTATAGAACACAGTTGGATGGTCTGCAGGCACAGCTTGAGAGCGGGCAGAATGCGCTGAATGGCGCAAAAGCACAGATAGATGCCGGATGGAGGGAACTGGAGAACGGAAAGAAAGCGCTGGAGGAAGCAAAGAAAGAGCTTGCCGACGGAGAAAAGGCGATTGCGGATGCCCATAAAGAGCTTGCGGATGGAGAGAAGACGCTTGGAGAGAAAGAAAAAGAGCTTGCCGATGCCAGACTGGAGTATGAAGACGGCTGTAAGGAGTATGAGGAAGGGCTTGCAGAATATGAGGAGGGTATAGCGGAGGCGGAAGCAAAAATAGCAGATGCCGAAGAGGAAATAGCAGATATCGAGGAGCCGGATACTTATGTACTGGGCAGAGACACCAATATCGGTTATGTATGCTTTGAAAATGATTCCAATATCGTAGAAGGTATTGCCAATGTATTTCCGGTATTTTTCTTTCTGGTGGCGGCACTGGTATGTGTCACTACCATGAACCGTATGGTGGAGGAACAGCGTACCCAGATTGGAGTATTGAAAGCCCTTGGATATGGAGAATTAACCATTGGCACAAAATATATGTTGTATTCCGGTTCGGCTGCTGTGGCGGGGGCACTGCTTGGATTTGCGGGAGGAACCTGGATTTTCCCCAGAGTTATCTGGACCGCTTATGGAATTATGTACCGGGTGGAATCCATGGTATATGTATTTGATGTGTGGCTGGCTGTTATCTCTCTGGCGGTGGCGCTGGTCTGTTCTGTGGGGGCAACATGGTTTTCCTGCCGGCTGGAACTGGCAGAGGTGGCGGCACAGTTGATGCGGCCCAAGGCACCCAGGGCGGGCAAGAGAGTTTTTCTGGAATATCTTCCTTTTGTGTGGAAGCGATTGAAATTCTTAAAAAAGGTATCCGTGCGCAATATTTTCCGTTATAAAAAACGTCTGGTGATGATGGTGCTGGGAATCAGCGGATGCAGCGCACTTCTGGTTACCGGATTTGGAATCAAGGATTCCATAGCAAATGTGGGAGGGCAGCAGTTTGGAGAAATCCATATCTATGATTTGTCGGTTACATTTTCCGATGAGGTGACGGATGCTTGCAGACAGTGGATGGAGGAGCAGGGAATTGTAAGCAGGCAGTACGCTCCGGTTATGGAAAAGACTATGGATATAGTGACCGAAAATGGCAGGAAATCTGTGAGTCTGGTGGTGCTGGATGATACGGTGGATATGTCTCCTTATCTGAATCTGCACACGATGGACAAGGAGCCTATTGCGTTTCCCGGACAGGGAGAGATAGTGCTGACGGATAAGATTGCGGGGAATCTGGATGTGGCGGTGGGAGACAGCATTATATTGCAGGATGACAAAATGCAGACCATTACGGTAAAAGTCGCAGGTATTGGCAGGAATTTTATCTATAATTATGCTTATATGGGCAGCGCCACATATGAGGAGGCTGTGGGAAAGCGGCCGGAGTACAAGACTTTGTGGCTGAATCTGGAAGAGACGCAGGACGCACATCTGCTCTCGGCGGCTCTGATGAAAGGAGAAAATGTGACCGGAGTGTCAGTGAATGCAGACATTATGGAGCGTTTCAACAGTATGATGCAGAGTCTGGACCTGATAGTGGTAGTGGTGATTCTGTGTGCG
Source organism: uncultured Acetatifactor sp. (assembly GCA_964604575.1). GTDB lineage: Bacteria > Bacillota > Clostridia > Lachnospirales > Lachnospiraceae > Acetatifactor. Next base: position 8,478 of record CAZRZM010000009.1, read on the forward strand.
GCAGGTCTGGCATTTATTGTGTTGTATAATCTGACGAACATTAATATTACGGAGCGTATCCGTGAGATTGCCACTATTAAAGTGCTGGGCTTCTATCCACGGGAGACCTCATCCTATGTATTTCGGGAGAATACAATGCTTGCGGCAATGGGGGCGGCAGTGGGACTTTTTCTGGGAAAATTATTGCATCTGTTTGTTATGAAGCAGATAAATATTGATATGGTGGCGTTTGATGTTCATATCCGTATTATCAGTTATGTTTACAGTGTTTTGCTGACATTTCTTTTCGCGTGGCTGATTAACCGTATGATGAGTGGCAAACTGGAGAAAATCAGTATGACAGAATCATTAAAAAGTGTTGATTAATAATTACGGATATTACGGAATTTTGACTTTTCTTAAAATATGTTCATAAAATCTTAAGATGCATTTCCACAATATATAGTGTATAATGTACCGTGATATATAGGTGGAACGCAAAAAAAAGGAGGCTAATCCAATGAAATTCGCAAAAAGGATTCTTGCGCTTACATTGTGTGCGATAATGACAGTATCGCTTGCTGCCTGTGGTAACAAAAAAGGGCAGAATGAAGGACCGATAGAGCAGGAAAAGGAATATGTATATGTTCCGGAATATCTTAGTTTACCGGCAGTGGATGAAAACACATGGTACAATGAGCTTCAGATTATAGATGGAAGTCTGTACTATGGTCTTGCCCGGTATGATGAGGCAGCCGACGAATCGACAGAGAGTATTATGAAATATTCCCTTACCGGCGGAGAACCCCAGGAAATATTGGCAGGGGATGCTGATTCCGGCAGTATGAGCAAGTTTGGATTTGACAAAGCTGGAAATATTTATGTATGTTACACGATTTGGGGAGAGTACAACGAGGCTGCCGGCAATTCCGAGCGTCAGTATCTGCTGCGCAAATATGCGGCGGACGGCAGTATGGTTTACGAGCAGGATATCACCGAGACCATGCTGAAGGATGAAGAGAACAGCTATATACAGAATATGGCAGTGGATGCAGAGGGACGGGTGTATATTTCATCCAGCAATCTGATCCGGCTTTTTGATGAGCAGGGGGCGCCCCACGGTGAGGTTGCCAGCTCCGGCAACTGGATTAACGGAATGGGAACGGACAAGAACGGTGGGATATACATCTGTTATTATGATTATGAAACTCCCGGTGGCGGCAGTGTTCTTGCAAAAGTTGATTACGACAGAAAACAGCTTGGAGATACCTATTCCGGTCTGCCCGGTATGAACGGCAGCGGATTCGGTCCAGGTATTGATAAAGATTTTCTTCTCTATGACAGTACCGGACTTTATGAGTATGATTTGGCTTCCAAGACATATGACACTATCCTGAAATGGCTGGACAGTGATATCAATGGTGATTATGTGCAGGCGGTGGGAGCAGCAGACGGACAGCTTTTTGCAATTACGCGTGACTGGGAAACAGCCTCAGGCAGTGATACAGAGATTATCAGGCTTGCCAAAACCAGTACATCTGATATACAGCAGAAGACTGAACTGACAATCGGCACGATGTATCAGGACCAGATGCTGCAGGCGACAGCAGTTGCCTTTAACAAAAGTAACGACAAATACCGTGTTAATATTAGAAGTTATATGGATACTTCCGGTACATCCGAGAACAGTTATGAAGATGCCATGACGCAGTTGAACAATGATATTACTTCCGGAACCAACTGTCCGGATATTCTGGACTTGTCCAATATCAATGAAAAACAGTTTGCTGCCAAGGGAGTGTTTGAGGATTTGACGCCTTACATGGAGAAGAGCAGCAGTCTGAAAAAAGATGCTTTTGTAGACGGTATACTGGATAATTTTGCCATTGACGGTAAGATATACGGTATTCCCAGAACCGTACAGATAAATACTCTGGTAGGCAAGACTTCTGTGGTGGGTGACAGGGAGGGCTGGTCCCTGCAGGAGATGATGGAAGTGGCAGAGAAGTATCCCGGAGCGTCACTGTTTGAGGGAGTAGAGAAGGCTTCCATGCTGTATATGTGTATGTTGTTTAATGACGGCGCCTTTATTGACTGGGATACCGGAACCTGTAAATTTGACACGCCGGAATTTGTACAGCTTCTGGAGTTCGTGAATATGTTCCCGGATGAGGTTGACTGGGACAGTTATGACAGCTCTGTTGAGAAGTATGTGGAGAATAAAGTACTGTTGGAGGCTGCTTCTCTTTCGGAACTCAATGAGGTACAGTACTATAAGGCAAGATTTGGCGACGAGCCGGTTACCTTTATCGGATTTCCTACGGTGGACGGCAGCAGCGGATGCGCCATGAGCGCTAATGGAAGATATGCCATGTCAGCAAATTCTGCCAATAAAGACGGTGTGTGGGAGTTCCTTGAATTTTATCTCACCCGTGAGAGCAGTATGTTTGACTGGGGAATGTATACGATTCAGAGCAAGCTGGATAAACAGATTGAGGAAGCTACCAAAGAAGAATATGTTTTGGATGAAAATGGGGAAATTATGTATGACGAGGACGGGAATCCAATCACGACATCCTATTATGGCGGCGGCACGATTATCAGTGACGGATGGGAATATACCTATCATACGCCTACACAGGAGGAAGTAGATTTGGTGCTGGAGATGCTTGCAAAGGCGAAACCCATAGCGGATAATAATGGTTCAGAGACAATCAGTATTATCCAGGAGGAGGCAGAGGCGTTCTTCAAGGGACAGAAGACTGCTGAGGATGTGGCAGCAATTATCCAGAATCGTCTCCAGGTATATGTAAGTGAAAACAGCTAGGGGTGTTTTTAGTGAAAAAGAAAAAGTATATCAGACAACATCAGAAGACAACCAGAAGATTACGTAAAATCAAAATAAGCTCGGGGCTATATATAGCCCCCAGCTTTATTGGTGTTCTTCTGTTTTTTATTTTGCCATTTTTGAAAGTTATCAACTATGCACTGGTGGATAATCCCATCAGCAATAATTTTGTATTTCTGGATAACTTTATGAGTGTAATAAATAATGGCGCTTTTATGAAAGCAGTAAAAAATACATTGAGCTTTTCCGTGGTGGCAGTGCCCCTTGCAGTAGTGCTCTCTCTGCTTCTGGCTATTGTGCTGGAGTCAAAACTGCCGTTCCGCAGTCAGTTCCGCACCTTTTTCTTAAGCCCCATGATGGTGCCGGTTGCTTCTATTGTGCTTATCTGGCAGGTTCTGTTTCATTACAACGGCGCTGTCAATGATGTTCTGGTGGCATTGGGAGGCGCCAAAATTGACTGGATGAAGTCAGACTACTCACAGATAGTAATTGTTATCTTGTTTTTATGGAAGAATCTTGGATACAACATGATTTTGTTTATGGCGGCGCTGGCAAGTATTCCCAGAGATATTCTGGAGGTTGCAAAGCTGGAGAGTGCAACGCCCATGCAGACATTTTTTTACATAAAAATAAGATATCTGTCTTCCACAGTTTTATTTGTGACGATTATGTCGCTTATCAGTTCCTTTAAAGTGTTCAGGGAGATTTATCTTTTAACCGGTGATTATCCTTATGACACCATATATATGTTACAGCATTTTATGAACAATAAATTTAAGAATCTGGATTATCAGACGCTGTCGGCGGCGGCGGTTCTGATGTCCATTGTAATGGTGGTTATCATAGGGATTTTATTCCTGGTAGAAGACAGATTCGGAAAGGATGTGGAAGGATGAGTGAGAAAAACATTCCGTCACGAACTGTCAGGCAGTCTGACAGGAATAGAGGCCATATCAGGCGGAAAAAGGTATGGAGTACCACAAAGATTGCTATTGCAACAATTATTGCGGCGGCATTTGCATTTTTGTTTCTGACACCGATTGTACTTACCATAACGAACTCATTTATGTCCGCATCAGAGATTTCGGCAAACTATGGCTCGGTATTTGCCACCACACAGACGGGTGGAAAGGTATATATCTCAGAAAAAGTGAATTTAAAATTTATACCGGATATGGTGTCATTTTCCCAGTATGTCACGGTATTGTTTAAAAGCCCGGAGTATCTTTTGAAATTCTGGAATTCGGTTGTTCTTGTAGGACCGATAGTAGTGTTCCAGCTTCTTGTGGCATCTCTTGCTTCTTTCGGATTTGCAAGATATACGGGAAAACTTAGAAGTATTGTGTTTTTCACTTATATTATACTGATGCTGATGCCTTATCAGGTTACGCTGGTGCCCAATTATCTGGTGGCGGACCAGCTTAATATACTGGATACTTACTGGTCTATCTGGTTACCCGGTATTTTTTCACCCTTTGCAGTATTTCTGCTGACAAAGTTTATGAAACGAATACCTTATTCCGTTATAGAGGCAGCACAGATAGATGGAGCCGGAGAATGGCAGATATACAGACGAATCTGTATGCCGCTTTGTAAAGGAGCGCTGTGCTCCGCAGCAATACTGGTATTCATTGACTATTGGAATATGGTGGAGCAGCCGTTAATATTATTATCAGATGCAGAACAGTATCCTTTGTCTGTGTTCTTAAGTAAAATCAATGCAGGCGAGATTGGACTTGCATTTGCGGTAGCAACGATTTATATGGTTCCCAGCCTGCTGGTATTTCTGTATGGAGAGGAATATCTGGTGGATGGTATTACCTATCAGGGTGGAATTAAAGGATAAAAACGAGGCTTAAGTGAGAGGAAAAGATTATGAACGAGAATGGTAATGGTAACAAGAGAAGAGAATGGGTGAAAACAGCGGCAATTATCTTTCTGTCAGTGATGCTGGTGCTTACTTTTTTCTCCCAGACAATTTTGAATTACTCCCTTCCGGAAGTAGCAGTACAGTATGTGGAATCAGGCAGTATCACTGCCAAAATCCGGGGTACAGGTCAGGTGGAAAGCGGCGACCCTTATAATGTGGAAGTCAAGGAATCCCGCAAGGTACAGAGCGTGGCAGTCCGTGTGGGGGATGAAGTACAGAAAGGGGATGTTCTTCTGTATCTGGAGGATACAGAGAGCGAGGAGTTAAAAGCGGCAAAGGAAGCCCTGGAGGCAGCCCAGGACGCCTATGATTTGGCGCTTCTGTCCGCGGATGTAAGCGCGGAGCTGATTCAGGAGGCAGGACATAATGTTCCCACAACCACCTATCGTCAGCAGATTACGGATGCCCAGAATGCAGTGAAAGCGGAGCAGAAGAAGGTGGACGAGTGGCAGGCGCAGTATGATAAGCTATCCACCCAGATAAGTGCAACACCGGGCAATAACGCCAATGTGGAAAGTGAGACGAAAGCATATAATGCAGCGAAAACCAATCTGGAAAACAAACAGTTTGCCCTGACAGAGGCAGGCAACCTGCTTGCGAGAATCGAGGCGCAGCTGGAGTATGAGCTGAGCATCAGCAGTGGTGATGCTGTGATATCAAATCTGAAAAAACAGCAGCAGGACGCCCAGAAGAAGGTAAACGAGGCAAAGAGCGCCGTGGCGGATGCACAGCTTGCCCATGACAAGGCAAAAACTGCCCTGGACAACAAGACGGCAAGCGGAGATACATCCGGAACGGTTGCCAATCTGCAGAGCCAGCAGAATAATGTCAAAATTAATCTGGATGCGGCTACAAAGGTTTTAACCGAAAAGCAGGATGCACTTACCCAGCTTCTGGCAAAAATCAACGGAGTGCTGGGATTACAGGATAAATACGAAGCGATTGCGAAAGCCCAGAAAGAGCTGAGTGAACAGCTTGAGAAAACAGAGAATGCCACCGTCACCGCAGGAATTTCCGGTACGGTTACTGCATTGAATGTTACCGCAGGGCAGACAACTACCGTAGGCAACCCGGTGGCGGTACTGCAGCCCGAAGGGAAAGGTTATTACATGAGCTTTACGGTCACTGAGGAGCAGGCAAAGAGGCTTTCTGTGGGTGACAGGGCAGAACTGGTAAATTCCTGGAGATATGACAATGTGGAGGTGGTACTGGCATCCATCAAGCCGGACCCCCAGAATCCCGGCAGACAGAGAGTTCTTAATTTTGACATTTCCGGCGCTGTCACCGCAGGGCAGACCCTGAATGTATCGGTTGGAGAAAAGAGCGCAAACTATGATTTAGTGGTACCAAACAGCGCAATCCGCGAGGATAATAACGGTAAATTTGTATTGAAGGTGGAATCCAAATCAAGTCCCCTGGGCAACCGCTATATTGCTACGCGTGTGGATGTAGAGGTACTGGCAAGTAATGATACGCAGTCTGCAATCAGCGGTGCACTGGATGGATGGGAGTATATTATCACAACCTCCACAAAACCGGTGGAAGCAGGAAAACAGGTCAGATTAGCGAATGAAAATTCATAAAAAAGGCAGCTTGGGCATGCGCAGGAATGAGGAAAGTATGATGAAGAAAAAAGGCTTAATGCTAAGTGGTATTATAGCATTTGTTGGATTCCTAATATTGTTTGCCGTTGCCAGATACTGGGGAAATTCTCTGACAGACCAGAAGATGGCCCAGCGTTGGAGCAAAGAAGGAGATGCAGCGCAGGTGAGCTGCTTCTTCTCTCCCAATGCAGGAATGACAGTGGACAGTATTGAGGAGTTTGAACATTCACTGGATAATGCCTTGAAAGAGGCTTCCATAACGCAGACTTCTGAAAATCCGGAGGCAAGACTCTGGGTGGATGCCTATAGTGCGGATGGTAAAATTACTTTATCAAGTGATAAAACCAGTGTGGAGGCAGATGCCATCGGCATCGGTGGAGATTTCTTTCTGTTTCACCCGCAGCAGCTTTTGTATGGCTCCTATTTTTCAGGAAATGATTTAAATCAGGATTACTGTGTTATTGATGAGGATATGGCATGGCAGTTGTTCGGTTCTAATGATGTAAACGGCATGATGGTCTATATAGGTGGCGTTCCCCATATGGTGACCGGAGTGGTAAGGAGACAGGATGGACGGCTGGCCAAAGCAGCAGGGCTGGATAATACTCTGGTGTATGTGTCATATCAGACATTGGAGCAGTATGGTATGAATAACGGCATCAATCATTATGAGATTGTGATGCCCAATCCTGTAAAAAGTTTTGCTGCCAATTTAGTCAGGGAGCATATGAGTTACGATGAGAAAGAAGTAGAAATTCTGGAGAACTCTACACGTTTTTCCCTGCTGAATGAGTTGAAGATAATCGGGGCTTTCGGTACGCGCTCCATGAACGGCAAGGCAATTATTTATCCTTTTTGGGAGAATATAGCAAGAGGATACGAGGACATGATTGCCACATTAGTATTTATTATGTTTCTGGTATTGCTGTATCCGGTGGGACTTGTGGTTGTGGCTCTTGTGTATTATTGGAAACATAAGAGCTGGACGTTTAAAAGTGTCTGGCTTTTCCTCAAGGATAAAGTGGAACGTTTTATGGAAAAAAAGAGGGAAGAGAGGAAAAACAAAAAAAGTGCAGGCGAGGGGAAGCACATAAAAGTAAAAAATGGGAAAAAAAGCAGGAGAACAAGAAAAAAGAGACCAAGGAAAGTAGATGAGGAGGACTGGGAATTATGAAAAAAGGAACCATTCTGGCAAAGATAACCAGCGTTGTGCTGACAGTTGCCATGACAGTGGGCTTAAGTGCCTGTGGAACGAAAATGCAGAAAGGGGACAGTGCAGACCCTTCACTGGCGAAGCAGTATGTCTATTCTGCCCAGGAGCTGGATTTTGATATGGATGCGGATGATATCTCCATGCGGGGTATGCAGAGATTAGACGACCGTATTTATATGCTGATGGAGCTTTATGATTATGAAAGCACAAAGGATTATAATACCGTGATGCTGTATTCCATGAATTCTGACGGAAGTGATATTAAGGGTACTTCCCTGCAGTTCCCCGGACAGGAGCAGGAGACCGCTTCCGGTTCGGACGAAAATACTTCGGAACCGGAGGACGATACAGCAGATACCCAGGATGATGTTGCGGGAGAGGATACAGAAGGACAGGAGGATGTGATTGACGACAGCTATGGTTATGATGACTCCAATATATATGAGTATACCTCTTATGGCAATTATTGTCTGACAAAAGACGGATATATTTATGGCACCAAAAATTATAATTACAGCGATTATTCTGACCCGGAGAATTATATCAATCAAGTTTCCTACTCTCTGTGCTGCTGGGATATGGAAGGTCAGTTCCTCTGGGAAAAACCCATAGAGCACTTACATGCAGACGAGGATACGTATTATTATATCAGTAATATGGCGCTGCTGGAGGATGGAACACTTGCCATTCTGGTGGGAGGCGATTCCTACCAGAAAATAGAGGCGGATACAGAGGGAAATATGTCTGCCCTGAAAGCACTGCCTGCCCTGGCAGAGTGCACCGAGAATCTTAATTCCATGATGGTTAAGGATGATGGTGAGTTTTTGATGACTTACTATGATGATTCCTGGCAGAATATGTATATGAGAACCTATGATATCCAGACAGATACGCTGGGTGAAGAGACCAAACTTCCGGACTTTTTCAGCTACAGCGGTTATAATGCCATGACAACCGGAGTGAATACGGATATTGTGTATGCCACCAGCAGTGGAATTTATGGACTGAACATAGGTGATGAGCAGCCCACACAGATTATGAGTTTTATCAATTCCGATTTGAATACTACTTATGTAAATAATCTGCTGATGCTGGATGAAGAGCATTTCATCGGATTTTATATGGAAAACGACTCTTACGATTCTTATGGTTCAGCCACAAAGGGGGCAATTTTCACCAAGAGAAATCCGGAAGATATTCCGGATAAATCCGTACTGGTGCTTGCTGCCAATTATGTGAACAGTGATATCAGACAGAGAGTGATAGATTTTAATAAATCCAGCGAACAGTACCGTATTGTGGTAAAAGAATATGAGTCCTATGCAACGTCGGAGGACTATATGGCAGGGTATACCCAGTTGAATAATGATATTATTTCAGGTAATATGCCGGATATTCTGGTGTATGACGATAATATAGCAACAGACAGTTATATTTCCAAAGGGCTGCTGGCAGATGTAGGCGAATTGATTGCCCAGGATGAGGAATTGTCCAAGGTGGAATATCTTGCGAATGTATTTGATGCCTACAGAATAAACGGAAAGCTGTATCAGGTAATTCCTTCTTTTTATGCGAGAAGTGTGATTGGTAAGAAATCTCTGCTGGGCAGCAAAGACTCCTGGACCTTTGCAGAGCTTCAGGAGCTGATGAAAACCATGCCGGAAGGAGCCAGGGAGTTTGGTGAGATGACCAGGTCCAGTTTCCTCTGGACGATGATGCAGTACTGCGGTAACAACTATGTGGATGCCTCCACCGGTAAATGTAATTTTGATTCTCCGGACTTTATTGCCATGCTGGAATATGCCAATTCCCTGCCGGAGGAAATCAATAATGATTATGATGACCCGAATTACTGGGAGAATTACTGGAAGGAATCACAGTCCCAGTACCGGGAGAACCGTACCCTTTTGATGGAGTGTTATATCGGGTCCATCAAGGATATGAATTACAGCATCAACGGTTCCTTTGGTGAAGATGTGGCATTTATTGGTTTCCCTACGGAAAGTGGCAGTGGTTCGGTACTGGCAGCCAACAATAATGCATTTATGCTGTCTGCGAAATCTGCTAATCTGGATGGAGCATGGGAATTTGTCAGATATTATCTGACAGAGGATTACCAGAAGACCATTAACTGGGGTATGCCCACCATCAAGAGCGTATTCATGGAGAAGGCTGCAGAGGCAAAAGAGAAGCCTTATTACATGGATGGGGATAAAAAGGTAGAGTATGATGAATATTACGAGATAAATGGAGAGAGTGTTCCTCTGGAACCCATGACCCAGGAACAGATAGATACGCTGGTGGAATTTGTCCAGACCATTGATAAAGTAATGTATTACAATCAGAATATCCAGAATATTCTGGAAGAGGAAACAGCAAGTTACTTTGCCGGACAGAAAAATGTAAATGAAGTGGTTCAGATTATTCAGAGCCGTGCCCAGATTTACGTGGACGAGAACCGTTAATATGGCAGGAAAATGTATTATTATTGGTGCAGGAGACCTTACAGTGGGGTCTCCTGCAGTGGGAGAAGAAGATTATATTATTGCAGTGGACGGCGGTTTAAGCTATTGCTCTGTGCTGGAATTAGAGCCGGATTTGATACTGGGTGATTTTGATTCGGTAAGCGATAAGGAGCGGGAAGCAATAGAACTGCTAAAAGAGCAGATTCCGGAGCGTGTTGTTACGCTGCAGCCCGAAAAAGATGATACGGATATGCTGGCAGCATTGAAATACGGACTGGAAAAAGGGTATCGTGATTTTCGTATTTATGCCGGTATGGGTGGCAGATTCGACCACAGCTTTGCCAATATCCAATGTCTTCTGTATCTCAAGAACCACGGTGCAGCAGGATATCTGGTGGACGGCACGGGAATGATAATGGTACTGCAGAACGAGTCTGTGGAATTTCAAAAGAGTATGGAGGGATATCTTTCTTTGTTTTCTCTGGGAGAGAAAGCGGAAGGAGTTACCATCCGGGGAATGAAATATCCCCTGGATAATTACACCATGACGAATGATTTTCCCATCGGTATCAGCAATGAATTTATCGGTGAGCAGGCTTATGTTTCTGTGAAGAATGGGGAACTGGTCTGTATTATCCAATATTAGTGCGAATAGGCTCGCAAACGAGTCTATTCGCACAGAAGAACGCCTCGTAAGAGGCGTTCTTCGCGTTAATGACCGGATAAAGTAAAATTATTTTTAGTCAAGGAACTGGTGCATGTATAGGTTATAGTAGGCGCCTTTGCGTTTCAGAAGTTCATGGGCGCTTCCTTCTTCCAGAATACCGCCCTGGTCTATGTAGAAAATGCGGTCTGCTTTCTGGATAGTGGAAAGCCGGTGGGCTATCACAAAGGAAGTCCGGCCTTTTAAAAGAGTTTCGATTCCCTTCTGCACCAAAAGCTCAGTGGCAGTATCAATACTGGATGTGGCTTCATCCAGAATCAGAATCCGGGGCATGGATACGAAGGTTCTTGCAAAGGCAAGAAGCTGTTTCTGCCCTACGGATAGTCCTCCGCCCCTTTCTTTGAGAGGGGTGTCATATCCTTTTTCCAGCTTCATAATAAAGTCGTGGGCACCCACCGCTTTGGCGGCTTCCACAATCTCTTCATCTGTGGCATCCAGCCTGCCATAGCGAATATTTTCCCGTACTGTTCCGGTAAACAGGAAATTATCCTGGGTCATGATGCCAAGCTGGGACCGCAGGGATTCTATGGTTACTTCCTGCACATCATCCCCATCTATGAATACATGCCCTTTGGTGGCGTTGTAGAACCGGCTGATGAGGTTCACAATGGTGGTCTTCCCGGCTCCGGTAGGACCCACCAGTGCGATGGTCTCTCCCGGTTTGATAGTAAAATTCACATTTTCCAGTACATAGGTATCAGGAGCATCCGAATAGGCAAATGACACATTCTTAAAAGTCACTTCTCCCGAAATAGCAGGCATGGTATGTGTGGCATGTTCGTCCGTAATCTCTGACGGTGTATCCAGAATTTCAAAAATACGTTCTGCAGCGGCAATATTGGTTATCAACTGGTTATAGAAGTTGCTCAGATTCATAATGGGCTGCCAGAACATATTAATATAAGTGCCAAAGGCAATCAGAGTACCTACCGATACCGTGTCTATACCCAGAATCATTATTCCTGTATAGTAGAGTGCCACACTTCCGATTCCCCAGCACAAATCAATAATGGAACCAAAGGTATCATTTAAGCGCACCGCGCGTTTGAAAGCCATGCGGTGTTCCTCTATCAGTTGCCGGAAAGTCTCATCCGTTTCTTTTTCCGCCGTAAAACTCTGGATAATCCGCATTCCCGACAAATCTTCGTGAATAAAAGCATTCAGGTTGGTAGCCTTTTTGCGGAAAATCTGCCAGCGTTTATGGGAGTAAATCTGAATCAGCCACATACCGAGTGCCATTAACGGAGTGGAGCACAGGGCAGCAAGGGTTAAAAGAGGATTTTTACATACCATAATCACCACAACAGAGCTGATAGTGATAAAGTCAGGAATCAGGGTGGTGACGCAGTTGCCCAGCACATCCTTTAAGGAATTGATATCACCGATAATACGGGAGAGTATTTTACCGGTAGGACGGCTGTCAAAAAAATGGAAATCCAGTGTCTGGATATGGGTATACAATTCCTGGCGTATTGTCAGTAGAATGCGGTTACATACCTCGTTCATAATGTGCATTCTCAGCTTTATCAACAGCACCATAATAATATTCAGTACGGCGCCGAAGAGTATCAGGCGGATAAGTCCCGCATAATCCCCCACTTTGATATAATCATCGATGGCAGATTCTATAATCAGCGGATTCAGCAGATTGACACCTACGCAAAACAGCATAATCAGCAGAACAATAACAATTTTCTTTTTATAAGCAAGGAGATAGGAGAATAGGCGCAGGAGCGTTTTGATTTTTCCGGTCTCTGTGTTTTTCTCATCTTCTTTAAAGGAATTAACAGGCATGATTACACCTCCGTTTCGGCAGCACAGCCCTGAAGATATTCCCCATACTGTGCCATATAAGTTTCATAGTATAAGCCCCTTGCGGCCAGCAGGGAATCATGGGTTCCGCGCTCCGCAATCATACCGTCCCTGAGAAAAATAATTTCATCGGCATGACGTACCGCACTGATGCGGTGGGCAATAATAATTTTCGTGGTACCCGGAAACTGGCGCAGGGTCTGCCAGATTTCATGTTCCGTTTCCATATCCAGCGCGGAAGTGGAGTCATCCATAATCAGAACAGGGTCGTTTTTGGCGAGCGCACGGGCGATGCTGATACGTTGTTTCTGTCCGCCGGATAAGCCCACACCCCGTTCGCCGATTACCGTGTCGTAACCGGATTCCATGCGCTCAATAAAATCCCCTGCCTGGGCGGCATGTGCCGCAGCCTTCACATGCTCCAGCGTGAGCTTCTCCTGTTTTCCAAGGCGCACATTATCGCTTATGGTATCAGAGAACAGAAATACATCCTGCATCACCACAGAGATATTGCTGCGCAGCTGGTGCAGGGACAGACGTTTCACGTCCACATCATCCAGCAGGATGGTACCTTCCGTGCAGTCATACATGCGCTGCAACAACTGGATAATGGAGGTTTTACCGGAACCGGTGGCACCCATGATACCGAGGGTGTGACCGGGAGATACGTCAAAGGTGATATCCTTTAGAATCTCTGTATTGTCTCTGGTGAATCCAACATGGGAAAAAGAAATCCTGCCGGATATTTTGTCCAGTACAATGGGAGTATCACACTCTTTAATACTGGAGGTCTGGGCATAAATTTTCTTTAGTTTCTTGTTGGAAGCAACAGCGGAAGAGAGACTGTTTGTAAGCCATCCCAACATTTCCATGGGCCATACAATATTCATGGAATACTGGATGAAAGCACTGAGAGAGCCTAAAGTAAAAGTACCTTTTATCACATAAAAGCCCCCTGCCAGCAGAATACTTAAGGGAAGCAGCTTCGTGATAAGAGTGAAAATAGGATGATATTTTACAAACATTCTGGACTGCTCCATATTCAGGTCGTAATAGCGTTTGTTGTGGGAGAGAAATTTCTGTATTTCAAATTTCTCCCGGGCAAATGCCTTTACGGTGCGCACGCCTGCCAGATTTTCTTCCGCGACGGTATTGAGCGTGGCATTTTCCTCACTGATTTCTTCGTAAATGGTATCCAGCTTCTGCTCCAGAAAAATTGCCAGCGCCCCGCAGAAAATCATGGTAACAGTGGGAATGATGGCAAGCTTGTAATCCAGCCGGTACATACAGACGAGAACAAAAGTAACATGGATAATCACTTCTGTAATCAGCATACCCACATAGGAAACACCGTCCCAGATATGGTCGATGTCGTCTTTCACCCGCGCCATCAGCTCCCCGGTATTATTTTTGTCATAGAAATCCGCAGACAGGCTCTGTAAGTGAAGAAACAAGTCCCTGCGCATGGAAGAACTGATTCTCACGCCCAGTGAGTCGGAAGTATATTCCTTTATGTACATAAAGATACATCTTCCTATACCGATTGCCAGGATACCGCCCAGCAGACCGGGAAGCAGTTCCAGATGACGTTTGTCAATAACATCATCCACGATTCGTTTTGTAAGCTGGGGGGAGAGCATATCCAGTGCAATACTGATTGTCAGGCATAGGACAGCGCCCAGATACCCCCATATATGTTTTTTGATATAATAAGATATTTTTTTCAAGTTATTTCCTCCTTTAAGTGGATTAGGTGGATGAGTTTTGGTCTGTCAGGGTGCACTGACAAAGACGAAATTACCAGCAGGGCTTTCGTGCCAGTCCGGTGCAGTACGACAAGCGTTTTACTTCGCAGGTATTTTGTGGAAAATAAAAAATCCGGCTGCATGGCAGAGTACCATGTAGCCGGACTGTATTTGACACAAATAGTAAAAGTACATGTTGTTATCAGATACTGCGACAACCTCCTGAGGTAACTGCTGGTAATAAGATGCTGTTAAATTGTACTGTTTTTGTTTTGTTGTTATACATAACGGTTACCTCCTTTCTCAAATATTTGACACTACAAAAATAAACTATATTCACACTACGGCAGTTTATGAAAAATGTCAAGCCTTAAGTTTCATAATTTTGGAAATATATGAAAGAGCAGCCTTGCATCAATGCCAGTTAAGCATCGACTCCACAAAAATATTTAGTGTTTGCAGAACTCCTTATCTACTTCAATAACAGTGAAGTAGCTGGGATGCTGTTCCTGTATTTTTTCCGTGATAAGCCCAGTCAGTTCTGCATCGGTCAGTTTTATGTCATAGGGAACCACCACATCAAAAATAACATTGGTATGGGTGGGACCCTGCACCAGTCGAAAATCATGTACAGAGATATTCAGGGGACCGGGATAGGAAATGGTGGCGGCAATTTCCTGAAGACAGCCTATCACCTCTTCCTTCAGTGTCATGGTTTCCTGGTCGTTTACACAGACGGGGTCCATATGAATGACGGCACCGCAGTGCAGAGTGTCCCTTAATTTGTGCTCGATAGTATCAATCATATCGTGCATGGTGAGAATATCGCCGTCGGCAGGAACTTCTGCGTGGAGAGAGATAAATACTCTGCCGGGACCATAGTTATGTACAATCAGGTCATGGATGCCCAGTATATCCTCATGGGAGAGTACAATATTCTGAATCTGCTGTACAAAATCAGGGTCAGGCGCCTGACCCAGCAGGGGGCTGATTGTGTCTCTGGCGGCACTGATGCCGGCATAACAGATAAACAGTCCCACCAGAACACCACAGTATCCATCCACCAGCAGTCCGCTGAAATGGGAAATCAGTGTGGCAATCAAAACCACGGAGGTAGCGACGGTATCGCTTAAACTGTCTGTGGCGGTGGCTGCCATTGCGGCAGAATGGATTTTCCTGCTTATCTTCCGGTTGTAATAAAACATATAGCATTTTACCAGAATAGAGATAAGAAGTATCCAGATAATGAGAGGCGAGTACTGTAATTCTTCCGGATGGATAATCTTGACAATGGAACTTTTTATCAGCTCAAATGCCATAATCAGAATGATAATGGACACAAGTAGTCCGGAGATATACTCAATCCTTCCATGTCCGAAAGGATGGTCGGGGTCCGGCTTCTGTCCTGCCATGCGGAAGCCGATTAGGGTAATTATGGAACTTCCTGCATCGGAAAGATTGTTAAAGGCATCTGCGGTGATGGCAATGGAGCTGCTTAGGAGACCGGCAAGAAATTTACCCGCAAACAGCAGCAGATTCAAAAAAATGCCCATGGCGCCACAGAGGACGCCGTATGCCTGACGCACCTCCTGATTTTCGGTGTCGGTATAGTTTTTAATAAAAATTCGCGATAACAGATTTATCATGTTTACTTCCTCTTTTTTTACTGTATTTTTACTATTGTACGGCATTTTATTTTCCAGTACAATATATAAATTGAAAACAAAGACTATTGCACCCGATTTATTTTCAGTGTATAATTTCCTATTGAAAAATACACATTTATAGTATGTGGAAAACATGCATAAGAATGGAGGAAATATGAGCAAGAAACCGGTTGTATTAATGATTCTGGACGGATATGGTCTGAATGAGAAAACAGAAGGCAATGCAGTAGCCCAGGGTAAAACTCCCGTTATGGACAAGCTGATGGCGGAGTATCCTTTTGTGAGAGGCAACGCCAGCGGTATGGCAGTTGGTCTGCCGGAAGGTCAGATGGGTAACTCCGAGGTGGGACATCTGAACATGGGTGCAGGACGTATTGTATATCAGGAACTGACCCGCATTACCAAAGAAATTCAGGATGGTACTTTTTTTGAAAATCCCGCACTGTTAAAAGCAGTGGAAAACTGTAAAAAGAACAACAGTGCCCTGCATCTGATGGGACTGTTGTCCGACGGCGGTGTACACAGTCACAATACCCATTTATATGGACTTCTGGAGCTGGCAAAAAGAAATGGTCTGGAGAAAGTGTTTGTACACTGTTTTCTGGACGGAAGAGACACGCCGCCTGCAAGCGGAAAGGAATTTGCAGAGAGCCTGAATGCCCAGATGGAGAAAATCGGTGTGGGCTGTATTGCTTCCGTAATGGGTCGCTATTATGCCATGGACAGAGATAACAACTGGGACAGAGTGGCACTGGCATACAATGCCATGACAAAAGGAGAGGGACTTACCGCTCCATGCGGCATCTGTGCTATCCAGAATTCCTATGATAAAGAGGAGACGGATGAGTTTGTAAAACCCACCGTAGTGACTAAGGACGGTAAGGCAGTGGGTGTAGTGGAGGATGGAGATTCCGTAGTGTTCTTTAACTTCCGTCCCGACCGCGCCAGAGAAATTACCAGAGCATTCTGTGATGATGATTTTAAAGGCTTTGACAGAGGCGCGAGAAAAAATATTACTTTCGCATGTTTCTCTGATTATGACCCCACGATTCCCAACAAGGAAGTGGCATTCCATAAAGTGGCGGTTACCAATACTTTCGGTGAATGGCTGGCAGCAAACAATATGAAGCAGGCACGTATTGCAGAGACTGAGAAGTATGCACATGTTACCTTCTTCTTCAATGGTGGTGTGGAGGAGCCCAACGAGGGTGAGGACAGGATTCTGGTAAACTCCCCCAAGGATGTGGCTACCTATGATTTAAAACCGGAGATGAGCGCTTATGAGGTCTGTGACAAGCTGACCGGGGCTATCCGCAGCGGTAAATATGATGTTATCATTATCAATTTTGCCAACCCTGACATGGTAGGTCATACCGGTGTGCAGGAGGCAGCCATCAAGGCTGTGGAGGCAGTGGATGAGTGTGTGGGCAAAGCGGTGGAGGCAGTCAAAGAGATGGACGGTGTTCTGTTTATCTGTGCGGACCATGGCAATGCGGAGCAGCTTATTGACTATACAACAGGTGAGCCGTTTACTGCACATACCACGAACCAGGTTCCTTTTATTCTGGTAAACTATGACTCTGCTTATACTCTGCGCGAAAATGGATGCCTTGCGGATATCGTTCCTACTCTTATTGAGGTGATGGGGAAGGAGCAGCCCGCAGAGATGACGGGTAAATCACTTTTGATAAAGAAATAAGGATTCGGGTGTCCGATGCTTTGGCGGGATGCTGTTTCCGGCGGGGGACGCCAGTCTGTTTTTCTGTGACATTATGCAATACATTCCAGCAAGCCTCTAACATATGGATTTTGTCAGCAGGGGCTGCCAAAATCCACAGAGTCTTGCTTTCATAGCATACAGTCACAGAAAAACAGACTGGCGTCCCCCGCCTGCAAAGGCACCCATCGTCAGGGTATCAGACACCCGGATTTTTGGAGGAATTACGTTACAACGGACAATGTTTATTTGATAAACCGAATGATTTATTGCGGTGTGCTGATATTTACATGGAACAGAAATAGACTGTATAGAGAAGAACGCAATAGCATAATATAGAAGCAAATGGATGAAAATAATAAGTCAACAAGGAGATACATATGAGATGTCCCAAATGTGGCAGTGATACCTGCCAGATAATTACAGAGACTACTACAACAGGAAAGGATTTTTCTGCTGGAAAGGGCTGCTGTGGGTATATACTGCTGGGGCCCGTAGGATTGCTGTGCGGTATCTGCGGCGAAGGTAAGCAGACCAATTCCAAATCCTACTGGATATGCAGCCACTGTGGCAGGAAATTCAGGGCATAGCGTGAAAAGATTTTTCAGGGCTCGAAAGTACCTCGCCGGGAAAATCTAAGTTTCACGCCGAAGAATGCCAAAAGTATGGGCATTCTTCATCCAGATATGAGATTCCGCAGAGCGGAATCATGGAAGTAAATGTGAGAATGGAATTAAGATGAAAGATAAATTGTGGATGAAATTAATGGAAGCCGGAGCGCGTCTGGGCTGCCACCAGAAGCCGGAGCGCAGCTTTTTTTATAAAGGCTATCAGTTTCCGGTCTGCGCCAGATGTACGGGAGTGATACTTTCATCGGTTCCGGCGGTGATAATTTTCCGGAAAAAAAGAATACCTGTCCAAATCTGTATCGGGCTGTCCGGTGTAATGCTGGCAGACTGGCTGGTGCAGTATCTGGGGATACAGGAATCAAACAATAAAAGACGGTTTGTGACAGGATTAGCAGGCGGACTGGGATATGCAACGCTTCATCTTTATCTGTACAAATTTCTATTGGATGGACTGCGGAATTTAAAATGCAGGCTTTCCGGCTGCAATAGTGAATAAAATCAGCCTTCTGTGGCATACTTTTTACGAAAATATTCGTAGGCGTATGCCATAAGGAGGCTTTTTTTATGCAGCATTTTGTAGAAATCAAAGAGGTTCACGCAAGAGAAATTCTGGATTCCAGAGGTAATCCCACAGTGGAAGCAGAGGTTTTGGTACTTAATCATACGGATGGCAGACAGTACTGCGGACTGGCGGCAGTTCCCTCCGGCGCCAGTACGGGGCGTTTTGAAGCGGTAGAACTCAGGGACGGTGAGACAAGATATTTTGGACTTGGAGTGCAGCATGCGGTCAAAAATGTAAATGAAAAAATTGCCAGTGTGCTGGTGGGCAGGAACGCGCTGGAACAGATTGTGATTGACCGGGTAATGATGGAGACTGACGGCACAGACAATAAGGGAAATCTGGGAGCAAACGCCATGTTATCCGTCTCCATGGCGGTGGCTAGAGCAGCAGCGGGTGCCCTGCAGATGCCTTTGTACCGCTATCTGGGAGGGATTGCCCCCAAACTGCTTCCGGTACCCATGATGAATATATTAAATGGCGGAAAACATGCTGCCAATACGGTGGATTTTCAGGAGTTCATGATTATGCCGGTGCAGGCTGAGAGTTTTGCGGACGGACTGAAAATCTGTGCGGAAATCTATCATAATCTGAAAAAAATATTACAAGGAAGAAACCTTTCCACCGGAGTGGGGGATGAGGGTGGATTTGCACCGGACCTGCCGGATGCGGAGAGTGTGCTGGAACTGATTGTGGAATCCATTGAAGCCGCCGGATATACACCGGGACAGGATATCAAAATTGCCATGGATGCTGCCAGCAGTGAGCTTTATAACGAAAAGACGGGTATGTATCATTTTCCCGGCGAAAGCAGTTTAAAGGGTCAGGAGATTGTGCGTGATACCAATGAGATGATTGCATATTATGAGGAGCTTGTGGAACGTTTTCCCATTGTATCCATTGAGGACGGACTGGCAGAAGATGACTGGGACGGCTGGAAAGAATTGACAAAACGCCTCGGTGACAGTGTACAGTTGGTGGGAGATGACTTGTTTGTCACCAATACAAAACGTCTGGATGCGGGAATTAAGCTGCATACGGCAAATGCAATACTGGTTAAAGTCAATCAGATTGGTACTCTGACGGAAGCCTTTGAAGCAGTGGAGATGGCACACAAAAACGGATACAAAGCAATTATTTCCCATCGTTCCGGTGAGACAGAGGATACCATTATTGCGGATATCGCGGTTGCCCTGAATGCGGGACAGATTAAGACCGGCGCACCCTGCCGCAGTGACAGAGTGGCAAAATATAACAGACTGCTGCGCATTGAGGAGGAACTTGAGACTGCAGCGCAGTATATGGAGCCATTCAGGAAAATATAAGCGGAATTGTAAAATACTGCAAAAACAAGACAGATAATGTATATTTATAAAAAGATGAATATAAAAAAATAGGAAAAATATAAAATATGCACACTTTATGAATAAATATTTATTCGTTTTTATTACAGTTTGGGTAAATTGTACAGTTTAGCGCGCTGAATTCATAAAGAGTACTTGACATTTCACAAAAAAATAGATATGATTCGTACATGGACTCTGGAATGTTTATATAATTCCAATAGTCCATGTACGCACAAAGAGGTGGGTAAATAAGAATTATCCGCCTTTATTTATGTCTAACACAATAAGGATAAGGAGTGAGATGAATGGTACGCTATATTACGAAACGTATTGCATACGGAATCATGACTCTGTTTATTGTAATGATTCTTACATTTTTCCTCATGCAGTTGATTCCCGGAGGACCATTTTTGTCAGAAAAGGCAAAATCTGAGGCAACCACCAAGGCTCTGGAAGAGAAATATGGAATGGACAAGCCGAAAATCATTCAGTTTAAAAATTATGTGGTGGATTTGCTGCATGGTGATTTGGGATTATCCATTAAACAGAGAGGCAGAACCGTCAATGAAATTGTTGCAACATGCTTTCCGGTATCTGCGAAATTAGGATTTTGTGCAATCGTGGTTGCCATTTTAATCGGAATCCCGCTGGGTTCTATTGCGGCACTGAACAGGGGCAGGTGGCTGGACAACATCATAATTGTTTTTTCGACGATGGGGATTGCGATTCCCAGTTTTATTACATCTGCACTGTTGATGTATTTTCTGGGAGTAAAGTTAAACTGGCTGCCAACCAACGGTCTTTCCACTCCGGCGCATTATATCATGCCGGTGATTGCGCTGGCGCTTTATCCTTCTGCATATATTGCAAGACTGATGCGTTCCAGTATTCTGGATGTGCTGGGCCAGGATTATATGACTACAGCCAGGGCAAAGGGTGTTGCTGAATATAAAAGGTTATTCAAGCATGCGCTGCGGAACGCCATTCTTCCTGTTATCACCTACCTTGGACCGGCTATTGCAGGTATCTTCTGCGGAAGCTTTATTGTGGAGAAGATATTTACCATTCCGGGACTGGGCAACAGCTTTATCAGTTCTATTTTGAACAGGGATTATCCCCTGGTTATGGGTACCACCATATTCTACGCTGCATTTCTGATTATTATGAATGTAGTGGTGGACATTGTATATAAGATTGTGGACCCCCGTATCAAATTGAACTAACAGACCGCAAAACAGGTAGAAATGAGGATTCATATGGAAAAAAATGATATGAAAAAAACACCGTTCAGTATGCAGCTTGACGTATCGGATTTCCTTCCTGCAAAAGACAGCGAGAAGGAAAGTCTGGTGGTGATGCGCGAGTCCAGAAGCTTTTTTAAAGATGGTATGCGCAAGCTGTTTCATAACCCTATAGCTGTGGGAGCGATTATTGTATTAGTTTTAGTATTTATTTACGCATTTATTCTGCCGTCCGTATGGCCCTACAGCTATGAACAGCAGATTCGCGGCAGTGAAAAATTAGGTCCCATGGAGTACTCCAAGGCAGAGCTTGCACAGATTGAGGCGGGAGAGAGCGTGTTCCCCCATATTCTGGGTACGGATACTCTGGGACGTGACTATATGGTCAGAACCATGATTGGTGCCCGTATATCCATTACTGTGGGTGTGGTTGCCAGTGTGCTGATTCTGATTATCGGTTCTGTCTATGGCGCCTGCGCCGGATATTTCGGCGGCAGGATTGATATGCTTATGATGCGTATTGTAGACATTATTTATACAGTGCCCGATACCATTATTATTATCCTTCTGGCGGTTACGCTCAAAGACCCTATCAAGGCATTCGCAGCACAGTTCAATGTGGAATGGATGCAGAAAATAGGCGTCAACATGATATGTATTTTTGTTGTGTTTGCCCTGCTGTACTGGGTGGGCATGGCACGTATTGTCCGCAGCCAGGTACTGATTATCAAAGAGCAGGAATTTGTGACTGCGGCCAAGGCACTGGGAGCCAGAAGCGGGAGAATCATCCAGAAGCATCTGTTGACAAACTGTATAGGAACCCTGATTGTCACGGCCACCTTACAGATTCCGTCAGCTATTTTTACAGAGAGCTTCCTAAGCTTTATCGGTCTGGGTGTCAATGCACCAATGCCTTCCCTGGGTTCTCTGGCATCGGATGCCATTGACGGTATCCGCACGTATCCCCACAGACTGCTGGCGCCTGCTCTGTTGATTTCCTTAATTATTCTTGCATTTAATCTGCTGGGTGACGGCTTGAGAGATGCATTTGACCCGAAGCTGAAGAAATAGGGAAACTGGTTGAAGGCAAACTTGGGATGCGCTGGAAGCAGCGCGGAAATGAGGAGATATATGGGTGAAAATAATTTGTTACTTGATATACAGAATCTGAGGCTCTCCTTTGCAACACCGGCGGGAGAGGTAAAAGCATTAAATGATGTATCAGTATCCCTGAAGCAGGGGGATGTTCTGGGTATTGTAGGGGAGTCGGGAAGCGGTAAGTCCGTAACAGCCTTTTCCCTGATGAAGCTTACCCCTGCCAACGGTAAGGTCGTTGGAGGGCGGACTGTCTTTAACGGTCATACCATAACAGAAATGTCGGAGAAAGAGATGAGAAGTATACGCGGCAAGGAGGTCAGCATTATTTTTCAGGACCCCATGACTTCCCTGAATCCCGTATATACCATTGGCAACCAGATTAAAGAAGTGATTTTACTGCATACGGACGCCACAAAAAAACAGGCGCAGGAGAGGGCCGTGGAGCTTTTGAGACTGGTGGGTATCAATGAGCCTGAGAAACGTCTGAAGCAGTATCCCCACGAACTGTCCGGAGGTATGAGACAGAGGGTTATGATTGCCATTGCCCTTGCCTGCGAGCCGAAGCTTCTGATTGCGGACGAGCCGACAACGGCGCTGGATGTAACCATACAGGCGCAGATTCTGGAGCTGATGATGGAATTAAAGGACAAGCTGGGCATGTCCATTATCATGATTACCCATGACCTTGGAGTTGTGGCAAGCATGTGCGATAAAATTGCGGTTATGTATGCCGGCAAGATTGTGGAATATGGTGAAACGGATGAAATTTTCTATCATCCGAAACATGAATATACAAGAGGACTTCTGAACAGTATTCCCAGACTGGATACCAGGGAACAGGAGAAGCTGGTTCCCATCGAGGGCACTCCGGTTGATATGCTAAACCCGCCGGCAGGCTGTCCTTTTGCACCCAGATGTAAGAGCTGTATGAAAATCTGTCTGGGGCAGATGCCGCCGTACACATCTTTGTCCGGGGAGCATTACAGTGCATGCTGGCTGCTGCAGAAGGAGGAGTTTGAGAAGAAGGGAGGAGATACCAATGGCTGATAATAAGAGCACAGAGAAGCTTGTGGAAGTGGACGGCTTAAAACAGTATTTCCCCGTAAATTCCGGTCTGTTTTCCAAAAGATATGTAAAGGCAGTGGATGATGTCAGTTTTTTTGTAAAGAAAGGTGAGACGCTGGGACTGGTGGGAGAGTCCGGCTGTGGCAAGACCACCACAGGACGTTCCATTTTAAGATTGTATGAGCCCACCGCGGGAACCATTAAATATGCGGGTGAGGATATTACCCATGTGAATATGCTGCCTTACCGCAAGAAGATGCAGATTGTATTCCAGGATCCTTATGCGTCCTTAAATCCCCGTATGACAGTGGGGGATATCGTGGGAGAGCCCATTGATATCCATAAGCTTGCAGACAGCAAAGCACAGAGGAAGGAAATGATTCTGGAGAGTCTGCGCAGGGTGGGACTCAACAGCGACCATGCGGGGCGTTATCCCCATGAGTTTTCCGGCGGACAGAGACAGCGTATCGGTATTGCGAGAGCGCTTGCGGTAAATCCCGAATTTATTGTCTGTGACGAACCGGTATCTGCACTGGATGTATCCATTCAGGCGCAGGTGGTAAATATGTTCCAGGAATTGCAGGAGCAGATGGGACTGACTTATTTGTTTATCGCCCATGACTTGTCCATTGTAAAGCATATATCAGACAGAATCGGTGTTATGTATCTGGGGAAGATGGTGGAGCTGGCAGACAGTAATGAACTGGCTTTCCATCCGCTGCATCCCTATACCAAGTCGCTGATATCCGCCATTCCCATCCCCGACCCCAAAAAGGCGAGGGAGAATAAGAGAATTGTGCTGGAGGGAGATGTCCCCAGTCCTTTGAATCCGCCCAGCGGATGCCGTTTCCGTACCAGATGCAAATATGCGACGGACAAATGCGCGCAGGCAGAGCCGGAGTTCAGGGAAGCAGCTTCCGGACATTATGTGGCCTGCCATAATCTGGAGCAGATGGCTGATTAAGTTTGTTTATCACACTTATTAGTGATAAAAATATATTTCTAGGAGGAAAATTATGAAAAAGAGAAAGCTGTTATGTACTTTACTTGCCTCTGTAATGATTATTTCCACCATGCTGACCGGCTGTGGCAATAATGCAGGCACTCAGGGAAGTAACAATGGGGACACCCCTTCATCCAACAATGAAGACAATACGGATGCAGATGTGCCTTCCACTGGAGACTGGAATGGTGAACTTTCCGTTGTTGTGGGACCCGAACCGGATACCATTGACCCGGCACTGAACTCCGCAGTAGACGGCGGTACCTATATTGTGCATGCGTTTGAGGGTCTTATGACTCTGGATGAGAACGCATCCCCTGTTGCAGGACAGGCTGAGAGCTATGACCTGTCTGAGGACGGCACGGTTTATACCTTCCATCTTCGTGACGGACTGAAATGGTCCGACGGTTCTGATTTGACCGCTGCTGATTTCGTTTATTCCTGGAACAGGGCGATTGCACCTGAGACCGCAGCAGACTATGAGTATATGTTTGACTGTATCGACGGCTATGCAGACGGCAGTCTGAATGTGACTGCTGTGGATGAGAAAACGCTGGAGGTGGTGCTTATTACTGCAACCCCTTATTTCCTTGAGCTGTGTGCATTCCCTGCATACGCACCTGTAAAGCAGGATGTGGTAGAGGCAAATCCCGATGGATGGACCCTGGACCCTGCAACTTATATCGGTAACGGACCTTACAAAATGACTGCATGGGACCACAATTCCCAGATTGTTATGGAGAAGAATCCCAACTACTGGAATGCAGACGCAGTTGTTGCTGATACTATCCGTTTTGTACTGATGGAAGATGATTCCGCACAGCTTGCAGCATATGAAAACAACGAAGTAGTCATGATTGATTCTGTACCTACGGATGAGATTCCTACTCTGGAAACCAGAAACGACTATCATGTTGATGGTCAGCTTGGCACCTACTATGTATCTTTCCAGACTCAGGATGAGATTATGAGTAATCCTCTGCTTCGTAAGGCTCTGATTCTTGCTGTTGACCGTACTTATATGGTTGAGGAAGTTGCCCAGGCAGGTCAGGAGGAAGCAGGCGCATATGTTCCTATCGGTTTAAGCGATGTAGACCCTGCCAAAGAGTTCCGTGAGGTAGGCGGCAACTATTATGACCCTTATGATTACGAAGGTAATCTGGAGCTGGCAAAGCAGGCACTGGCGGACGCCGGATATCCCAATGGTGAAGGTTTACCTACCCTTGAGTATCTGTACAATGAAGGTACATCACATCAGTTAATCGGTGAAGCCCTGCAGAATATGTGGGCACAGATTGGCGTAAATGTGGAACTGGTATCCCAGGAGTGGAATACTTTCTTAAATACCCGTAAAGATGGAGATTACCAGATTGCGCGTAACGGCTGGCTGGGAGATTACAATGACCCTATTTCCTTCCTTGATATGTGGGTTACCAAAGAAGGTAACAAAGGTGGTAACAATGATGCCCAGTGGTCCAACAGAGAGTACGACAAGCTGATTTCCGAGATTAAATCTACTTCCGACCCGGAAGAGCGTATGAGCAAAATGCACCAGGCAGAGGATCTTATCTTTGATGAGTGGATGCTTTGCCCTCTGTACTACTATACAGATATTTATATGGTTAAAGAAAACGTAGAAGGATTCTACGCTTCCAAGCTTGGATTCAAATACTTTATGTATGCATCTGTAAAATAACAACAGAATCATCCAAAGATAAAAAAACGTCGCATATGCGGCGTTTTTTTTATAAAATAAGTTGAAATTATTTATACAGTGTGGTAGAATGAGACTTGCTTGACATTTAGGAGGTGTGAGATGGGAGCATTAAAAATTGTTTTAACCGTTATTTTCATAATTGTATGTATCGCACTTACAGTGTTTGTATTGATGCAGGAAGGCAAGTCAGCAGGACTTGGCACTATCAGTGGTGCAGCAGAGACCTATTGGGGTAAGAATAAAGGCCGTTCCATGGAAGGTATGCTGGTGAAAAGTACCAGAGTTCTGGCGGTATTATTCATAGTACTTGCGGCAATACTGAATCTTAACGTATTCTAAGAACTACCTAAGACAAACACTCTTGTGACCAAGAGTGTTTTTTTGTGCGGATAATGAACTTCGCGCAGAGAAATATGCAGGAATAAGGAAAAATATGAATTATACAGAGACAATAAATACAAAACAAAAAAGAAAAAAGGTCATTATTGACCTTGTAAATGACCAGCTCTATGTTCCTATGAAGGAAAAGGAATTAGCGATGTTTCTTCAGGTTTCCAGGGAGGAGCGTGGGGAATTTAAAAGTATTTTGCAGGAACTTCTGGCAGAGGGAGAACTGACTCTTACCAGCAAAGGAAAATATATGAAATCCAGTGGTAAGACTCTGACCGGAACTTTTATCAGCAATGCGAAGGGCTTCGGTTTTGTGGAGATAGAAGGGCAGGAGGAAGATTTATTTATCCCGGAGGACAAAACCCATGGGGCGTTCCACAAGGATACCGTGCAGGTGGCGCTTCTGGAAACGAAAAGCGGTAAACGTGCGGAAGCCCAGGTGGTCCGTATTCTGGAGAGAGGACTTACCCATGTGGTGGGTACTTACCAGCAGTCCCGCAATAACTTTGGCTTTGTCATTCCCGATAACACGAAGCTCGCCCAGGATATTTTCGTGCCCAAGGAACGCTCCAAAGGAGCCGTGAGTGGACATAAAGTGGTGGTGGAAATCACCGGATACGGAACAGACACCAAAAGCCCGGAGGGTAAAGTGGTGGAGATTCTGGGACATATCAATGACCCCGGAGTGGATATTATGTCCATTGTACGCAACTACGAGATTCCCATGGAGTTTAGTGAAAAAATCATGAATCAGGCAGAGCGTGTATCCCGGGAGGTGTCCGAGGCGGACCGGGCAGGCAGGAGAGATTTAAGGGATGTCACAATGGTGACCATTGACGGTGAAGATGCCAAAGACCTGGATGATGCAGTCAGTGTGGATTTTGACGGTACACACTATCATCTGGGAGTGCATATTGCGGACGTGACCAACTATGTGCAGGAGCGTTCTGCCCTTGACAGAGAAGCCTTAAAGAGAGGAACCAGTGTATATCTGGTGGACAGAGTGATTCCCATGCTGCCCCATGCTCTTTCCAACGGTATCTGTTCTTTGAATGAAGGCGTGGACAGACTGGCATTAAGCTGCCTTATGACTGTTGACACAAAGGGAACGATTACGGATTATGAAATATGCGAGTCGGTTATCCGCGTCAACAATCGGATGTCATATACCGCAGTGAAAAATATACTGATGGATGAGACTGTTGTGGAAAGCAATGAGGAATATCACAAATATGCGTATCTGGTTCCCATGTTCCGGCAGATGGAGCAGTTGGCATCCCTGCTCAGGAAAAAGAGGCAGAAGAGAGGCTCCATTGATTTTGATTTTCCGGAATGCAAAATCATTCTGGACAGGGAAGGGCATCCTCTGGAGATTAAGCCCTATGAACGCAATGTGGCTACGGATATTATTGAAGACTTTATGCTTGCCGCCAATGAAACCATAGCACAGCATTTTTACTGGATGGAGATGCCCTTTGTTTACCGCGTACATGATGTGCCGGATGCAGACAGAATTGAGAAGCTGTCTGTTTTCATCCATAATTTTGGATATTATATGAAAGCCATGGGAAAAAATGGAAGCAAGACGGGCAGCGAAGAAATTCATCCCAAGGAAATACAGAAGCTGCTGGCAAAAATAGCCGGAACACCGGAGGAGCCTATGATTTCCAGACTGGCGCTGCGCAGCATGAAGCAGGCAAAATACAGTGTGGAATGCAGTGGACATTTTGGTCTGGCATGTCCGTATTACTGTCATTTTACATCACCTATCCGCAGATATCCGGATTTGCAGATTCACCGTATCATTAAAGAACAGCTCCGGGGCAGGCTGCGGGAGGAGAGAATTGCCCATTACAGAGAAATTCTTCCGGAAGTGGCAAAGCATTCTTCGGAGACAGAGAGAAGAGCCGATGAGGCGGAGCGGGAGACAGACAAGTTAAAGAAAGTAGAATATATGGAAGAACGCATCGGACAGGTTTATGAGGGGGTGGTTTCCGGCATTACAAGCTGGGGAATTTATGTGGAACTGCCCAATACAGTGGAAGGTCTGGTACATGTTTCCAAACTGCCCGGTGATTACTATTACTATAATGAGAACAGTTATGAGATGGTGGGTGACGCAACGGGCAGGGTGTTCAAGCTGGGAATGCCGGTCCTGGTGCGCGTAAAGGACTGTGACCGCTTTAACAGAACCATAGATTTCGATATTGTGGATGAAACCGAAGAAGCATCAGAAGACGATGAATAGGGGGGAAGGATATGGCGAAGGGAAAAGATACCCAGAGATTAGTTGCCAATAACAAAAAAGCATATCATGATTATTTTATAGACGAAACCTATGAGGCGGGTATTGCGCTGCATGGAACGGAAGTGAAGTCCATGCGGATGGGAAAATGCAGCGTGAAAGAGTCCTTTATCCGAATTGAAAACGGAGAGGTATTTGTATATGGTATGCATGTGAGTCCTTACGAAAAAGGAAATATTTTCAATAAAGACCCG
>CAZRZM010000010.1:0-21039 GCA_964604575.1 uncultured Acetatifactor sp.
TATTTTAATTTGTGATGATGCAGCATTTATGAGAATGATGATTAAGGACATTTTAACCAAAAATGGTTACAATGTTGCCGGAGAAGCTGAGAATGGACTGAAAGCTGTTGAAAAATACAAGGATGTCAACCCGGACTTGGTGCTGATGGATATTACAATGCCGGAAATGGATGGTATTCAGGCTTTAAAAGAGATTAAGAAGCTGGATGGCGGTGCAATGGTTATCATGTGTTCCGCAATGGGACAGCAGGCGATGGTTATTGAGTCCATTCAGGCAGGTGCAAAGGATTTTATTGTAAAGCCTTTTCAGGCAGAGCGTGTTATTGAAGCGGTAAAGAAGGTAGTCGGTTAATGGCAATTATTTTAACCGGAGGCATGGATGGTTATGTGCAATTAATTACTGTGCTTGTGGTATTTGTGGTGGTGCTGGGTCTGACTGCATTAACCACAAAGTGGATATCTAATTACCAGAAACAGCAGGGCGTAAACTGTAACATAGAAATTATTGAGACCACCCGTATCAGCAGTAACAAATACATACAGCTTGTCAGGGTTGGCGGGAAGTATGCTGCAATCGCTGTCTGTAAGGACACAGTAACAATGTTGTGCGAGGTTCCTGGGGAGCAGATAAGTAAAGTGGAGACCAAAAACCAAAGTTTCAGGGAATTGCTTGATAATGTAATAAAAAAAGATTCCAGTAATCCAAGTGAGCCGAAGGAATAGATTTACATGAAAATGATAAAATTAACTGGAAAAAAATTTATGGTGGTAATATGCCTACTGATTACGGTAGGCATATTGTGTATTCAAAACAGTATGGTGGTCAGGGCGGCAGAGGAACGCCGGACGGGAGATACCGAGGTATCCACGTTTATTGACCCTCCCGGTACAGCACAGCAGCCCGGTGAGGAAAATGCGGTAAACACAGCCAATATGGCATCTATTACTTACAATGAAGGAAATGGACAGATTAACGGCACTCTGAGAATTTTCCTTACTCTGACGCTGATTGCGCTGGCACCGACACTCATCATAATGATGACGTCTTTTACCAGAATCATTATTGTGCTGCATTTCACAAGGGCGGCGCTTAATACGCAGACGGCACCCCCTAATCAGGTACTGATAGGACTGGCTCTTATTCTGACATTTTTTATCATGGAGCCAACTATCACCAGAGTGTATGAGGAAGCGGTTGTTCCCCTTGAAGAGGGACAGATAGAGCAGGAGGAAGCACTGGAAAAGGGTATGGAGCCTCTCAGAGAGTTTATGTATCCCCAGACCCAGTTAAAAGATGTCCAGTTGTTTATGGATATTGCTGATTTGGAGTGGGATGGGCAGCTTGATACCATTCCCAACTCAGTTCTGGTGCCCAGCTTCCTGATTAGTGAGCTGCGTACAGCGTTCTGGATTGGTTTTATGATTTATATTCCTTTTATTGTAATAGATATGGTTGTGGCATCTACATTGATGAGTATGGGTATGATGATGCTTCCTCCAACCACAATTTCCATGCCGTTCAAGATATTGCTTTTTGTTCTGGCAGATGGATGGGCGCTTGTAATCGGACAGCTTGTGCAGACGTTTTATTAACAGGCGGATAGTAGAAAGGATGAATGGACATGACAGTTGATGCTGTTACAGAAATGGCAAACAATGCCTTGTTTCTCATTGTCAAGGTGTCATTGCCGGTTTTGCTTGTGTCTCTGATTGTTGGGCTGATTATAAGTATTTTTCAGACAGTTACTTCCATTCAGGAGCAGACACTTACTTTTGTACCAAAGATTATCTGTGTTTTTCTGGCGCTTTCACTGCTGGGAAACTGGATGATGACTTCGATGGTTGAGTTTACCACACAGCTTTGGTCGAATTTCAGTCTGTATATTCACAGATAGTGGAGTTGACATATGTTAGATGTTTCTTTTTCCATATATGATCTGGAATATTTTCTGCTGATTTTTACAAGGGTGTCCTGTTTTGTATTTATAGCCCCTTTTTTCAGTATGAATAATACGCCATGGAGAGTCAGAATTGGCTTGAGTTTTTTTACTTCCATACTGTTATATCAGACATTGTCGCCTGCACCGGCCATTCT
This sequence comes from uncultured Acetatifactor sp., assembly GCA_964604575.1. GTDB lineage: Bacteria > Bacillota > Clostridia > Lachnospirales > Lachnospiraceae > Acetatifactor. The sequence continues at coordinate 2,096 of CAZRZM010000010.1, forward strand.
TTACGATACGGTGATGGAATATGCACTTATTGTTATGAAAGAAGCTGTGACAGGACTTTTGATAGGATTTGGCGCAACCATGTGTACCTCCATTGTGAATTTTGCAGGCTCCATTGCAGATATGGAGACGGGATTGTCCATGGTAACCCTGATGGACCCCACGACGCGGGAGAGTACCAGTATCACGGGAGCATTTTACCAGTATGTGATAATGTTAATGATGGTTGCATCGGGAATGTACCGCTATTTATTCAGTGCACTGGTGGATACATTTTCGCTGATTCCGATAAATGGAGCCGTTTTTCATACGGATGCCCTTGTGCAGTCCATAATTACTTTTTTGAAGGAATATATCATTATCGGTTTTCGGATTGTACTGCCCATATTTTGCGTAATGCTGCTTTTAAATGCTATTTTGGGTGTTCTGGCAAAAGTATCTCCGCAGATGAATATGTTTGCGGTAGGTATGCAGTTAAAAGTGATGGTGGGACTGTCCGTTCTGTTCTTCACGGTGACATTGCTTCCGGGAGCTGCCGATTTTGTTTTCAGGCAGATGAAACAGGTGGTAAATTCCTTTGTGGAGAGTATGATGTAATTTAGATGGGAGTCAGGCATGTGATTTTAGAGTATAATCTGCAGTTCTTTGCCAAGGAAGGTCAGGGAGGCGAGAAAACAGAACCCGCTACCGAGAAGAAATTGACAGATGCCAGAAAAGAAGGTCAGGTTGCGAAAAGTAGGGAAATCGCCAATGGACTTGGTATTTTGGCATTGTTTTTGGTGTTAAAGCTTTGGGTTGGAACGATGGGCAACCAGTTCTTAAACGTGTTTTCGAGTATCTATGAGAAGATTCCGGCAACGGTCACATTCTGGCATGGCTATATGCCGGAAAATGACATAAGAATGATTTTTCAATATATGCTGTTAAGAGCTGTTATTATTATGGCACCGATTCTACTGGTAGGTGTACTGGTGGCATTTTTAAGTGATGTGGTGCAGGTGGGCTGGAAGCCTACGGCAAAGCCTATGATGCCGAAATTCAGCAAAATGAGTCCGGCATCGGGACTGAAAAGAATTTTTTCCGTCAATTCCCTTGTGGAACTGGTAAAATCCCTGGCCAAGATTGGTCTGGTTATATATATTTGCTACAGTTATCTGAAGGATAAGTGGAGTTTACTGTTTCTGCTTTACGATATACCGCTGATGCAGGCACTGGGGCTGATTGCAAAGACAGTTACGGATTTGGGTATCCGTATTGCTGCGGTATATATGATTATTGCGCTGGCTGATTTTGCATACCAGAAGGTGAAGTTCAGCCGGGATATGCGTATGACGAAGCAGGAAATCAAAGAAGAGTATAAGCAGCAGGAGGGAGACCCTCAGATTAAAGGTAAAATCCGTCAGAGGATGAGAGAGGCTTCCCAGAGACGTATGATGCAGGACTTACCCCGGGCGGATGTGGTTATTACAAACCCCACCCATTATGCGGTGGCAATCAAGTATGACCCGGAAGTGGCGGATGCGCCCCTTGTCATAGCAAAAGGAGAAGATTACCTGGCAGCCCGTATAAAAGAGACTGCACGGGAGAATCAAATAGAAATTGTAGAAAATAAGCCGCTGGCACGTATGCTTTATGCCAATGTAGAGGTGGGGCAGGCGGTGCCGCCGGAGCTGTATCAGGCGGTGGCGGAGGTGCTGGCATTTGTATATCATCTGCAGGGAAAAATATAACAGATGGCAGGAAGATAAAAGAGATAGGAGGTGAGGAACATGAGTACAAGAATGAAAAGAACGGATGCGATGATAGCTATTTATATTCTGGTGGCATTTATTATGTTTATTGTTCCTCTGCCTGCCGTTATACTGGATGTTTTTATGGCATTTAATATAGCCATAGCCTTTACGATTTTATTTGTATGTATGTTTGCCAAGGAAGTGTTGGATTTGTCCTATTTCCCAACTATCCTGCTTTTTACAACTATTTTCCGGATAGCCATGAACGTTTCTTCCACGAGACTTATTCTGAAGACAGGGGATTCCGGTAATGTGGTAAAGACATTCGGTGCATTTGTCGGCGGCGGTGATTTGATTATAGGCGCCATCGTATTTATCATTTTAATTTTGATTCAGTTTCTCGTTATCAACAAAGGTTCCGAACGTGTGGCTGAGGTAACAGCCAGATTCACGCTGGACGCAATGCCCGGTAAACAGATGGCGATTGATGCGGACTTAAATACCGGAGCCATTGATGATAAAGAGGCCAAAATCAGACGTGAGAAGATTCAGTTGGAGTCCAGCTTCTTCGGTTCCATGGATGGTACGGTGAAGTATGTAAAAGGAGATGCCATTGCGGGTCTGCTGCTGACAGCGATTAACCTGATAGGCGGTATTGCCATGGGTATGCTGCGTGGGGGACTGGATATTGGTTCGGCGCTTGACACCTATGGTATTTTAACAATAGGTGATGGTCTGGTGAGTCAGATTCCTTCCCTGCTGATTTCACTGTCTACCGGTATTCTTGTCACAAAAGGCGGAAAAGAAGCAGATTTTGGACCTACCATTATCAGGCAGCTTTTCGGAGTGCCAAAGGTTATGTATCTGGTAGGCGCCACACTGGCATTTTTAGGTCTGACAACAGACTTAAATATTGTGCTTTTTGTAGGTATGGGACTTTTGTTTGTGATAGGCGGAAGGCTGATTGCGGGAAGTCTGGAGACGGCAAGGATAGAGCAGGAGGTAGACGAGGAGGAAATTGCGGCAGAGGAAATCAGACAGCCGGAGAATGTAAACAGTCTCCTTCAGGTAGACCCCATCGAACTGGAATTTGGTTATGGTATTATTCCGCTTGCTGATGTCAATCAGGGCGGTGATTTGTTAGACCGTGTGGTAATGATACGAAGACAGATTGCACTGGAGCTTGGTACAGTGGTACCGATTATCCGTCTGCGTGATAATATCCAGTTAAATCCGAACCAGTATATTATTAAGATAAAGGGCATCCAGGTCAGTGAAGGTGAAATCCTTTTTGACCACTATATGGCAATGAATCCCGGATATGTGGAAGAAGAGATTACCGGTATTCCCACCTTCGAGCCTTCCTTCCATCTTCCTGCTATCTGGATTACGGAAGGACAGAGGGAGAGGGCGGAGAGTCTCGGCTATACGGTGGTAGACCCGCCATCCATTATTGCAACCCATCTGACAGAAATTATCAGACAGCATATTGATGAGCTGCTGACCAGACAGGATGTGCAGAATCTTGTCAACAATCTCAAAGAGTCCAATCCATCCCTGGTGGAGGAGCTGGTACCCAAGCTGCTGGGGCTGGGAGAGATTCAGAAGGTATTGCAGAATCTGTTAAAAGAGGGTATTTCCATCAGGGATTTACTCACTGTCATGGAGACGCTGGCGGATTATGCACCTACAACCAGAGATACGGATATTTTGACAGAGTATGTACGGCAGAGTCTCAAACGGGCTATTTCCACGAAGTATTTTCCTGCCCATGAGACTACCAGCGTGGTAACTTTAGACCCTAAGATAGAGCAGGAAATCATGGGAAGCGTAAAACAGACGGAAACGGGAGCATTCCTGAATCTGGATCCCACAAGGGCAAGGGCGATTATGGATTCTGTGGGAAATGAAGCCAGAAAACTGGAGAATCTGGGAAAGAATCCCATTGTAATTACCTCGCCCATTGTGCGTATGTATTTTAAGCGATTGACAGAGGATTATTATAAGGATTTGGTAGTGGTTTCCTATAATGAGGTGGAGCCTAATATTGAATTACAGTCAGTAGGGATGGTGACAGCATAATGATTATCAAGAAATTTCTTGGAAAAACAGAAGAAGAGGCCGTGGAAGCAGCAAAAAAAGAGCTGGGAAACGGTATCGTAATCATGAATGTTAAGGATGTGAAAAGAAAAGGTTTATTTTCCTTTTTCCGGTCAAAGCAGGTGGAGGTTACGGTGGCCCTGGAGGAAGAGAAAGAGGCTTTGGAGAGAACGGCGAGACAGTCCATGGGCTCACCGAAGGACAGTGTGCGGGCTCAGGCAAAAGCGGCACAGGCAAAGCCGGAGCAGAATACCAGCCCGGACAGTATTGAAAAGAAGCTGGAAAGCCTAAAGAATCTTCTGGAAAGCCAGTTTAAAAGTCAGATGCAGAGCGAGTCTGTTTCCAAGGATGAGGAGTTTATATATGACAAAGTAGCAGAAGCGGAGTCTGCGGAAAAGAAAGCACCGGAATCTGTAGAGCCGGAGGAAAATCCGGAGCAGGAAAAGTTCATCCGTATTTTGTATAATACCATGCTTGACAATGAAGTGGATGAAAAATATATCAACCAGATACTGGAGGATATAGACAAGAGCAAAAAACCCAATATTCCCATCGACTATATACTTACCAACGTTTATCAGAAGATGATTTTAAAGTTTGGCAAATCGGAAGGAATCATTGCCTCGGATAAAAAACCGAAGATTATTATTTTTATTGGTCCTACAGGAGTGGGCAAAACCACGACGATTGCCAAAGTAGCCAGTCAGTATACGGTGGAGGAGAAGCAGAAAGTTGCTCTTCTTACAACGGATACTTACCGGATTGCGGCGGCAGAACAGTTAAGAACCTATGCGAATATACTGGAAGTGCCTTTCCGTGTGATTTATACGGAGGAGGAGATGAAGAATGCCGTACGCGATTTTGCAGAGTATGATTATATTTTCGTGGATACGACCGGGCATTCCTATCAGAATGAGGAGCAGATTGAAAGTCTGAAAGAGATTCTGAAAGTGATTGAAGGCATTGCGGAACACCAGACCTTTCTGGTACTCAGTGCCACTACGAAATACTATGACCTGCTGAAGATTGCCCAAAGTTATAAGGATATTACCGACTACCAGTTTATCTTTACCAAACTGGATGAGACAACGACAGTGGGCAATCTGCTGAATTTGAAATTATATGTGGATACACCCATTGCATATGTGACTTACGGACAGAATGTACCGGATGATATCGAAAGGTTCAATCCCCAGAAGGCTGTGAAACAGCTTTTGGATGGCAGAAGAGAAAAGTAATTGGAGTGGAGGGCAGAGCATGGATCAGGCAGAACAATTACGAATTATAAAAGCAAACAGACAATCCAGACCATTGGCGCGGGTTATAACAGTTACCAGTGGAAAAGGCGGGGTTGGCAAGTCTAATTTGTCCATTAATCTTGCCATCTGGTTTCGCAGAATGGGTAAAAGAGTAGTTATTCTGGATGCGGATTTTGGCCTGGCCAATATTGAAATTATGTTTGGCACAGTACCGAAGTATAATTTGTGTGACTTAATATACCAGGGAAAAAATATCAAAGAAATTATCACGTGGGGCCCCATGGACGTAGGATTTATTTCCGGAGGTTCCGGTATTGCAGGAATGACCAACTTAAGCAAGGACAGTTTGTCTTATATTATCCAGAATCTTGCAGAGCTGGATTCCATCGCGGACGTGGTGATTGTGGATACCGGGGCCGGCATTGCGGACGCTGTGCTGGAATTTCTGGTGGCAGGCGGAGAGGTTCTTCTTGTTACGACACCGGAGCCAACTTCTATTACCGATTCCTACTCTTTATTGAAAGCATTGTACAGACATCCAAGGTTTCAGGAAGATGTGACAAAAGTGAAGATGGTGGCAAACCGTGTGGAAAAGGAACAGGATGGACCGGTTTTGTTTGATAAATTGAATGCGGTTGTGAACAAATATCTGAAGGTTCCCATGACATATCTGGGCTGTGTGCCCCAGGATACACAGCTTGCCAGGGCAGTTATGCAGCAGATGCCTGTATCTCTGCAGAATCCAAATGCGAAATCAAGTGTCGCATATGAGAGAATTGTACGCAGACTGCTTGACAAGGAGGAGGCAGGCAAACAGACCCGGCGTGGCATGGCAGCATTTTTTTCCCATATTATAAACGGAAGGTGAGAAGACAATGTTATCAAAATTTATTGAGGTTGGAAACAAATTAGAATTGCAGTCTGTAGATAAGAAGCTGGATGAGACGGGGGAACAGAAAACGTATTATAGTAAGGTATACGATATTCTTTCGGAAGATACCATGGAAATTACCATGCCGATGGAACAGACCAAGCTGATTCTGCTTCCGGTAGACAGTGAATATAATCTGGTTTTCTATGGAAGTACCGGACTGTACCAGTGCTTTGCCAGAATTATTGACAGATATAAATCAAATAATGTTTACATTCTGGTGGTGGAGCTGACAAGTAATCTCCGTAAATACCAGAGAAGAGAATATTACCGCTTTAGCTGTGCATTGGAAATGTGTGCGCGCAATCTGGAGGAGGAAGAGGTTCAGGCACTGGAACAGAAACAGCCTTATATTCTGCAGCCGGGACTTCCGCTGAAAAGAAGTGTGATTGCAGATATCAGCGGTGGTGGGCTCAGGTTTATGTCGGAGCAGAGATATGAGCCGGGGAGTCTGCTGTACTGCAGCTATCATCTTGTACATGAAGGAATGAGGAAACAGTATGAGGTGGTGGGAAAAGTCCTGGCAGTGAATGAGCTGGAAAACCGTCCGGGCACATTTGAACACCGGGTACAGTATTACAATCTGGATGTACATACAAGAGAAGAAATTATCAGATTTATTTTTGAAGAGGAAAGAAAAGAAAGAAAAAAAGAGAGGTTTATTTAAAAAAAAGGAAGATTCTTAAAAAAGAATGTGGAGGTCCGTAAATGTCAAAAAAAATAATGATAAAAAGTGACTCTGCACTCATGAGAAGCGATGTTTGTGATATAATAGAAAGCGATAAGAGATTCCGAATTGTAGCGATTGCCAGCTCTACGGGAGGACCCAAAGCATTGCAGGAAGTGATTCCCAGATTACCTGCACAGCTGGATGCGCCTGTGCTGGTAGTACAGCATATGCCGAAGGGGTTTACAGCTTCTCTGGCGGGGCGTCTTGATGAGCTGGGCGAGATTCCGGTAAAGGAAGCAGAGGAAGGCGAGGAGTTACATAAAGGTATAGTCTATATTTCCAGAAGCGGCAGCCATTTGAAGGTAAAACAGATGCCGGGTGGGAGATGTGTCATCTGTTATTCGGATGAACCACCGAGAGAAGGAGTGAAACCCTGTGCGAATTATATGTTTGAATCTTTGGCGGACTGTTGTTATGAAGAGGTTGTATGCGTAGTCATGACAGGAATGGGGGCGGACGGAACAGAAGGAATCAGGAATCTTATGAATAAAAAAAGTGCATATGTTATTTCCCAGAGCCAGGAGAGCTGTACGGTATATGGAATGCCCAAAAGCGTTGTAAATGCCGGACTCGTCCATGAAGTTGCGAAGCTGGAGGAAATTGCACAAAAAATTATTTTACGGGTTGGGCAAAGAGCCGAACAATGATAATGCCGCATACGGCAGAATGGAGGATAAGATGGACGTTAGCCAATATCTTGAGATTTTCCTTGATGAGACAAAAGAACATTTACAGAATCTGAACACACAGATTCTGGATCTGGAGGCCAATCCAGAAAACATGGACACGATTAATGAAATCTTCCGTGCAGCGCACTCCCTGAAAGGAATGGCAGGTACCATGGGTTACAAGAGAATGCAGACGCTGACCCATGACATGGAGAATGTTTTTTCGGAAGTGCGTAATGGCAACATTAAAGTCCAGCCTGAGATGATTGATGTGCTTTTCCAGTGTCTGGATGCACTGGAGGAATACACCAATAATATTCAGGAAGCAGCGGACGAGGGGACCAATGACAATGAGCCTTTGATTAAACAGTTGAATAATATTCTTACTGGCGGAAAAACAGCAGAACCTGTAAAGGATGCAGCACCGGCAAAGACTGAGGCGGCAGCGGATTCCGGAACGGAAGAGAAATGGAATGAGATTGCACTGGATGATACCCAGATACGGGTTATCCAGGAGGCCGGACGACAAGGGAAAAATGTCTATGGTATCAATGTTGTTGTACAGGATTCCTGCCTTTTAAAAGCGGCGAGAGCTTTTCTGGTATTTAAAGCATTAGAAGAAAAAGGTGAGGTTATTGTATCCTGCCCCAGTGCCCAGGATATTGAAGATGAGAGATTTGATAAGGATTTTACTCTCATTGTGGTATCTGACTATTCGGCAGATGAAGTCAAGAAAGCGGCAGAGTCAGTATCAGAGATTGCGAAGGTTACCGGTGCAGAGCTGGTTTTGGAGAAAACCAAGAATTACCGTCCGGTTGAGCCTCTGTCTGCAGCTGCCGGAGGCACATCGGGAACAAGTGCATCCACTGCAAAGAAAGAAGCTCCTGCTGCGAAGGCCGGCGAGAAAAAACAGACACCCGGAAAGCCTATTGTCAACCGTACTGTGCGTGTTGATATTGAAAAACTGGATGTTTTGATGAATCTGGTGAGCGAGCTGATTATTGCGAAGAATTCTATCGTATCCGCTACGGACCAGGGACAGAATGTGGGCAATGGATTTAATGAACATATTGAATATCTGGAGAGTGTAACCACCAATCTGCATGAATCGGTAATGAAAGTGCGAATGGTGCCCATTGAAAGTGTAGTAAGTAAATTCCCCAGAATGATTCGTGATTTGTCCAAGAACCTGAATAAGAAAATGGAGCTGTATATGTCAGGTGAGGAGACAGAGCTTGACCGTACCGTGGTGGATGAAATTGGCGACCCTCTGATGCATCTGCTGCGTAATTCCGCCGACCATGGTCTGGAGTCCGCGGAAGTGCGTGAACAGCGTGGTAAGCCGCCTGTGGGTTCTATTTTCCTGAACGCATACCAGGACGGCAATAACGTTATTATTGAAGTCGGGGACGACGGAAATGGTATCGATGTGGAAGCCGTTAAGAATAAGGCGCTTGAGCGCGGGGCTATTACGCCGGAGCAGGCAGTAAATATGTCAGATAAAGAAATTATCAACCTGCTATTCCTGCCCAGTTTTTCAACAGCAAAGAAAGTTACAGATATTTCCGGGCGCGGTGTAGGTCTGGATGTTGTAAAATCTAAGATAGAATCCCTGAGTGGTGAAGTGGAAGTTAAGAGCGAACTGGGGGTTGGAAGTACATGGACCATTCGCCTGCCCCTGACACTTGCAATTATTCAGGCACTGATGGTAACGGTAGGTGGTGAGAAATATGCCATTTCACTGGGCTCCATCCAGACAATAGAGGATATTGAACCTTCAGAGATTAAACTGGTGCAGAACGAAGAAGTAATCAATTTGAGAGGTACCGTAATTCCTTTGATTCGTATGACCAAGGTGCTTGATATTGAGAGCACAAAGGGCGCTGATGAAAATTTGGTAGTGGTAATCGTTAAGAAAGGTGATAAGATGGCAGGTCTGGTTATTGATGAGTTAATCGGCCAGCAGGAAATCGTTATCAAGTCCCTTGGAAAATATATTAAACAGTGCAAGTTCATCAGTGGCGCTACAATTCTCGGTGATGGCGAGGTTGCATTGATTATTGATGCAAATGCGTTGATTTAAAGAAGGGAGAGATTACGGTATGGAACAGCTAAGTACAGTAAATGATTTGAGTGTAGCAGGCAAAGAGGGAAAAGGTTCGCAGGATACCATTCAGTATATTGTTGTCCGTCTGGGACAGGAACAGTATGGAATTGATATCCGGTACATAGATAATATTGTGAGAATGCAGAGTATTACCAGAGTTCCCAAAGTGCCGGAGTATTTAAAAGGAGTTATCAATCTTCGTGGTGAAGTAATTCCGGTTATGAGTATTCGTCTGAAAATGGGGCTTCCTGTGGATGAGATTACCAGAACCACAAGAATTATTATTTTAAAACTTGACCAGCAGGGGAATGTGGGTATTCTTGTGGATGAAGTCAGGGAAGTAGTGACCCTGTCTACAGATAATATTGATAAAATGTCTTATGATTCAAGAGAGGATAAGGCGAATTTCATAACGGGTGTAGGAAAGCATAATGGCGAACTTATTTCGCTGCTGGATTTGAACTCAATTACTTTAGACGAAAACGTGTAAAGCAAAGGAGATGACATATGGGTGGAATCAGCTTAGAACAAGTATCTCAGACTTATTTTGATGTACTGAAAGAAATTGGTAATATCGGTGCAGGAAATGCCATGACAGCTCTTTCACAGATGATTCAATGTAAGGTTGACATGAGGGTTCCTCAGGTAAAATTGTTGAATTTCAATGAAGTAGGAGCACTGATGGGTGGCGAAGAACAGATTATGGTTGGCGTATATCTCGGTGTGGAAGGAGATATCGCCGGCAGTATGATGTTTCTGGTACCGGTAGACAGTGCAAAACATTTGATAAATAAAATTATGATGGGTATGGCTTCTGAGGGCAGTGATTTTTCGGAGATGGAGTTATCTGCCATGAAAGAAGTGGGAAATATTATTACGGGTGCGTATTTAAATTCTCTTTCTACATTGACAAACCTGATGATATATCCTACTCCGCCACAGCTTACTGTAGATATGGCATGTGCAATTTTGAGTGTGCCTGCAGTGGAATTTGGTATTATGGGAGACAATATTCTGTTGATTCAATCACAGTTTTTTGATGAAATTGAGTTGGATGGCTATTTTATATTAATTCCGGATTTGGAATCTTATACCAAGATTCTTACATCTCTGGGAATACCTGTAGAATAGTAAAAAAATGGAGATGCAAAGGAATCTAAGATGAGCGAAATTATCAAAGTTGGGATGGCGGATTTGAAAACCTGCGTAAGCCCGAATGGTCTAATCACCTTAGGATTAGGTTCTTGCGTAGGAATTGCAATTAGGGACCCTGTCACCAAGATAGGGGGGCTGGTACATGTAATGCTGCCTGACAGCACTGCAATTAGAAACGGGCAGCATAATATTGCTAAATTTGCAGATACGGGTATCGTGGAATTGGTAGTACAAATGGAGCGGATGGGGGCAGACAGAAGAAGGATGGTAGCAAAGATTGCCGGAGGAGCCCAGATGTTTGCCGTTGAGAATTCAAGTACGATGCAGGTGGGACGGCGCAATGTGGAAGCATCGATTGCTGTGCTTGGTAAATTGCGTATTCCCATTCTTGCCAATGATACGGGTGCAAATTATGGAAGAACAGTGACATTTTTCCCGGAGACGGGTGATTTTCACATAAGGGCTGTAGGGAAAGGTGAAATTGTTATTTGACTAGAGGTATATTATGAAAAGAAACAACATGCCATTAATTTTGATGCTTGTTGCAGGTGCAGTAACATGTATCATTACTTTTATACAGAATTATCCGATTTGGGCGAAATTACTTTCCCTGTTAATTGTATTAGTTGTTTTCTATTTTCTGGGAAGTCTGCTGAAGTGGACTATCGATACTTTTGAGAGACAGAATGAGATGAAAAATAAAGAAGAAGGTGAAGTTATCGAGAAAGACGCAGAGGGCGTGGCAGAAAAGGAAGATACAAAAGAAAAGGAAGAAGAGAAGAAAAAGCAGTAGGCATGATGTCTGACGCAGAATAAGAATGTGAAAAGCGGAGGGTGCAGAAAGCTTCATGGATGATATCGGAAAGAGAAAATTATTAGAAGAATATGCGAAAACGAAATCATCTGAAGCCAGGGAAAAAATCATACTGGAATATGCTCCTCTTGTGAAAGTAGTGGCAGGCCGCCTGAGTATGTACCTGGGTTATAATGTAGAATATGATGATTTGGTGGGTTATGGTATTTTCGGTTTGATTGATGCTATAGATAAATTTGACTGTTTCAAGGAAGTAAAATTTGAAACTTATGCCAGTTTGAGAATCCGTGGCGCCATATTGGACCAGATTCGTAAAATGGACTGGATTCCAAGGACAATAAGACAGAAACAGAAGCAGATTGAAGCTGCCATAAAACAAATTGAGCAGACAACCGGTCATAGTGCCACCGAAGAAGAGATTGCTAAAGCACTGGGTATCTCGGAAGAGGAGTACGGTGACTGGCAGTCGCAGATGAAAATAACGGGACTGGTTTCCCTGAATGAGTATATGGAGCAGGGAAGTGATGTCTCACAGGATTACAGCAGACATACCACTTCGCGGTTTGAAAGTCCTGAGGAAAGTATTGAAAAAGAAGAACTGAAAAAAATGCTGGGAGAGGCGCTGCAGCTTCTGACAGAAAAAGAACAGAAAGTAATTGTACTGTATTATTACGAAGAATTGACATTGAAAGAGATTAGCAATATTTTGGAAGTGTCTGAGTCAAGAGTGTCCCAGCTCCACACAAGGGCATTGCAGAAGATGCGCACCAAAATGGGCAATTATATGGGAATATTGACAGACAGGTATTGATGGCAGGATATTAGCAGGCGGGTAATGACGGATACGGTTTATAGAAAAGAAAGGTGCAGTGTGCGGATATGAGAAATGGCTATTTTCAAATTGTAAAAGCACAAGGTGGTTTTGGACTTCGACTGGTTCCGCCGGAAGATGGTGGTGAAGGCATTCAGTTGTCTGAACTATGTGCGTATTTAGACGAACAGAAAATATATTACGAGACTTCAATATTAAAGCGTTTTGTTGATGTAGGCAAGGACAATGTACTTTTTCTGGTGAGGGCAGACTGTCCGGTAATTAATGAAACATATAAGCTTACAATCAGTGATGACTATATGTCAGCAGTGGTACGGTTTTATCCGCCTTCCGAGGAAGGGAAGCGGATGTCTTTTGATGAGTTTATGACAGATTTGCGATATCGGAATATTGTATCCGGTATCCAGATGCAGGCATTACAGGACCATTTCCAGTCGGATGGAATTTACTGTACGGATTTGGTTGTGGCAAAAGGCAGACCCCCAAAACAGGGAGAAGATGACAAGATTGAGTATTATTTTAATGTAGACCCAAATGTTAAGCCTGCCATGCGTGAGGATGGAACAGTGGATTATTTCCAGCTTAACATTATTAATCATTGTAAGAAAGATGAAATCCTTGCAAAAGTGGTGGATGGAGTTCGTGGGGAGGCAGGAATAAATATTTTAGGAAAACATATTCCGCCCCGGACAGAAAAAAGAGTTGTCTTTAAACACGGGAAAAACATTGAGGTGTGTGACGAGGGAAAAACGCTGCGCTCGATGGTGGATGGGCATGTAGTACTGATAGATGGCACAGTTTTTGTATCCGATGTGTATGAAGTGGAGAATGTAGACGTATCCACCGGCAATATTGAATATAATGGCAGTGTGAAGATAAATGGAAATGTGGCATCCAATTTTTCTGTCCAGGCAGAAGGCAACGTGATTATAAACGGTGTGGTTGAAGGCGCGTATATTGAGGCAGGTGGTGATATCATTATTGCCAGAGGCGTAAATGGAATGAACAAGGGTATGCTGAAAGCGGGTGGCAATGTGGTTGCAAAATTTATTGAGAATGCCACCGTGGAAGCAGAAGGATATGTGAATGCAGGCTCCATTCTCCACAGTACAGTCAGCGCCGGCACAGAGATAGAGGTATCCGGCAAGAGAGGATTTATCACCGGAGGACATGTGCAGGCAAACAGACAGATTTCCGTTAAAACCTTAGGTGCGGTTATGGGAGCGCCGACGATTGTGGAAGTGGGTGCAGACCCCAAGATAAAAACGGAATATGTACGGCTGCAGAAAGAAGTAGGGGAACTGGTGAAGTCCATTAAGGCAATGCAGCCGATTCTTGTGAATTTTGCCAAAAAGCGTTCGCTTGGGGTAAGCTTCACGCAGGATCAGATAAAGTATGTGAGAGAAGTGGCAAAGTCACTGGAGAGTAAGAAAGTAGAGCTGAATAAAAATAACAAAAAAATGCTGGAGCTGCAGAAGGTGTTTGATAACCGCCATCAGGCAAAGGTGATTGTCAGAGGTGAGGTATATCCGGGAACCACGATTGTAATTGGCGATATATCTACAGTTATCCAGACCAATTATATGTACTGTCGGTTTGAGGCAGTTGAGGGTGAAGTAAGGATGCTTCCGATGTAAAAGTGTGAAAGACGATATTGTCTTATTAGATGTATGTGCTGTCGCAGGATTGAAGCGTAAGCAGGGAGGAATAATATGGCATTTGGGGCGATTGAAATTACTACAGTCACCAGGGCGCAGGACTATACCACCATAAAGCATAATGAGGATAATAAGCCTGCGACAGACCAGGTAAATATCGGAAATACAGTGCAGAAACAGGAGGCCAGACGTCCGAAAGAAGTACACAGCAGTGATGATTCCGACTGGCAGAACAAGAAATTTGATGCCAGGGATAAAAGTCAGAATGAATATGAAGGTGACGGCGGCAGGAAGCGCAGGGAAAAAAAGACACAGCAGGTGATTGTCAACGGACACCGCGGTTTCGATATCAAAATATGAAGGTGAAGGTTTCATGGGAGTTTTAGAAATTGCATTATTAGCAGTAGGAATCATTTTAGTGGTTTTAGGCTTTGTGATTCCCGTAAAAAGAGAGCGTCCAAGCGCGCAGGTCCAAGAACTGGCGCGTGAAGAGGTTGCCTCTCTGGTATCACAGGAGATAGAAAAAATTAAGGATCATGTGGACGAAGTGGTGGACGAGGCAGTTGGATACGCTGTTGAAAAAACGGAGCGGTCACTGGAACGGCTCACAAATGAGAAGATTATGGCGGTGAACGAATATTCGGACACCGTTCTTCAGGACATTCATAAAAATCATGAGGAAGTCATGTTCCTTTATGATATGTTAAATGACAAACATGCTAATTTGAAAAATACGGTATCCGAAGTGAACAGGACAGTGAAAGAAGTGGAACAGACCAGGCAGGAAGCGGAGGCTGTAGTGTATTCTTTCTTACAGATGAATCCGGAAAGCATGGCGGCAGGGGATGTCAGGGCAGTTGGACAGCCGGATGTGAAAATACAGGCTCCAAAAGAAGCTGTTTCCCTGGATAATCAGGTAGACATCCATTTTACGGACAGTGAAGACAAACAGGGGCAAAATTCCAACGAGCGGATTTTGGAATTGTATAAGCAGGGTAAATCCAAGATTGCCATTGCAAAGGAACTGGGGCTTGGTGTTGGTGAAGTAAAATTGGTGATAGACCTATATAAAAACATGAAATAGAAATGTGAAATAAAAACAGGTAACATGAAGCAGGTAATATAGAAGAAGTTGTAATATAGGATGTGAGGAATATATGAAATTAAGGTATTATTTAAGAGGACTGGGCATGGGGATGATTGCTGCGGCCCTCGTTTTAGGGTTGAGAGCAGATGCTGCGATATCTATGACTGATGCAGAGATTATGGAGAAAGCCAGACAATTGGGAATGGTGGAGAGCAGTTCTCTGGTATTGTCGGATTTGAAAGCACCGGAGCAGAATCCTGCCCAGCCTGACAATGTGGAACCGGGGAATGTAGAACCTGCCCGGCCGGAGAATGCTGACCCGGAGGACGCAGACATCACAGAGCCGGAGAATATCAATCCGGATGGCACTGACCCGGAGGATGCGAATGTCGCAGAGCCGGAGAATACCGAGCAGGAAGGTACTGCCCCACAGGACACTGGGTCAGACATGTCGGATAAAAAGGATGTTATTTATTCAGATGACCCGGTACAGTTTACTATAGATGAAGGCACCAATTCCTACACAGTAAGCAAGAATCTGGTGGAGGCAGGGCTGATTAAGGATGTAGTATCTTTTGACAGTTATCTGATTGAAAACGGCTACTCAAAGAGTATACGAAGTGGTACATATGAAATACTGCCCGGAACCAGTGAGAAAGATATCGCAAGAATCATTACAGGAAATTAAAATTGTGACAAAACCCCTTGCATAAGGGGTTTTTCTATGATATACTCAATACGTTGTGACTAAAAAACACGCATTCTGATTTTCTATCGGTGTTCCAATAGGGAATAGGTAGGAAAGAGTGCCGGATTCTGGACGCGGCTCCGGCAGGGAATCAAAGGATTTCTGGAAGAATGACGGAAGAATGAACCAAATGGAGGTAAGAAAATGAGCGTTATTTCTATGAAACAGTTACTTGAAGCAGGTGTACATTTCGGACACCAGACCAGAAGATGGAACCCTAAAATGGCTCCTTACATCTTCACCGAGAGAAACGGTATCCACATTATTGACTTACAGAAATCTGTAGGTAAAGTTGATGAGGCATACAGAGCTGTCTCTGAAATCGCAGCACAGGGCGGTACCATTCTTTTTGTAGGTACCAAGAAGCAGGCCCAGGATGCAGTTAAAACTGAGGCAGAGCGTTGCGGTATGTACTATGTAAATGAAAGATGGCTGGGCGGTATGCTTACCAATTTCAAGACCATTCAGTCCCGTATTGAAAGATTACATGCAATCGAGACTATGTCTGAGGACGGTACTTTTGATGTTCTTCCCAAAAAGGAAGTTATTGCACTGAAAAAAGAGTGGGATAAGCTGGAGAAGAATCTTGGCGGTATCAAGAACATGACCAGAATCCCTGATGCTATTTTTGTAGTTGACCCTAAGAAAGAGAGAATCTGTGTGCAGGAAGCACATTCTCTGGGTATTACTTTAATCGGTATCGGTGATACCAACTGTGACCCGGAAGAGCTGGATTATATCATTCCCGGTAATGATGATGCTATCAGAGCAGTGAAACTGATTGTTGCAAAAATGGCAGACGCTGTTATTGAGGCTAACCAGGGTGAAGCAGTATACACCGCTGAAGAAGCTGTAGCAGATGCAGAGGCAGCAGAGGATATCGAAGAAGTTGCCCAGCAGTAAACAGATATTGAAGCAAAAGTATTGATAAGAGAAAAAGCAGGCGTAAGAAAGGAATAGAAAAATGGCAGACATTACAGCATCTATGGTAAAAGAACTGCGTGAGCTTACCGGCGCAGGTATGATGGATTGTAAGAAGGCTCTGAATGAGACCAATGGTAATATGGAAGAGGCTGTTGAGTTCTTGAGAAAGAACGGACAGGCGAAAGCTGAGAAGAAAGCAAGCAGAATTGCAGCAGAAGGTATCTGCCGTATCGCAACTAAGGGTGACACGGTGGCGGCTGTTGTAGAGGTTAACTCCGAGACTGACTTTGTGGCAAAGAATGAGCAGTTCCAGCAGTTTGTTGAGGCTGTTGCAGAGCAGGCTGTTGCATCTGATGCAGCAGATATGGATGCGTTTATGGCAGAAAGCTGGAATGCAGACACTACCAAATCTGTAAAAGAAGCTTTGGTGGAGAAGGTTGCAGTTATCGGTGAGAACTTAAACATCAGAAGATTTGAGAAGGTTGTTGCTGAAAACGGCTGTGTAGTATCTTATGTACATGGTGGCGGACGTATCGGCGTTATCGTTGAGGCGGCTACCGATGTAGTAAACGATGCGGTAAAAGAAGCATTAACCAATATCGCAATGCAGGTTGCAGCATTAAATCCCAAGTATGTGGCAACTGGTGATGTATCCGAAGAGTTCAAGGCTCATGAGAAAGAAATCATCAAAGCCCAGATTGAGCAGGACCCTAAAATGGCAGGTAAACCGGAAAAGGTTATCGAGGGCGCTATTGTGGGCCGTCTGAACAAGGAATTAAAGGAAGTATGTCTGTTAGAGCAGGTATATGTTAAGGCTGAGGATGGCAAGCAGACCGTAGCACAGTATGTTGCCCAGGTTGGCAAAGAGAACGGTGCAGACCTTTCTATCAAGAGATTTGTCCGTTTTGAGACTGGTGAAGGTCTTGAGAAGAAAAACGAGGACTTTGCAGCAGAAGTAGCAGCACAGATGAACGCATAAGCGAAGGCTGGTTTGTAATTATTGAATGAATTGAAAACCCTTGTAAGTGGCATGGTTTGCCGTTTGCAGGGGTTTTTGTTATATAGTATTTGGCGGACTTTTCTGGTTCTCTTGTCTATAATGTCCAGTTGCTACCGTCAAGTGTCCGGATACAACACTTCTTCTTCCTTTCTGGTGTTTTTCGCCGATAAATATAAATGTAGGGGAAACAATAGTCATGATTGATAAGTAAACATTAGTATGGAGTAGTGTAGATTGAATATAGCAGTTTGCGATGATGAAGAAAATATACGCATTTATATAAAAAAACTGATAGAAATGCAGAGTGTGTCCTGCCGGATAATGGAATTTGCATCCGGCGGGGAACTGCTGCGGTTCTGGAAACAGAAGGGCAGGGAGCAAATAGACATCCTTTTTCTTGATATTTCCATGGAGGGCACTGACGGAATGGAAACGGCGGAGCAGATTAGGAGATGGAAAGAAGAAAAGGATGAGACTTTGTGGGGAGGTCTGCCACTTTTGATATTTGTAACGGGGTATCCGGAATATATGGCGAAGGCTTTCGCGGTCAATGCTTTCCAGTATCTGGTTAAACCGGTAAAGGAGAGGGAATTTGAAAAAGTGTTTGCACAGGCTGTGCGGGAATACTGCCATCTGAAAACAAAAAAGAGTGCAGAGCCAAGGGAAATACTGGTTCGGAACAAAAATGTGACAAGAAATGTTCCGGCAGAAGATATTTACTATATTGAGAGCTGCAATAGGAAGATACTTGTATATATGCAGGATGAGAAAATAGAATGCTATGGAAAAATAGGTGAGCTGGAGGAGGCGCTTAAGGAGGACTTTTTCAGGATACACAAAGGGTATCTTGTAAACATGAAATATGTGGAGAGATATAGCCGGACAGAGGTGCGTATGATAAATGACAGCAGACTGCCGATATCCAAATACAAATATCAGGATTTTATAAAGGCATATCTGGAATATATTTCGGAGGAGAAATAATTGAATCAGGTTGCATATGAATTATTGGAAATTTTTTTTGAAATATATGTGGTGGTGATGCAGGTTGTTCTTTTTATGAGGATATGGAATGTTTTTTATTATCCAAATCAGCAAAAAAAGAAACTGATTGCAATAGGGGTATTGGCGTTCCTGAACATTTTGATAAAATCATGGCCGGATACGCTGCCATGGTTCAGATATAGCGTTTCGGCGGTT
>CAZRZM010000010.1:21049-33698 GCA_964604575.1 uncultured Acetatifactor sp.
TTCTGGTTTTGGGTTTTTGTTTTTACAAATATAAAAAACATCTGGAAAAAGCGGTGTTTGTATTACTGTTGTTTTACAATTTTCATTGTATGAGTTTTTTGATAGCAAACAGCATGTATCTGTATATTGTGGATGCACTGTGGGAAGGACTGGATGCCGGCAGCGCAGATTATCTGTTTTGGATGTATCAGAAAATAGTTATCAGTCAGGCATGGTTTTCCTTATCGTATACGCTTCTGCTTCTGTTTATGACCGGAGTCATGAGGAAAATTGTGAAAAAACAGTTTTCCATGCAGTGGCACGACGTAATATTTCTTTCAGCGCTCAATGTGACAGGGAGTGTGCTTTCCAAAATGGTAACAGACCTTTCTGTAGTACAGATAGAAAACGGAGTATTTCTTTTGTTTGATGATAGAAGGGAAATGCTATGGAAGGTGCCAATGATTGCAATTTTGGTCTATATTGGTGAGATTTCAGCTATATATATTTACCAGAAGTATAAGGAACTTCAGGAGGAGCGGCAGAAGCATTTTTGGGAAGAACAGCAGATAAATGCCATGAAAAGGAGACTGGAAGAAGCGGAAAGCTTCTATGGAAGTATCCGTAAAGTAAGGCATGAGATGAAAAATCACATGATGAACATAAAAGCGCTGGCTGCCGGTGAGAAGTATGAAGAAGTGGAAAATTATATTGAAAAACTGGATGAAACAATACAGACCCTGGACTATAAATATAATACGGGAAATGCAGTGACAGACGTAATTATCAATGATAAATACAAGAAAGCAGTAAATTCGGGAATTGCATTTCAAATGAAATTTTATTATGAAGAAACCGACACAATCCCTGTTTTTGATATAGGTATTATACTGAATAATCTTTTGGATAATGCCATAGAGGCCTGTGAAAAAGTGGAAGCAGAACATCGTTACATCACCCTGAACCTGAAAAGAAAAAGCCTTTTTTTACTGCTTGAGGTGGAAAACAGCTTTGACGGTGTATTGGAATGGGGAGACGACAGTACCGTTTTGATGACAACAAAACAGAACAGTCTGCCAGAGCTTTTAATGGAACATGGAATCGGTTTAAAAAATGTAAAGGATGTAGCAGACCGTTATCTCGGAGATATGAATATCAGAATAAAAGGCAATGTATTCAAGGTTACGGTAATGTTACAGCAAAAAGGAGGAGAATCATGAGAATTACAACCAAGATGTTAAATGAATCAGCAAGAAAGGCAGGACTGCCAGTAAGCAACACATCCCTTTTGAATTATATCAACAGTGGCAGTTCCAAAAATACGCTGCTTAGTGCCCTGAAGAAAAACAGCAGCCCGGCAGATACCGTAAGAAAAAGCAGTTATGAAAAACTGGAAAAGGAAGCAGACCAGTTGTTACAGAAGGCAGAGGTCTTCACAGATGAGAGCGGAAATTCTGTCTTTGCAAGAGCAAGAAAAAGCGGGAGCAACCAGGAAATCTATGATGCAGCGGAAGCCCTTGCAAAGCAATATAATTCTGTGACAGCGGCATTGAAGAAGGCATCCGGTACTTTAAATGATTATTACAGACAGATGTTGAATGAGGTAGTTTCAGACAACAGCGAGGGATTAAAAAGTATTGGAATTTCTTTCGCAAAAAACGGAACTCTGAGTATTGACGAGGAAAAATTAAAGGCAACAGACACAGATACTTTGGAGCAGGTGCTTGGTTCTGCCAATTCCTTTTCCTCAAAAGTGGCATTTCTGGCAACCCATATTTCCGATAATGCACAGACCAATCTGGATAGCCTGTCCAGCCAGTACAGCTTGTCAGGAACACCTTATTCTGCATTGACAAATAAATATAATTTCTGGGGATAATTTTCGTAACAGTTCAGCCTTTCATTTCTATTATTCTTTTGTGGTTTCGGTGCTGTGTCAGGACTTCTGTCAGCAGGCAGAAGTCCTGACACAGCACCTCGATTTCCGCAAAAATATATTGGAAAATGGAAAGATGAACTGTTACCATTCAAAGATTTTTTTATGTGAAAAAAAATAGACATTAAAAAAGCAACCTCTCCGACCAAAGTTTGGGTTGCTTTTTAAGTAAATAATATAAACTGAGGTGAACCGTTGCTGTATGGAGCACCTTTTTCTAAATTCATAATACCATTCAGATAATAAAACATCAATAAATTTTTCAAAAAGTTTCCCTAATTTTCCCTAATTTTCCCATTGAAGTAACAGCTCAGCCTTTCCTCTTTCCAGTATATTTTGCGGAAATCGAGGTGCTGTGTCAGGGCTTCTGCCAGCAGGCATTGTGGAGGATGGTGATTTTTCTTACCGGGCAGTCACGAAATAAGGGAAATTGCACATGGATGTGCAATTTAGGTGACATGAGGCATGGATGCCTCTTGTCACCGACCGTAACATGCTATAACCCTCTCTGCCCGGTTAGAAAACTCCCATCCGCAACTCCTGCCTGCTGACAGAAGTCCTGACACAGTACCGACTCCACAAAAGAATAATGCAAAATGGAAGGTTGAGCTGTTACCTATTTAATAATAACAATTAATTTGACAATTAATATTGAAAGAGTATAATACAAGTGATTTTATAAAATAGAGAGAGGTTTAAAGATTTATGTATCTGTTATATTTGTTTCTCTGGATTATTTATAATGGAAATTTTACTTTGGAAATTTTTTTGTTTGGTCTGGTTATTGCAGCGGTAATTTTTGCTTTTTCCTGTAAATTTATGAATTATTCCCTGGAGAAAGAAAAAGTAATCTACAAAAAGATGTTTCTTTTTATGAAATATGTGTGTGTATTGATTATAGAAATTGTGAAAGCAAATATGGGCGTCATTCATATGATAATTACCCAGAAGGAAGAAATCAGTCCTGTGCTGGTGCATTTTCATTCGGATTTGAAAACCTCCACTGGAAAAGCATTTCTGGCAAATGCCATTACACTTACACCGGGCACCATCACTGTCACACTGGAGGATTCTTCCTATACGGTGCATTGTCTGGATGAAGATATGGCAGAGGGCATGAATGAAAGTCAGTTTATAGATTATATTAAAGAACTGGAAAAATAAGTTTGCGCACAGTCTCAGCCAGACTGAGCCATTTGGGCAGCGCAGAAATGAGGATAAAATGGGAAAAGGAATTCAGGGTCTGGAACAGTGTTACAGAATTTTATTTGTAGGCACTTTAATATTACTGGCAGTTTTAATGATACTTTGTCTGATTCGTGCTATCAGAGGTCCCAGAATTGCAGACAGAATCGTTGCGGTGAACATGATGGGAACTATGGTTATCACAATGATAGGAGTTCTGGCGCTTATGCTGGGAGAGGGATATCTGGTGGATATCTGTATTATTTATGCTTTAATTAGTTTTTTGGCTGTAATCGTACTGACTAAAGTATATATGGGAGTATATCTGGAAAAGAAAGAGCATACAGAATCGCTCAGAAATGAGGATAAAAATGGCAGTCATTGAATGGATACGTTTTTTAATTGGAGCCGCTTTTTTATTGTCGGGTCTTGTCATATTTATTTTTGAAATAATTGGAGTATTCCGTTTCAAATATGTTTTAAACAGAATGCACGCGGCAGCTATGGGTGATACTTTAGGTATCGGCAGTTCTTTTGTGGGATTAATGATAATGAATGGATTGAATTTTACCACATTAAAGATGTTTTTGGTGGTTCTGTTTCTATGGTTTTCTTCTCCAGTGTCCTCCCATCTGATTGCCAGACTGGAAGTGACTACGGATGAAGAGCCCACACAGCATTACAGAGAAATAGATTTAGATGATAAATCAAAATATCAAAATGAAAATACCAACGAATAGGGAGGCGGCACTATGGTAATATTTACCTGGATTTTATTAATATTTTTGATTGTTTGCGCTATTGCTGCCAGTCTTTCCAAAAATTTATTGAACAGTATTATGATTTTTATGTCCTACAGCCTGATTATGTCAGTGATATGGATACTGCTGGAATCACCGGATTTGGCAATTACGGAAGCGGCTGTGGGTGCTGGTGTCACTTCGGTGCTTTTTTTTGTGACACTGAAAAAAATCCATGCAATTATGAAAGAAGATAAGGAAGCAGAAAACAGTAAAACGGAAGATAATGAAGGAGAAAATTCATGAGTAAAAAAGTTCCTGAAGAACAATATAAAAAGACATTCTCCTACCGATTCCGGGAATGGCTGGACGGCACCAAAGACCCTTATATTAATCAGGTGGAAATGAAAAGCCAGAATGTAATGGAGGAGTCGGAAGAAGAGATTTTTCATAGAAAAGAGGAAAAAAAGCATTTAGTAGAAAAAGTATATGATTTGGAGCATAATGCAGAAGTAAAAATATTCCGTAAATTTTATCGTCTTTTCAGCGTGTGCTTTTGTGTTTTTCTGGTATTGATGCTGTTAATTGCGGTATCATATCTTCCGACTTATGGTGGTGCGGACAATCCTGCCAATAATGAAGTGGCAGCCCGCTATATAGAAAATGGTCTGCAGGAAACAGGAGCTGTGAATATTGTAACAGGTATGATTCTTGATTATAGGGCATTTGATACTTTGGGAGAATCCCATGTTCTGTTTATTGCCACATGTACCGTTCTAATTCTTCTGCGCATTGATAAAAAAGAAGACAAAGTGAAAAATGAGTCTGACGACAGAGGACATGAACCAAAAAATGACATTATATTGCAGACAGTGGCAAAAATTTTAGTTCCACCTATTTTTATTTTTGGAATCTATATTATTCTGGCAGGTCACTTAGGGCCGGGTGGAGGATTTTCCGGCGGCGCCGTAATCGGTGCAGGACTTATTTTATATCTTAACACATTTGGATTTGCTAAAACAGAGAAATTTTTTACTGCCAAAACTTATAAATGGATGAGCTTCTGTGCATTGGCCTGCTACAGTGTGGCAAAAAGTTATTCTTTTTATACCGGAGCCAACCATATAGAAAGTATTATTCCTCTGGGTACTCCCGGAGCAATCTTAAGCAGTGGATTAATACTTGTTCTGAATATTTGTGTGGGAATCGTGGTATCCGGAACCATGTATACATTTTATGTCATGTTCCGTAAAGGAGAATTTTAGGTTAATAGGAAAGGTATGGCATTGTTATGAGTATTGAGAGTTTAGTAAATCATTATGCGGAAGTAGTTTCTATTATTTTATTTGGAATTGGTTTTTCCAATCTGCTTTTACAGAAAAATTTGATTAAGAAAATTATCGGTTTAAATATTATGGATACGGCTACTTATCTTTTTTTGGCACTAAAAGGTTATATTGTGGGAAGAAAGGCTCCGGTAGTGGTGGACGGTATTCAAAGTGTGGAGGCATATATTAATCCTATTCCAAGCGGTCTGGTGCTGACAGGAATTGTGGTGTCTGTATCGGTAACGGCATTGATGCTGTCTCTGACAATCCGTCTGTACCGCCGTTATCACACTCTGGATTTGGATGAAATATCCACGCTGTTGAAAAAGGAGGGGAAATGATGGATTTTGTACAAAATTTTCCCTTTATATCCATTTTATTATCCTTGTTCAGTGGTCCTTTGTCCTCAATTCTGAATGGAAAATGGGCAAAAAGAGTTAATATGGCGGTAATTGCCCTTATCGGCATTATGTCTGCTACATTATTGGGGTATGTATGGAAAATAGGACAACCATTTGTTTACCGTATGGGACATTTCCCGGCGCCATGGGGAAATGAAATCAGGGCAGGTGTGCTGGAAGCATTTATGGCTTTATTTTTCTGCGTGATTATGTTTCTCTGTATGATAGGGGGAGTAAAAGAAAGAGAAAAAGAGGTTGAAGAAGGAAAGCAGAATTTGTACTATATTATGACAAATCTGCTTCTCTGTTCTCTGCTTGCACTGATTTATACCAATGATTTGTTTACCGCGTATGTATTTGTGGAGATTAACACTATTTCCGCGTGTGGTCTGATTATGATTAGGCAGAATGGAAGAACCATAGAAGCGGCAACCAGATATATGATTATGAGTCTGCTGGGTTCCGGTATGCTTCTTCTGGGTATTTGTTTTCTCTACAGCCTTACCGGACATCTGCTGATGTCCAATATTAAGGAGGCAGTTTGGATACTGGCTGAAACCGGGGAATACCATATTCCTTTATTGATTTCACTGACATTGATGTCAGTAGGTCTGGCAATCAAAAGCGCCTTGTATCCTTTCCATGCGTGGCTGCCGGATGCCTATGGATATTCCACGGTATCCTCTGCTGCAATATTATCCTCTCTGGTTTCCAAAGGGTACATATTTTTATTAATAAAAATATTTTACCGGGTAATCGGATTTGATGTTGTCACAGACAGCAAGGTAGTAAATGTTTTATTTGTATTTGGTATCATTGGTATGATTATGGGTTCTGTCAATGCCATTAAGGAAAATAATATCAGACGTATGATAGCTTATTCCTCCGTAGCACAGATAGGGTATATTTATATGGGATTAGGTCTCGCCACCAAAGAAGGTGTGATTGCCAGTATTTATCATGTGTTATCCCATGCTGCCACAAAATCACTGTTGTTTATTGCAGCATCAGGAATCACAGATGCTTCTGAAGACAGTGTCCACTATGACGATTTGACGGGAGCAGGATACCGGAATAAATTAGCGGGAATTGCATTTACGGTTGGCTCACTGTCAATGGTTGGTCTGCCTATGTTTTCCGGATTTATTTCCAAGCTGTTTTTTTCCCAGGCGGCAATGGGGCATAATTTTAAAATGTTGCCTACTTTAATTGCACTGGCAATCAGTACTGTTTTAAATGCGGTGTATTTCATGAGGACAGTTATCCGTATTTACACACCTGTGGAGGATAAAGATTCCGGGCAGAATACTGAGACAAAAAAAGGCAGAATTATTATGGCAAAAGAACAGCCCTTGAAGTCAATAGCTCTGGTATTATTTATTTTGTTAAATATTACTTTAGGTTTAAATTCACAGCCTGTGATTCAAATCATTCAGACTGGTATTGATATGTTTGGTTGATAGAAGTGTAAGTATTTAAAATACATTTCGGAATGGAGAAGATATGATTTTAATTCCTATCATATTACCGATAATAGCAGGAATCCTATTATGGATAATGCCTTTTAAGGACAAAAAAATACACATTTTTTCCGGTGTGGTATTAACGGTTTCTGTTTTATCTGCGCTTATTTTTACATGGTTTGGGGAAGAAAGTATTCGTCTGTTTACACTGCTGGACAGGATACCAGTCTATTTTAAAGTGGATAGTCTGGGAAGATTTTTTGTGACGATTGTCAGTATTGTGTGGCTGCTTACAGGTTTCTATTCTTTTGTCTATATGAAGCGGGAAGGACAGGAAAAAAGATATTTTGGCTTTTATTTGATTTTATATGGTGTTTTGATTGGTCTGGACTTATCAGGTAATCTGGTTACTATGTATCTGTTTTATGAACTAATGACACTAATATCAACTCCTCTGGTTCTGCACAATGGCAGCAGAGAAGCCATTATGGCAGCTTTAAAATATCTGTTCTATTCCATGTGTGGCGCCTACGCAGGATTGTTTGGTATTTTCTTTTTATACCGCTATTGTGATACCCTTGATTTTGCGGCGGGAGGCACTTTAAATATGGCATTAGCAGGTAGTCACAGTGGAATATTATTGATAGCTGTATTTATGATGATTGTTGGATTTGGTGTCAAAGCCGGTATGTTTCCCATGCACGCATGGCTTCCCACAGCCCATCCCGTAGCGCCTTCCCCGGCGTCTGCAGTACTCTCCGGTATTATTGTAAAATCCGGTGTACTGATTTTAATCCGCACTATCTTTTACATAGTGGGGACCGATTTTATCCGGGGAACATGGGTGCAGTATACATGGATGGTGCTGGCATTGATAACAGTATTTATGGGTTCCATGCTTGGCCTTAGGGAAAAAGTATTCAAAAAAAGGCTGGCCTATTCCACTGTCAGCCAGATTTCCTATATTTTGTTCGGGCTTTCCCTGTTAACACCTGTAGCGCTGGAGGGTGCCCTGCTTCATACGGCAGCCCACGCATTTATAAAATCGGGACTGTTCCTCACAGCAGGAGTATTTTTATATCAACTGGGTTATACAAGAGTGGAACAGTTGGCGGGAATAGGGAAAAGGATGCCGAAAACATTATGGTGCTATACCTTTTTTTCTCTGGCGCTTATCGGAATTCCTCCCACAAACGGTTTTATCAGTAAATGGTATCTTGCCCAGGGAGCGTTGCAGTCAGAAATAGAAGTATTTTCCTGGTTAGGTCCGGTGGTACTTTTACTGAGTGCACTGCTGACAGCAGGATATCTGTTACCTATTGTGATGAAAGGTTTTTTTCCGGGGGAAGAGGGAAAAGAGATGGATTTGTCCCGAAAGGAGCCGCCGCTTTTTATGCTGGCGCCTTTAATGATATTGGCAGTACTGGTATTGTTGCTGGGAATACTGCCAAATCCATTGATTCGGTATGTTTCTGATATTGCAGTATCGGTATGGAAAGGTTGAATAAAAATATATATTCAATTATTGGTTTGATGATTGCGCGATGCAGCGCGCATGGAGGTACACATGAATGAATTTATGATGCTGGCTGTAGTGCTCCTTCCCATGCTGGGCGGAGCATTAATCCCTTTACTTTCTTTTAAATCCAGAAA
This sequence comes from uncultured Acetatifactor sp., assembly GCA_964604575.1. GTDB lineage: Bacteria > Bacillota > Clostridia > Lachnospirales > Lachnospiraceae > Acetatifactor. The sequence continues at coordinate 29,735 of CAZRZM010000010.1, forward strand.
TGCCATGCTGATATATATTGAAACAGTGGTGGTAATCAATTCTCTTCTGGTAATCGGTATGCTTTTTTTTAGTCCGGTGAATACCATAACCTTGTTTCGTTTTTCCGGTAATCTCAGTGTAACCTTTCGGATGGACGGACTGGGAAAGATGTTTGCAGGTCTGGTAGCGGTACTCTGGCCTCTTGCCACACTCTATTCCTTTGAGTATATGAAGCATGAAAAAAAAGAAAAAACATTTTTCCTATTCTATGTGATTACTTATGGAATTACGCTGGGTATTGCCTTTTCAGAAAATATTTTGACTATGTACTTTTTCTTTGAAATGCTGAGTCTGGTTACATTACCATTAGTAATGCACACGAGAACCAAAGAATCTATTCTCGCAGGCAGAACCTATCTGTACAATATGCTGGGTGGTGCGGCATTTGCCTTTGTGGGTATGATTTTTGTTCTGACTTACGGAACCACTTCCTCTTTTGTGGCAGGCGGTGTGCTGGATATGAACAAAATTGGTGATAGAACCAATATGATGCTGATTATTTATGTGTTGTGTTTTTGTGGGTTTGCTATCAAAACGGCTTTGTTTCCTTTTTCCTCCTGGCTTCCCAAGGCAGGTGTGGCTCCCACTCCGGTAACTGCACTGCTCCATGCAGTGGCGGTGGTTAATACGGGTGCTTTTGCTGCCATGAGAATCACCTATTTCAGTTTTAACAAGGATATGATTCGTGGAACCTGGGCGCAGGCAGTAGTAATGATTCTTGTGATTATCACAATTGTATATGGATGCAGCCGCGCAGTAAAAGAAACACATTTAAAGCGGAGGCTGGCGTGGTCCACTGTCAGCAATCTGTCCTATATTCTCTTTGGTGTAGTGCTTATGTCTCCTCTGGGACTGTTGGGCGCAATGACACATATGCTTTTTCATTCTTTTATGAAAATATGTTCCTTTTTCTGTGCCGGTGCGGTTATGTACAAATCGGGACGGAATTATGTATATGAACTGGACGGGCTGGGACATAAGATGCCGAAAGTATTTGGCATTTTTACCATATCTGCATTTGCACTTATGGGTGTACCGGGACTCAGCGGATTTGTGAGTAAATGGTATCTGGCAAAGGCAGCCGTGGAAAGTGAGAATCCACTGGCTTATGTGGGAGTGGCAGCTTTGCTGGTATCCGCCCTGCTGACAGCCATTTATATGCTGACTATTGTGGTGAGAGCATTTTTTCCGGGAAAAGATTTTGACTATGAAAGTATTCAAAAAGTGGAAGACCCAAATTGGATGATGCTTGTCCCCTTAACTATTTTTGTAATTGTTATGTTTTATTTTGGTTTACATTCCACTCCTATAATAGAGATACTGAAGGAATGGATTATTTTCGTACAGATTTGAGATGCCGTGTGAAGGTATTATGGAGGCTGATGTAAAAATGAACAGTAACATTATTTTAGCAGTTTTAGTGTTTTTTCCTTTTCTATCAGGGCTTCTTGTTTATGAAGTGGGAGTATTGTGCGAAAAGAAAAACAAGAAGTCAGGGAATGTGGACGGTCAGGAAAATTTAAGAGACATAGGTGCAATTTTCTCTGTGATAATAGAATTTGTTCTGATGGTACTATTGTTATTCCGTTTCCATGAGATGTCATTGTATATGCCGGAAATCTGTGGTTTTGGCATCCATTTTGTGATGGATGGTTTTCGTCTGCTGTATGCTTCTATTGCTGCCTTTATGTGGATGATGGTAACTATTTTATCCAGGGAATATTTTATCCATCATAAAAACAGAAACCGATTTTATCTGTTTCTGCTCTGGACACTGGGAGCAACCATGGGTGTTTTCCTTTCCGGGGATTTGTATACCACCTTTATTTTCTTTGAAATAATGTCCTTTACCTCTTATGTATGGGTGGTTCAGGAGGAAAACAGACCTTCCATAAAAGCGGCAGAGACCTATCTTGCCATTGCAGTTATCGGTGGTCTGGTGATGCTTATGGGTATTTTCCTTTTATATCATGAGCTGGGAACTCTGGAAATTGCTGACTTGCGGAATGCAGTAGAAAACTGTGGGGACAAAAGATTGTTATATATTGCAGGTGCTTGTATGTTATTTGGTTTTGGCGCGAAAGCAGGTGCATTTCCCCTGCATATCTGGCTGCCCAAAGCCCATCCCGTAGCTCCGGCGCCGGCATCTGCACTGCTTTCCGGTATCTTAACAAAAACAGGTATTTATGGCACTCTGATTTTAAGCTGTCAGATTTTTTACCAGGATGCAGCCTGGGGCAGTCTGGTCCTGACTCTCGGAGTAGTTACTATGGTTGGCGGTGCCCTTCTGGCAGTTTTTTCCATTGATTTGAAGCGGACACTTGCCTGCTCTTCCATGTCCCAGATAGGGTTTATTCTGGTTGGAATTGGTATGCAGGGATTACTGGGAGAGGAAAATGGGCTGGCTGTACATGGTACTATACTGCATATGATGAATCACTCCATGATAAAATTAGTACTGTTCATGGCAGCAGGCGTGGTTTATATGAATGCCCATGCTCTGGATTTGAATAAGATTCGGGGATTTGGCAGGAAAAAACCGCTGCTTGCAGGAATTTTCTTTATCGGGGCAGCAGCCATTGGCGGTATTCCTCTGTTTGGTGGGTATATAAGTAAAACACTTCTCCATGAAAGTATTGTGGAATATGGAGGCGGCAGTATTATGACTGCTGTGGAGTGGATATTTTTATTTTCCGGCGGTCTCACAGTAGCTTATATGACAAAGCTGTTTATAGCTGTGTTTGTGGAAAAAAATGAAAATGTAGAGCTACAGAATAAGTATGATGCCATGAAATCTTATATGAATGGTGGCAGCACTTTTGCATTGACAGCAAGTGCCCTTGTATTGCTGGTCTGGGGACTGCTTCCCCATATGATTATGGAAAAAGCTGCTGTGATGGCACAGCCTTTTATGAATCTGGAAGAAACAGTTGGCAGAGTAAATTATTTCAGCCCTGGAAATCTCAGAGGCGGATGTATTTCCATTGCAATGGGTGTAATTGTGTACCTGTTTTTGATACGCAAAGTTTTATTACGGAAGCAGGAAAACGGCGAAAAGGTTTACATCAATGCACTGCCTGCATGGCTGGATTTGGAAAATTTACTGTACAGACCTCTTTTTCTTACAATACTTCCCTTTGTATTCGGAGTATTGTGCAGAATTTTAGATAGCTTTGTAGATACTATCGTGGTATTCTTAAGAAAAACAGTATATAAGGATAGTCCTCTGCCCCATGAATATCTGGAGGGAAATATCTGCACCCTTGCTGTGGGAAAGGTGATAAACGGCGTACAGTTTATTGCAAATCATACCTGGAACAGAAACTGTCCCACTCATAAGAATTATGTTCATCTGGCAGCCATAAAACATGAGGAACTGAGAGAAAATAACAGCATTATCCAGCGAAGCCTTTCTTTTGGACTGCTGCTGGTGGTTATGGGACTTACCCTGACTTTGATTTATATTATATTGTGGTAAGTGTGAAAAGATTTTTTAGACGTTACACTATAAATTCATTTGGCGAATGGAAAGTAGGTAATAGTATGCCAGAACATCAAACAATAGAATGGAAAGAATCATGGCACGACGAATTTTTAGAGTGGATATGCGGATATGCAAATGCTTATGGCGGTACGCTCTATATCGGAAAAAACGACGATGGTGATGTTGTTGGAGTCAGCGATAAAGATAGAAAAAAGCTATTAGAAGCGATCCCTAATAAGATTACAGATACAATGGGCATTGTAGCGGATGTCAATCTGCTGTATGAGAATGAATTGCAATATATTGAGATTATTGTGGACAAGTACCCTTCGCTTATCAGTTATCATGGCAAATATTTTTATCGCTCAGGCAGCACCATGAGAACGATAACCGGAAAAGAACTGGACAAAGCAATTCTGAAATCGCAGGGAAGAACATGG
>CAZRZM010000011.1:0-33077 GCA_964604575.1 uncultured Acetatifactor sp.
AGGGCAGAACACTGGAAACCATCGCGGAAGAATTGGAAAGTGAGGTGGAAGACATCACTAAATTGTATGATATTATAAAAAGCAATCCTGACAAGACCAGGGAGGAGATATACGAGTTATATCATGTATAAACCAACAGAAATATATATTTTTTTTGAAGCACAAATTAACGGCTGTGGTATCGTTGCCACAGCCGTTATATATTATTGTTTTGTCAAAAAAAGTTATGCGAATTACCTACTTGACAGAAGAGAACAAACGTAGTAGTATGAATCCATAACAATCCTACCTAGATAGTAGGAAATGGAGCAAAAGGTAAGTTGCGCCTCATAGAGACATTACAGTGTTTCATGAAGTGCAGGTGAAAGAAAGGAATTATTATGGGTAAAATTTATACAAAATCAACAGAATTAATTGGACGTACACCTCTCCTTCAGGTGAGTAATTATGCGAAAAGCAATAATATAGAAGGGGTGCGGTTACTGGCAAAGCTGGAATATCTTAATCCGGCGGGCAGTGTGAAAGACAGAATCGCACTTGCCATGGTGGAAGAGGCTGAAAAGAGGGGAATTTTGAAAGAAGGAGATACTATTATTGAGCCTACATCAGGCAATACCGGTATAGGTCTGGCAAGTGTGGCGGCGGCAAAAGGATATCGCACGATTCTCACTTTACCGGAGACCATGAGTGTGGAGCGCAGAAATCTGTTAAAGGCATATGGCGCTGAACTGGTTCTGACGGAAGGATCCAGGGGAATGAAGGGGGCCATTGCCAAAGCAGAGGAACTTAGAGAAAGTATTCCGGGTGCAGTAATTCTGGGACAGTTTGATAACCCGGCAAATCCTGCGGCACATGCGGCTGCCACGGGACCGGAGATTTGGGAAGATACGGACGGTAAAGTAGATATTTTTGTGGCGGGTGTCGGTACGGGAGGAACTGTGACCGGTGTTGGTACTTATTTAAAATCCAAGAATCCCAATATTAAAGTTGTGGCAGTGGAACCCAAGGATTCCCCTGTTTTATCAGGAGGGCAGCCGGGCCCCCATAAGCTGCAGGGAATTGGTGCAGGTTTTGTGCCTTCGGTTTTAAATACCCAGGTCTATGATGAGATTATTACGGTTTCGACGGAAGAAGCTTTTTCCACAGGACGTCTGATTGCACATAAAGAAGGTATTCTGGTAGGAATTACTTCCGGCGCGGCTCTGCACGCGGCAACAGTACTGGCAAAGCGTCCTGAGAACGTGGGAAAAACCATCGTTGCACTGCTTCCGGATTCCGGCGACAGATATCTTTCCACACCGATGTTTGCAGAAGATTAGTATTTATGTTACAATGACCTTATTCGTGGCAGGAGATGCCGAATGGCCATCCATGCCATGATTGTGAAGCAATCATGGTAAAATGACCTTATTCACGGCATATAGCGGCCGAATGGCCATCCATGCCATGATTGTGAAGCAATCATGGTAAAATGTAACTGTGTAGCGAATGGTTCTGGACAATTATGATAGAATAAGATTGATACAAGAGGGAAAGGTATGGTTGTTTTATGAAAATCTCTACAAAGGGCAGGTATGCCGTGCGGGTCATGCTGGACCTTGCATTGAACAATATGGGAGAGTGTATCAAGGTAAAAGAAATTGCAGCCCGTCAGGGTATTTCGGAAAAATATCTGGAGCAGATTATTGCAGTGCTCAATAAAGCAGGATTTGTCAAAAGCGTCCGGGGGGCGCAGGGGGGATATCGTCTGGCCAGGAAGCCGGAGGATTACACAGTTGGTATGATACTGCGTCTGACGGAGGGTTCACTTGCACCTGTTGCCTGTCTGGAGGAGGGAGCGGATGAGTGTGAGAGATGTGATACTTGTGAGACGCTGGAGGTCTGGAAGAATATTTATAATGCAGTGAATCAGGTAGTGGACAATGTAACGATTGCGGATTTGGTGACACAGCGGCAGAAGCGTCTGGAAAATCTGGATTACAGTATTTGATGACAAAGTATAGCGTATAGGAAAATGGGAAGCTTAAGGCATAGGATGCTTTAAGCTTCTTCTTAAAGCGGTTTATATTTGTGTTGAATCATTTATAAAGAAAGGTATGGTTGCAGTATGACAAGGGATATGACGCAGGGGTCACCCATGAAGTTAATTTTGGGGTTTTCTATTCCTATTTTATTCGGTGCTCTTTTCCAGCAGTTTTATAATATTATAGATACCATTATTGTAGGACGTTTTCTGGGTGTGGACAGTCTGGCGGCTGTGGGTGCAACAGGTTCCATCTGTTTTCTGACACTTGGTTTCTGTATCGGATGCTGCAGCGGATTCGCTATTCCACTGGCACACAAGTTTGGCGCCGGAGACCATGCGGGAATGCGCAGGTTTATGGCAAATTGTCTGTGGCTGTCCATTGGGCTGGCGGTTGTACTGACGATAGCAACGGCACTGCTTTGCCGTAACATTCTGGCATGGATGCAGACACCGGATAATATTATAGAGGATGCCTACCGGTATCTGATTATTATTTTTCTGGGGATTCCTACTACCATTCTTTATAATATGGTGGCAGGTATTATCCGTTCGCTGGGAGACAGCAAAACACCGGTACTTTTTCTAATATTGTCCTCTTTTATCAATATCGGACTGGACTTGTTTTTTATTGTCTCTCTGCATATGGGGGTGGCGGGAGCTGCATATGCAACCGTAATATCCCAGGGAGTATCCGGTGTGTGCTGTTTACTCTATATGATTAAAAAATTTGAAATTCTGCATCTTCAAAAAGATGAGTGGAAGATAGACGGACATATGATAGGTGTCCTTTGCGGTATGGGGATTCCTATGGGGTTACAGTATTCCATCACAGCAATAGGAAGTGTTATTCTACAGAGTGCCACTAACACGCTGGGGTCGGCGGCGGTTGCATCTGTGACAGCAGGCTCGCGCGTTGCCAATTTTCTGGGCTGTCCTTTTGAGGCGTTAGGTTCCACCATGGCAACCTATGGCGGACAGAATGTAGGTGCAGGCAGACTGGAGCGGATTGGCAGGGGATTGAAAGACTGCCTGAAGCTGGGGATGGCATATTCGGTGATTGCATTCGTAAGTATGCTGTTTTTGGGACGTTACATGGCGCTGATGTTTGTGGAAACATCGGAAGTGGCAATTATCGATAATGTGAAATTATATCTGGTTGTCAATACCGCCGGATACTGTCTTTTGACTTTGGTAAATGTAGTGCGTTTCCTGATACAGGGAATGGGATTTCCTAAGTTTGCTATTCTGGCAGGTGTGCTGGAAATGGTGGCGAGGACACTGGTGGCATTTTTACTGGTTCCGGTGATGGGATTTACCGGAATTTGTCTGGGTAATCCGGTTGCATGGGTGTTTGCAGACGCATTTTTGATACCGGCATACTTTCATGTGATGAAGGTGCTGCGCAAGAGGGTGGAAGAATGAATATATTAACGTTGGAAAATATTACACTCCGCTATGGCGAGCGGGCAGTTTTTAAAGAGGCAAATCTTTATCTGGAAGAAGGGGAAAAACTGGGGGTCATTGGCATTAATGGCACCGGAAAGACAACTTTGTTAAAAATGATTGCGGGGCTGGAGGAGCCGGACGAGGGAAGAGTAGTCCGGGCAAACCACTGTATTGTGCGCTATCTGCCACAGAATCCTATGTTTGCCGAAGAGGAAACAGTTCTGGATGCGGTAGTGAGCAAAAACCGCAGCGAAGAAAATTCGGCAACCATTGAGGCAGATGCCAAAAGTATGCTGACAAGGCTGGGAGTTACCGATTTTGCACAACCCTGCGGGGAACTCTCCGGAGGACAGAAGAAGCGGCTGGCACTGGTATCAGTGCTGCTTTCCCCAGCGGAAATTCTGGTACTGGATGAGCCTACAAACCATCTGGATAATGAGATGGCGGACTGGCTGGAAAAGGAATTAAAGCGCAGAAAGGGTGCGGTGGTTATGGTGACTCATGACCGCTATTTTCTGGACAGTATTTCTACCCGCATTGTGGAGATAGATAAGGGCAGTATTTATTCTTATGATGCCAACTATTCCGGTTATCTGGAACTGAAAATGCAGCGCGAGGAGAGTGCTCTGGCAAGTGAACGTAAAAGACAGAGTATTCTGCGCAATGAGCTGGCGTGGGTCCGGCGTGGTGCGAGAGCGCGTTCTACCAAGCAGAAAGCACGGCTGGAGCGGTATGAGGAATTAAAGAATGTCAGGGCCCCGGAAATGGACGGGCAGGTGGTTTTGTCCTCAGTGTCGTCCAGACTGGGGCGTACTACCATAGAGATTCATGATATTTCAAAAGCATACGGTGAAAATATACTGATTCGGAATTTTACATATTTCTTTTTGAAAAATGACAGAGTTGGATTTATTGGCTCCAACGGAAAAGGGAAATCCACCCTGATGAAAATTATCATGGGTAATGTCCAGCCGGACGGTGGCTATGTGGAAATTGGGCAGACGGTAAAAATAGGATACTATGCCCAGGAGATAGGCGATGATTTGATGAAGCCCTCCCGGAAAGTAATTGATTATATCAGAGAGGAAGCAGAATACATTGAGACTGAGGATGGAAAAATCAGTGCTTCTGCCATGCTGGAGCGCTTTCTGTTTGCCGGGGAGGACCAGTATGGTCTGATTGGGAAACTGTCTGGAGGAGAACGCAGACGTCTGCATCTGTGCCGCATTTTGATGAGCGCACCGAATGTGCTGCTTCTGGATGAGCCCACCAATGATTTAGACATTGCCACACTTCGGATTCTGGAGGATTATCTGGATTCTTTTAGAGGAATTGTGATGGTAGTGTCCCATGACCGTTATTTTCTGGACAGAACGGTGAGACGTATTTTTGCTTTTGAAGAAAACGGGCTGCTTGTGCAGTATGAGGGCGGCTATACGGATTATGCAAAGCGCAGGGAGCAGGATGCCGGCACTTTACCGGGAGCAGACATCAAAGGTGCGGACGGTTCAAAGAGTAACAAGGCCGGGAATAAAGATAAAAATTGGAAGAGCGGACAAAAAAAGAAGTTGAAATTTACCTGGCAGGAACAAAAGGACTATGAAAGTATTGAGGGTGAAATTGCAGCACTGGAAACAGAGATAGCCCGAATGGAAGAGGAATATTTAAAACATACTAAGGATTTCGTAAAATTAAATGAACTTGCCAAAGAAAAAGAAAAGGCAGAAAGTCTGCTGGAAGAAAAAATGAGCCGCTGGATGTATCTGGAAGAACTGGCAGCAGAGATTGAAAAGGGAGAAATGGTGGAGAACTAGTTCTCCCTTTTTTATTCTACATCCTGGTCTGCTGCAACTGCGCTGACTACGCTGGATACCACAGCAATCACTACTGCAATTATAACAACCACTAAACCGCCTGCTAATACAATAAACATATTCTGGCACTCCTTTTTTCAAATTACTATCTCTAGTATATCATTTTTTCCCAAAAGTACAAGCCTGAACTATTACCAAAAAAGAAGAAATTTATAAACAGGGGTTGACAAATGGAAAGATTTGCGCTAAATTGACAATTACTTCGTCATACGTCGACATTGACCTGGTATTAGAATTCTAATTAGTTTCAGGCTGTTTCAGCCAAAGTTATCAAATTTATCAGTTAAATAATTTTACAGAAGAATTGCAGTAAAGAGAATCTGATTTGCGGAGAGACGGTTTGTAAATTTTTTGTATGCTTTGCAGAACAGAGGAAGGAGGGATATGAGTAAAGAATATCGGCAGGAGGGAAAGCTTAACGCTACCGGGGAAAAGCTGCAGGCGTTGGTGGATGAGTATATCACACACAGGCAGACCACTCTGATGCAGATGAAAAAAGGAATATTGGGAAGGGAGGAATTTTTAGAAGAGGCGGGTACATATGTAAGCACCCGGTATCAGTTGCCTCCGGAACAGACAAGGGAGGTGGTGGATGCTTTTGAACAGTACATTTTTGGATATTCCAGACTTTCAGCTTTGATTGATGACAAGACGGTATCGGACATCAGAGTGATTGGATATGATAATATCCGGGTCAAAAGAGAAGGGAGGCGAATGGATGCAGGAATTGCCTTTTCCTCAGAAAAAGAGTATCGACAGTTTATTGATTATGTGGCTACCAAAAATCAGGTCAATATTTCCAATCTAAACGCAATCCAGCGTTTTACGGACAATGAGAGCCATCCCGATTTTATTTTACGTTTTACCTTGTCTATGCCTTTGGTGAATACCTACAATGAACCTTATCTCTGTATTCGCAAGGTGCCGAAAATATTTCCACTGATACAGGAGTTAATTGAAAAAGAAATGCTGGACCGGGAAACAGCCCAACTGCTGGTGCAACGGTTTCGTCAGGGTTCCACGCTGATTTGCGGGGGTAACTCTTCCGGTAAAACCACGCTTTTAAATGCCTTGAAAGAGACACTGCCGGATGATATGGCAATTCTTGTCACCCAGCAGGCGGATGAACTGACGACACGCTTTCACCCGGATATGATGTTTCTGCATTCCCTGCCGGGGAGTATGGAAAGCCAGGTGCGCTATGATTTGCAGCACATCAGTATAGCCGGATTAACCATGGATGTGGATTTTTTTATCATTGGTGAGGTTAAGGGGGCGGAAGCACTGTATTTATTGAATGCCGCATACACCGGGCAATTATGTGCTGCCACCATACATGCGCCATCTGCGGATAAGGCGCCGGACAAGCTGGTGGATTATGCCATGTATGAGAGCAGGTATTCCAGAGATGAGCTGATGAAGATGATGGACTGTTTCAAAACCTTGATATTTATGGAGCGTTATAAAGTAAAAGAAATATTTGCCTGCACAGGCTGGAGTGAGGAAAGGAAAAATTTAATGTATGAGAGAATTAAGTAATGGATTCTTGTGGATGAAGGGTGCGCTGTTTATCAGCGTATTGGCAGGATTTGTTCTGCTTTTTATACACTTGCAGATTCTTCGTGTATGTACCCGGTGGTTAAAGCGGACAAAACAATATGTGGACGAAGCATCCAGACAGAGACTGTTGCAGAACAGGCATATGCTACAGTCTTTGCAGAGAGAGCATTCCATATGGTTTCGGCTGGAGCAGCAGTTAAATTATAGTGGATGCAAGAGGCGGTTTCCGGGTCTGACAGCAGAGCGGCTGATTGCCTGCAATGTGGTGGGACTGTCCGGCATATTATTGTTTTTTCTCTTATTACGAGAGATGGCATCGGCATTTTGGGTTGTATTTGTTCTTCTCATGGGAGAGGTACTCTTTTTTCTGTTATGCAGACACCGGGCAATGAAATCGGTCAATGATAATCTTATGAAATTTCTGGATTTTCTGGGTAATTACAGTATCACAGCCGGAGAAGTCACCGGCATTTTCAGACAAGTGAGCAGATATATGGATGAGCCGTTAAAAAGCGTGCTGGAGGAATGTTACTATGAAGCACAGACGACGGGAGATACGGCAATGGCACTTCTGGCCATGGCGGAAAAAATCGAACATCCCAGATTCAAGGAGCTGGTACGCAATATGGAAATTGGTCTGCGCTACTGTGCTGATTTTACCATACTGGTGCAGAACAGCAGAAGAAGTCTGAGGGAACATTTTCGCACCGGGGCGGAGCAGAAAAGTCTGCTGCGTGAAGCAGTTGTGAATATGGGAATTTTATTATTGATGTCACTGGTGATTTTCGTCACAGTGGACGGGCTGGTTACGGTTTCTGTCTGGAATGTATTATTCCACACCTTGCCGGGGCAGATTGCACTGGGGGTACTGGGCGCCATATTTCTACTCTTTGGAAGACAGATATATCGGATTAACCGATAGGAGGTGCCTGATTGAAAATGGGACAAGAAACAATAACAACATGTTTGCGTGTGCTTCCGATTGTGGCGGCCATTCTGTTTTTTGCGCTGTTACTGATGCTTTTTTATGAGAATGCAGAGAAAGTTTTCTTGAGTACCTACCAGGAGTTTACCGGACTTCTCAAAGAAAAAGGGAAAAACAGCAGGTGGTATCACCGTACAAAAGACTGGCTTATCCGAAATGGCGCAGTGTATCACTATGGAAAGTGGATACAGCCTGCCTCGTATCTTACGCTGCGTATTGTATTGGCACTGGCAGGCGGGGTGGGATTGTGCCACATTTCGCCGGGGTATGGAATACTGGGAGCGATGCTTCTTTTCATGCTGCCCGCGTGGCTGGTTACTTATTTGAATCATCAGGATAATTTAAAGCTGCTGCCGGAGCTGAAGTTGGTTTATCATGCCCTGGAAATACAGATTCGGGCGGGAGTTTATGTGACGGATGCACTGGCGGAATGCTATGGCAGTGTGCAGGAACCACGCTTCAGGCAGGCGTTGCTTGACCTGGCGGGAGATATTGTTATGAAAGCTGATATTTTTGACGCTATGGAGCGATTTCAGGGTAAATTTGACAACCGCTATGTAGATTCCCTATGTATCACAATACTTCAGGCACTGGAGTCAGGGCAGGCGGTGGAGCTGTTGGGAGATATTGCAGAGCAAATCAAGGATATGGAGAGCACGGTTATGGAACGCAAAAAGGCTTCCCTGGACAGAAGCATCACATTTTATCAGTTGGGAATGCTGGCAGCAGTAATGGCTGTGGTTTTATATGCCTGCGTCAGCCATATGTACTCGGCAGCAGTGCTGTTTTAGGAAGCGTTTATAATATGTTTTGCAGAAGCTTATGTATACATAAGTCCAAGTTTGTGTCTGCACTGCATCCACAAACTTGAGAGGCACAAAAAGCAGTGCAGAAATGCGGAAAAGATTGAAAATTAAAATGCCGCTTGTGCGGCGGAAAGAGAGGAAATATGAAGAATATGACAAATAAAATCAGAAAAATGATGATGAAAAAGGAGGAGGGGATTGACGGTATCTTAGTTACTGTGGGGCTGTGTATTATTGCACTTTTACTCTGTGTGGTGATGAAGGAAAGCCTGGCAGGATTTATTCAGACAATCGTTGGAGCTATGACAAAGCAGGCACAGAATATTCTGACGGGTGCAGCGATGGCTGGTATTTTATGAGAAAGCAGGAGGGAAATATTTCGCAGTTACTTGCCACCGGATTCTGTATTCTGGCCATGACGGTGGTAATGCTGTCCTATATGGGAAATGTGGCGTTAATCCAACAGAAGACAGCGGTCAGTCAGCTTGCCAGAAAGTATATTCTGCGCATGGAGACTGTGGGATATCTGACAGAGCAGGATAAGACTGCTCTCCGGCAGGAGCTTATGGAAATTGGAGTGACAGAGGTGGATTTTTCCGGGAGCACCCTAAGAGAAACCACCTATGGTGCGCCGATTGTTCTGCGGATAGGGGGAAAATTAAAGGAGAAATATGAATTGGAAGAACAGAGGGTATCCACAGCAAAGAATTAGAAGCATTTTATATAAGAAGATGTGCATAAGAGAGGCAGGGAAAATAGAGTGGGTGACGGGATTATTTTTCCTTTTGTTACTGGCAGTTCTGTTGTGTACACAGTTAGAAATTTCTATGTATCAGACGGCAGGAGGTTATCTGGAGGATGCACTGGCCGCTTCTAATCTGGCATCGGCAGTGATTGATGTGGAGGAATATGGTATCTCCCATACGGTCTGGATTGCGGACGGGTGGCAGGCATATGGAAGCTATCGGAATGCCGTACAGGGTAATCTGCGGCTGAATGACGATTGGGAGAATCCAGAGTCTGCTGTGATGGCAGGAAAAATTACAGTGGAAAATTATACAATCTATAATGTGCGCGGGGACCAGGTAAATGTGTGGAGTATTCGGGAGGATGGCGGAGTGTCCACAATGCAGGGGAATCTGGGAAGTATCTATGCCCCCAACGGAAAAAAGATTGAACATACATCCGTTTACAGTGAAATTTCATTTCCGGTGAAGGGATTATTCGGTGTCCGCGTACAGGCACATAAAGGGAAATTAGTGGATATCGTTTCCGTTGGGGATGGGGATATGGAATAAGACAATCTGGAAAAAGACCGCATGAAAGGAGTGAAAGATTTTGAAGAAAGAAAAGAGGATTGCTGTGGAGAAAGGAAAACTGCGCATGGGGAGCATTATAGCTGCATTTGTAGCGGCGACAGCTCTGTTTGCGGCTTTGATGCAGATAGAAAAAGCACAGTTAGCAAATTACGAAAAAGGAAAGATTTTTGTGGCAGTACAGAAAATACACCGGGGTCAGTTGATTACATCGGAAAATTATCGTACCTATTTTAAGGAGGCGGAATTGGATAAAACCTATGTTCCGCCCACAGCACTTACCGGACCGGAACAGATTCAGGATATGGCAGCAGTGGCAGATGTGGAAGAAGGGGTACTTCTTACCACCGGAATGTTTGAAAAAATGGAGGAGGTTATCGGAGAAATGGCAGAGCCTGTGGTTGCCGGATGCAAAGCAGAAGATTTGTACCAGATAGTTGGCGGGGTGCTGCGCGCAGGCGACAGAGTCCATATTTATTCGGTGGGGGATGAGGGCGAGACGGAACTTATCTGGCAGGATATTTATGTACAGCAGGTATTTGACAGTGTAGGAACCGGTATTGAAAGCGGAGATGTGGATTCCCCGGCGCAGCGGATTAATATTTATCTGGAAAGGGCGGATGTGGAACAGTTCTATTCTGCTTTGGCAAAAGGGTCTCTGCGGATTGTAAAAGTATATTAGGTGGCTATGAATGAAAACAGTATATGCCAAAATAATGTCCGGTAAGCATATACAGATGAACTTTGAAAACGGTATAGGTGTCGGAAAAAAGGGAGTAATGATTTTATGAAGAAGAAACTTATAATGATAATATTGACAATGGCTGTGGCAACATCTCTTCTTGGCGGTTGTGGCAGAGAAAGTGCAGGACAAGTGACGGATACCCTTGCGGAAGGGCGGCAGCCTGCAGAGGGGCAGGACATAAAAGCTTTTCAGGAGCAGCAGGATATAGAAGCTCTTAAGAAGCAGTTTGCCAGGGATAGGAAGTATCATTTTGCGGGTATTGACGAGTCCCAGTTAAATGTGGGTGGAGATGTGGGAGAGGATGGTGCGGCAGATGAAGTGAATACTGATACTGTGGATGAAAGTGCTGGAAGCGGCGCATCCGCAAATCCTTCTGTCGGTGCAGATTCCACCAATATGGGCAGTGCCAGTGTCAGTATGCCCGCAGGCGGCAGTAATGAGAATCGTAATACATTCAGCGGTACGGCGCATCTCCACAGTTACGAAACTATAACGGTGGATGCCACTTGTACTGCGGCAGGGTATACAGAAGAGAAATGCTCCTGCGGTGATGTGAGAAACCACCGGGACATTCCTGCAGATGGGCATTACTACGAGGAGAAATGGTTTCTTGCACCCACCTGCCTTTCAGGCGGTTATGTAAACTATGTGTGCAGTAAGTGCGGGGGTGTGGACGAAAGCCGCAGTGGAAATGGCAGTCCGCTTCCCCATACGGTGGCAGAGCGAATGAAAAGTCATGGTGACTGTGCCTCCAATACTATTATTGAGCAGTACTGTACTTCCTGCCAGATGGTGGTGGGCACCCGGGAGGAACCCGGCGCCGACATCCATGACTGGAGAACAGATACATACGAGGTATGGGATGAGGATGCTTTCGCTATGGTGGAAAAGACAGAAACTTACTGTCCAAGATGTGGCAGAGTCCAGTAGTAGTTTAAGCGAATATGCAGTATGGAATCAATAGGAAATCCGGCAATCAGGGTGGATACATTCACCGACAGAAGAGAAAAAAATCAGAAAAAGGAATGACAATAGATGAATAAAGAAAAAAGGAAATGTCTCAGCATCCTGTGTTCTCTGGCGGCGGCACTTTTCTTTGGCAGTGCTGCGTTGAAAGTGGAGGCGGGGACGCTATACGAAAGCCGTTATGTTACCTTCTCTCCGGACAGGGAGGCATGGACTATCAGGGAAGCCCTGCCTGCAGGATTTGATGCCCATGGCAGTGTACAGCGGGCACTGTCAGCGGGGGTGTACTACCCTTTATCCTCCGGGTTTATGACCGGGGAGGAATCCCGGCTGGAGAAGCTGTCAGTGGGGCAGCATTACTATAGATATGCCCGCCGGGAGGAGGTGCCTGTTGGCGAGTGGAGGGTGGCACATGTGGCATCCCAGTGTGTCCATGGAATGCCGGAATACCCGAAAACTTTTCATGGGGTATCCTTTGGAACTACCCTCTGTGGGGGACGGTACTATTCCGGGTGGGTGCCCTACTGCGCTGACTGTGGGGAGCTTGTCACTGACGGTTATCTGGTGTATGCCTCGGCGGATGCGGTGCGAACCATCACCAGCATTGACACCACTTTGAAGATATATTACACCTGCCCCACCTGCAGTCATCTGGAGCAGGGGGTGGACTATAAGCATATATGCCGGAAGCCTTCTTATAACCGCTACCAGGTGCAGTATGAAGCTAATATTCCAAACAGTGCAGTCAACAATTATGTGATGGATTTCAGCTTCCATATGTATGATAATGCTACAGAATACGAGGGCAGTCCCGTGGTGCCCCAGACAACTCTGAATCGGAACGAATACCAGCGTCCTGGTTATGTGTTCGTAAGCTGGAACACCAGACCGGATGGCAGTGGAACGTCCTATGGGGATGGGGCAGAAATCCGGAATCTCACCACGGAGAACTATGACAAGGATGCGGGTATCGGAACAGTCCCTCTTTATGCCCAGTGGGAGCGTTCCCGGAGCACCCTGAGGATTGACCCCAATGGGGGAGCTTATGATGGAAAGAAATCCCCCACTGTAATAGGGGATGGCTACGGAAGCATTTATGAAATCGACCAGAACAGATTAAGTCCGCCAAATGGTTTCCGCGTGTCCTTTGACACCCGCGGTGGCAACAGTCTTTCTCCCATGGATACTGACTGTGCTTTCGTGTCCTGGGAGAAAGGCAGTCCTTTTCTTGGCAGGATGAGGGGGCTGAAATACGCTTTCACCGCACCCGATGGGAATGTGGATACAGTGACTGCCAACTGGGTGCAGGGCAGTATCACTCTGCCCACACCTGGAAAGCCCGGTTTTTCCTTCGGGGGCTGGTTTGAGGACCCGGAGGGAAAGAAACCTGTGGGTATGGGCGGCGACCCTTACACTCCGTCAGGGGACACCACATTGTATGCAAAGTGGGTGGACATGGTGCTCTATTCCACCACCGACCTGACCGTGGACAACGGAAAGGGGGGCGTGGACCTTACCTGGGTACAGCCCGACACTTTGGACAAGACATATAAGATTTATCAGAGCAGAGATAACGATACCTTTTATCAAATCAGCGCTGCCACCCGGGATGCCACGGAAGCAGCGGAACTTGACATAAGCTACACTGCTGAGGGTGTCAAATCTTATACGGTAAAGAGCAGCGGTTATTATACCATTGAGGCGGATGGTGCCAGTGGCAGGGACTTTGGTTCCTATAAAGGTGGAAAAGGCGGAAAAGTGACTGCAACCTTTTATCTTACAAAGGGTGATACACTGTCCATCACTGTGGGAAAACAAGGGGGCGGTGGAAGTGGAAGCAGTGAGGGTGGAGCCGGAGGGGGCATGAGCGTTGTAAAAAGTGCCGGAAAAGGGATTTTACTGATTGCAGGCGGTGGCGGCGGTGCCCTGACTTGTGCAGACGGTGGGGACGGTGGCGCAGTCAGTTTAAATATTTCCCAAAACGGAAGTGCCGGAAAGAGTGGAACTGCCGGGGGCGGAAGCGGAGCTGCGGGAGGCGCAGCGGGAAGCTGGGTGCCCTCTCACACCCATTCCGAAGCGCAGGGGTGTTACCACCACCATGCCGGAAGTGCCGTATCCGGTGGCGGATGTTACACTTCTCCGGCGCAGGTGGTGTGTGGCACCTACCAGTCCAATGGAGTCACTTATGCGGGATGGTGGCGTTATGACGACGACCCCACAAAGGGCTGTCAGCAGTGCAACCGCCCCAGAGAAGGTCATCCCAGAGACCATCCCACCTATCATTACAAATGCAGCGGGTGTGGTGTGGGAACTACCGGACAAGGTAATGACGGAAAGACCCATTACAAGCCGGGCTGGTCTCTGGGTTGTGGAAAAACGGATGGACAGCTCATGTGCAGTAAGAGTACCGCACCGGGAAATATCACTCCGGCAGAAGGCGGAAGCAGTTATATCAGCGCGGAATGTCTGAACATTGTCAGTGCTATCAGAGGTGGTGCCCAAAAGGGAAATGGCAGTGTGTACATTACCGCGAAATCCGTGGGTTATTCCGATGCCTGCAAACTGGATGATGTATCAGCCAACGATAAAGCAGCACCGGAAAAAATCAGCGTTTATAGCAAGGAGGGAGTGGGCAGCGACAAGGTATTGGTGTCCTGGGAAAAACCGGAGGACAGTGGAACGGTTTACTATCATAGAGTGGAGAGCTATGATTCTGCAACCGGAAAATATATTATCACCAGCAACACCACAAAAAATCTGGTTACCACCGGAGTGGCAGGATACTATTATATGGTAGATACCAGCCCATATACCACAGTGAATACCTATAATGCCCAGAACAAGGGAAAACTGCTTTCCCAAAGCAAAAATGACAATACTTGTAGTATTCAGGTGCTTGTGGGAGAGGAAACCCGGTATCTGCATGTGGTGGCTGTGGATGCGGCAGGCAACCTTGACCCGGAAAAAACCCTTCATATCCTTTTGGACTATGATGACAGTTCCATTGACTGGACTGTCGCGACGAAGCAGATTCAGGTAGGAGGCATCCTTGGCAAAAAGGATTATGGAAGTGTGTACGCTTCCCCCACAGAAAACAAGACTTGGTATGTAAAGGCGGACGGCACCACACCTTTTCTGCTTTCCTATGTTTCCGATATGGAAGGAAAGGCACGAAAAAATTATATGATAGACTATCAGATATTCGATACCCGGATAGGGGAAAGAAATCAACAGTTCATTACCCGGCTTCCTTACAGCCCCATATCCAATACAGCCAGTACGCTGGATGCGTCCAGGTTCGTCCGTAAAATTTCCGGCACGTCCATTCTAAAAGACGCCATGTATATAGGCGCTGTACGCAGCGTGGGCAATACAGAGGTTTCTTTCCACCAGGCATTTTCCGTTTCGGATTCTTATAACGGACAGCACATTACTGTCACGCCCATTGCGGGTATCACCACTGGTACAGATGATGAAATAAAATATTCCGACCAGACAGATGATGCACTTCACTGCGTCACCCTGATTCCGGACAGTGAAGGTCCTGTTATTAGAGGAACAGAAGCTCTGGAAAGCCTTACTGTGATAAAACAGTGGGAAACAGCCATAGATGTCACATTGACCGCATCGGATGATTTGAGCGGAGTAGCTATTTTTTATGTGGAAATTGAGAATCTGGATAGTGTGTACCGTGTAAAATATACGCCCGACGAGGATGGAAGAATACGGCTGCATTTTTCCAGTCAGGAACCTGTTTTAAATGGTGATTTTGTAATCCGCGTTTATGCCACAGACCATGTGGGAAACGAGACTATTCAGGAATACAGTGCTACAGAGTTTGCGTTGCGAGTGGAAATAAGCAGAATACTGGAGCCCCATACCCCGGTATTTCAGGGCGGAGAAAGTGGAATATTGACGATTCAGACCTATGGTTATGCGGAAAAAGTGGAAGTGGAGTTCCCGGCAGAAATGACAGCCCTGAATCCGGATTTAAATAAAACTTATTATTATGGTGGTGAGGAGCAATACAGGCAGGATGAGGAAATGCAGTTTATGATTCCACTCCATACTCCGCCAAAAGATAATTATGTCATTACGGTGCGTGCTTATAAGGGAGACAGAAAGCTGGAACAATATCCCACACTGGGTACTATTTCCGTATCCGGAAATGTTCTGGATGAGTTACGTACCAGATTGAGGTAGCGGTAAGATGTGGTGGACAGTTGTGGGAAAAGCAGGTATCATCAGTCTGCTTCTTATGGGAATTGTGGCAGGTATGCTCTGGCTGATAAAAAGGCTGGACGGCACATGGAATCCCTTTTTTTGCCGGATGGAAAAAGGTATCTGGCTGGTGCTGATTTTGCTCCATGGCATATTCATTCTTTGTCTGGACGTTTCATGGATGGAGAGTCTGCTGATTGCTGCTTTTGCAGGCAGCTTACTGGTTGCATGTATTACGGATATACGCATCCATCAGGTATATCAGATGACCTGGTGGATAGCGGGTATGGCAGAGACTGGGCTGTTTTGCCTGAAGATATTCCAGTGCCGGGAGCAGTGGTGTTCTTATACAGAGATGATAGGATGGGGAAAAGGTCTGCTTCTGCTTTTATTGTTTGGAATACTTCAGGAGCGTTTTTTCTGTAAGATGTACGGCAGAGCGGATTGTCACGCATTTTGCTCATGTGCCGTGGCAGAATGGCTTTTTGGGATGGATATAAAAATGTATCTGGTACATATGCTTCTTGCCATTGTGCTTCTCGCAACGGTTCAGTTATTTTGTAAAAATATTGACAGGAAAGGAAACCTGATACGGCCCGTGCCGTTTCTGCCATACATTACCCTGAGTTTCTGGATAATCATGTGGGGGACTGGATTATTTTTATGACAGAATATACGAAAATAAATAAAAAGAAAATCAAAATAATATTTGATAAAAGGCAGGCTGCAATATATAATAGAATTTGGATAATAGAAAATAGAAATGTTGCAGACTTCCCTTTCTTCGGATAATGGGAAAGGAAGGACGATGGAGGAAAAGTTTTTTATGGCAGAAAAGGACTGGACTGTTGCGGAAGTGGCGGAAATGGAAGGCCATGTGGAGCTGGTGGACGGCAGACTTGTTATAGAAGACCGTACATCATGGGAACATAATCAGATTGCAACCACAATCCAGATGGAGCTGGAGCAGTACATCAGGTCACACCATGGTGCATGTGTCACTGCAAGGGAAAATGTAGCATTATATGTGAATGAGATAGACTCTGATTTGGGAAATAATTTCTTTTTGCCGGATATTATGGTGATATGCCGTAATCCGGACAGAATTGACAGCAGGGGAGTACATACTGTGCCGGATTTGGTGGTGGAGATAACCTCTGAGACTACGAAACGCGATGATTATACGACCAAACTGTATATTTATGCCAAAATAGGCGTGCTGGAGTATTGGATAGTGGATATACAGAGAAAAATGGTGGTGAAATATCGGGCAGACGATTATCAACCCATGATTTATCCCTTTGGTGAAATACCGGTAGACATATTTGGTGATAAGGTAAGTATTGCTATATAATTTCCAGTTGCATTTTGATTCAAAAGGTGATATATTGCATCTGAAAACCAGAATGGATTAGGAGGATAAGATTATGAAAAAGTTATTAGCTATGGTTTTAACGACCATTCTGTGTGTGTCAGCTCTGACAGCATGTGGCAGTGAACCTGCAGGCAGCACAGCAGACAATAACACAGAAGCAGATGCAAATGTCACCGATGACACCCAGGGTGCGGATGATGCAGATGCAGCAGACCAGAACACAACAGACCAGGAAGATGCAGACGTAGACGCAGCAGGAGACGGCAGCGTACTGAGAGTGGGTACCAATGCAGAGTTCCCGCCTTTTGAGTATATTGGCGATGACGGTGAACCGGATGGTTTTGATATTGCCCTGATTAACGCTATCGGTGAGAAGCTGGGCATGGAAGTAAAAGTGGAAAATATGGAGTTTACCTCCCTTGTGGCAGCTATCGGAAGCAAAATTGACGCATCCATTGCAGGTATGACAATTACAGAGGAGCGTCAGGCGGCAGTAGATTTCTCTGATGAATATTATGAGGCAGTACAGAACGTCATTGTTATGGCAGATTCTGATATTGCGACAGCGGAGGATTTAAAGAATAAATCCATTGGTGTGCAGGGAGGAACTACAGGTTTCTTTATCGCAGAGGAGATTGAAGGGGCAGAAGTCCATGATTATAATAAGGCTGTAGATGCGGTAAATGATTTGATTAATGGCAGAGTGGACCTTGTAATTGTCGACCGTAATCCTGCCCAGGTATTTGTAGAGAAATTTGAAGGTCAGATTGTTGCCCTGGAGGGTGACCAGTTTGAATTTGAACCGGAGTTTTATGCAATCGCACTTCCTAAGGGCAGTGATTTGGTGGAGAAAGTAAACGCAGCACTGGCTGAGTTAAAAGAGGATGGAACTTTTGACGCACTGGTTGCACAGTATATTGAGGGTGAAGAGTAATCAATTACATCTTTTATGATTTTTGAGGATAATGGCTTGTGTCATTATCCTCTTTTTGTTAATATACATATATCGGCTGTCAATGGAAAAAGAATCCTTAGAGGAAATCAGGGGGTATACAATGGAATGGATAAATTCTGTTTGGAGTAAGATAGAAGTAGCCTTTATCACGAAGGACAGGTGGATGCTGTATCTGAAGGGACTGGGGGTCACCATGAAGGTGTCCGTTCTGGCGGCAATTATAGGTATTATCATCGGTACGATTGTTGCTTTGATGAAATTATCCGTCAAGAAGAACGGAAAACCTACCATACTGGCGCGCATTGCCAATATTTATATAGATATTATCCGCGGTACACCTTCGGTATTGCAGTTGTTGATTATGTGGTTTGTCATTTTGAAAAACTGTCATAACGGCGTACTGGTGGGGGCGATTACTTTTGGTATCAACTCCGGCGCTTATGTGGCTGAAATTGTCCGCGCAGGTATCCTGGCAGTGGATAAAGGACAGACTGAGGCGGGACGTTCCCTGGGTCTGAGTAATGTCCAGACCATGCGCTATATTGTACTGCCCCAGGCGTTTAAGAATGTACTGCCTCCGCTGGGCAATGAATTTATTGTATTGATTAAAGAGACGGCGATTGTGGGGTATGTAAGTCTGAGCGATTTGACCCGCGTGGCGAACCAGATGACTTCCACCATATTTGAAGCATTTACGCCTCTGGTGGGCGCGGCTGTGATTTACTTTGTAATTATCAAGATATTGACTATCTTGCTGGCTCGGTTGGAGAGGAGGCTTCGTAAGAGTGATAATCGTTAAGGATTTACATAAAAAATTTGATGAGAATTATGTTCTTCAGGGGGTGAGCTATCATATTCATCCGGGTGAGAAAATTGTTGTGGTAGGTCCCTCCGGTTCGGGAAAGAGTACTTTCCTGCGCTGCATGAATCTGATGGAGACTCCCACCAGTGGGGAAATATGGTTTGATGGTATCAATCTTACGGACCCGAAGACGGATATTAATAAAGTCAGGGAACATATGGGAATGGTGTTCCAGCATTTTAATTTGTTTAACAATCTCACTATTATGGAAAATATTACGCTGGCGCCCACCAAGTTGAAAGTAATGACAGCGGAGGAGGCAAAGGAAAATGCGCTTAAGCTGTTAAAACGTGTGGGGCTTGCAGAGAAGGCGGACGCTTACCCCGGTTCTTTGAGCGGCGGACAGAAGCAGAGGATTGCCATTGTGCGTTCCCTTGCGATGAATCCCAAAGTAATGTTGTTTGATGAGCCCACATCTGCGCTGGACCCGGAGATGGTTGGCGAGGTTTTAGAGGTTATGAAGGAGCTGGCAGACAGCGGTATGACTATGGTGGTGGTAACCCATGAAATGGGATTTGCAAGGGAAGTGGGAACCAGGGTGCTGTTTATGGATGGCGGCAATATTGTGGAAGAAAATACGCCAAAGGAATTTTTTGCCAATCCACAGAGCCCCCGGCTGCAGGAGTTTTTATCAAAAATTTTATGATGGTTATTTCGATAGCTTATCATTTAAAATGCAGGAAAAGGTGTGGCGTGATGCGGCACCTTTTATGTGTGCTTGTCATATAGAGTTTGGGTGTGGGGAGTTGTCCTGCCGGGTACACCAGTCTGTTTTTATGTGACATTATGCAGGGCATTCCAGCAAGCCTCTGACATATGGATTTTTGTCAGCATGGGCTGCCAAAATCCATAGAGTCTTGCTTTCATAGCATACAGTCACATAAAAACAGACTGGTGTACCCGGCAGGAGACCACATTACTGGAAAGGCGTTCTATAGGAATAAGTTTGTTCCATATAATAAGGAAAGTATTTCGTGGAGAAGAATAGGATGGGCAGGGGACTGGCTGGTTTTAGCTGGAAGGGAGGTATGTATGATTACCATATCTTTATGTATGATTGTGAAAAACGAGGAGAAAATTTTAGCGAGATGTCTGGACAGTGTTGCGGATTTGATGGATGAAATCATTATTGTGGACACTGGCTCCACAGATGCAACCAAGGAGATAGCAGCCCGTTATACGGATAAAATATATGATTTTGTGTGGATAGATGATTTCAGTGCGGCGAGAAATTTTGCCTTTTCCAAAGCCGGTATGGAGTATATTTATTCTGCGGATGCGGACGAGGTACTTTCGGAGGAAAACAGGGAACGTTTTCGGAAAATAAAAGAGATGCTTCTGCCGGAGATTGAGATTGTGCAGATGAAGTATGGGAACCAGTTGCAGCACGGAACGGTTTATAATTTTGATGAGGAATACAGACCAAAGCTGTTTAAACGTCTGCGGGAGTTTGTATGGGTGGAGCCCATTCATGAGACAGTCCGGCTGGAGCCGGTGGTATATGACAGTGATATTGTGATTACCCATATGCCGGAAAACAGTCATGCAAAAAGGGATTTGCAGGTCTTTGCGGGACAGATTCAAAAAGGGCACAGGCTTTCTGCACGTCTCCACAATATGTATGCGAGAGAGTTGTATCTGGCAGGTGATTTGGAAGACCTGGAGCGGGCATATGAGTATTTTCAGACAGCGGCAGCAGATGTGGAGAGGACACCGGAAGAATTGACGGAAAGCTGTTGTGTTCTGGCGAAGACAGCCAGATTAAGGAAGGATGCCATCAGCTTTTTTAAATATACGTCCAAAATGATTGCCGGGGAAGCCTGTTCGGAAAGCTGTTGTGAGATGGGACAGTTCTATGAAGATATAGAAGATTATGAGGAGGCTGTTATCTGGTATTATAATGCAGCATATGAAACCACTCCGGCACTCAGCCTTCAGGCGGGCGTGAAGTGGCCGCTGGCAGGATTATTCCGGTGTTACCGCGCTCTGGGAATGGAAGAGCAGGCGCAGAATTATAAGCGTGAACTGGAAAAGTAACAGTTCAGCCCTCAATTATTCTTTTGTGGTGTCGGTGCTGTGTCAGGGCTTATGTCAGCAGGCAGAAGTTGCGGATGGGAGTTTTCTAACCGGGCAGAGAAGGTTTTCGCATGTTACGGTCGGTGACAAGAGGCATCCATGCCTCGTGTCACCTAAATTGCTGATTGCGCATGAATGCGCAATTTTTCCTTGTGCAATTTCCCTTGTTTCGTGACTGCCCGGTAAGAAAAATCACCATCCTTCACCATGCCTGCTGACATAAGCTCTGGCACAGCACCTCGATTTCCGCAAAAACATGTGGGAAAATTGAAGGTTGAACTGTTACCTGGAAAAGGCGGTATCAACAGATTCGCTGGACGAATCCGGTAACCCATGGTAAACTGGTATAGCATTTTGGGAATGGCCGGACGATTGGAAACGGTCAGGGGAACTGTAAAAAAATGAGTAGAATAAACGTGGAAATGAGGATGAAATTCATATGGCATGGGAAGATAATGTGCGTAAGGTAGTTCCCTATGTGGCAGGAGAGCAGCCCCATAAGGAGAATATAATCAAATTGAACACCAACGAGTGTCCATATCCGCCTGCACCGGGAGTACAGAAGCTGAAAGATTTGATGGATGTGGGGGAACTCCGACTTTACCCGGATGCGGATGTGACCGGGCTGGTAGAGGCATTGGCAGAGTACTATGGAGTAAACCAAAATCAGGTATTCGTAGGTGTGGGCTCTGATGATGTCATCTCTATGGCATTTATGACGTTTTTCAACAGTGACAAACCAATTCTGTTCCCGGATGTAACCTATTCCTTTTATGACGTGTGGGCAGACTTGTATAAGATTCCTTATAAAACATGTGCCCTGGATGAAAATTGGAGAATCAATCCATCGGATTATACACAGCCTAACGGCGGTATTATTTTTCCCAATCCCAACGCACCCACCGGTGTGCTGGAAAGTCTGGAAACGGTGGAGGCGATTTTGCAGGCAAACAGGGATGTGGTGGTTATTGTGGATGAAGCCTATATTGATTTTGGCGGTACAAGCGCATTGTCCTTATTGGAAAAATATGACAATCTTCTGGTAGTGCAGACCTTTTCCAAATCGCGTTCCATGGCGGGACTGCGAATCGGATTCTGCATTGGCAGTGAGAAAATGATTGGTTATTTGAGTGATGTGAAGTTTTCCGTTAATTCCTATACCATGAATCTGCCTTCCCAGAAGCTGGGAGTGGAGGCTGTTCGGGATGATGCTTATTTCCGTCTGGTGACCCGGAAAATCATTGCCACAAGGGAGCGTGTCAAAAAGGAGTTAAGGGAACTGGGATTTACCTTCCCCGATTCCATGGCGAATTTCATTTTTGCATCCCATGAACGTGTTCCCGCAAAGGAGCTTTTCACTGCGCTCAGGGAAGCGGATATTTATGTGCGTTACTGGGATAAACCCCGCATTAATAATTCTCTGCGCATCACAGTGGGAACGGACGAGGAGATGGATGCCCTGACGGCATTCCTGCGCAGGTATCTGGCGGAGAGATAAGGATAAAGCAATAGGTTATATATTACAAAAGGGTGCGCATATACTGCAACAATAAACAGCATTGTCAGCGGTGCATGTTAAGATAACAGGATATTCAATAAAGTAACATAATCAGAAAGGTAGATAAAAAGATGATAAAAAGTATTTTAAAAGGTATGGTAATCGGAATTGCCAATATTATTCCCGGCGTCAGTGGAGGAACCATGATGGTAGCCATGGGTATCTATGACAAGCTGATTCATTGTATTACCCATTTATTCAGTGAGTTTAAAAAGAGTGTGCTGTTTCTGCTGCCCATCGCTTTAGGTATGGGAATTGCGCTGGTGGGCAGTTCTTTTGGACTGGAATATCTGTTTGAGCATTTTCCGGTACAGACCAATCTGTTATTTATCGGTCTGATTATCGGTGGTCTGCCCGCAATCTGGAAAAATGTAAAAGGGCAGAGTGTTCATGTGGGACATATGATTGCGGGACTGTTGTTCTTTGCCGTAGTAGTGTTTTTTGCCGTTATGGGAGAGACAGAGGGCAATGCGGCGGATATGAGCTTTGGGCTGGTGAATGTGCTGAAGCTGTTCGGTGTGGGCATTATTGCTTCTGCTACAATGGTAATTCCCGGTGTCAGTGGCTCCATGGTGCTTCTGCTGATGGGCTATTATAATCCCATTATCGAAACAATTAATGATTTTATCCGTGCACTGGTTGCCCTGGATATGGATGGCATATTGCAGGGCATGGGTGTGTTGGTGCCTTTTGGAATTGGTGTGGTTGTGGGGATTTTCCTGATTGCAAAACTGGTGGAAATTATTTTTGAAAAATTCCCATTATATGCGTACTGGGCAATTATCGGTCTGATTGTGGCTTCTCCCATTGCCATTATTGCCATGGGAAGCTTCCCGGCACTGACGGCAGTGAATGTGCTGACCGGTCTGGTGGCGCTGGCAGTGGGTTTTGTGATTGCCATGAAATTAGGAGAATAGATATATGGCAGCATATGAAGATTTTGCTTATGTATATGATGAACTGATGGATGAAACCCCTTATGAGGAGTGGTGCAGGCGGCTGACAGAGCTTATTGAGCAGTACGGAGTGTCAAAACCCCGGCGGGATTCGGAGGATGCGCTGGAGGCAGAGCGTAATCTGGTGGTGGACTTAGGCTGTGGTACCGGAACTCTGACAGAGATGTTGTATCAAAAAGGATATGATATGATTGGCGTGGACAGTTCCGAATCCATGCTGGGCATTGCGACGGAGAAAAAAGAAAAAAGCGGTTCCGAGATTCTGTATCTGTTGCAGGATATGAGGGAGCTGGACTTATACTGCACGGTGGGGACGGTGGTGAGTGTCTGCGATTCCCTCAACTATATTCTGGAGGAAGAGGAGCTGGCGGAGGTGTTTTCCCTGGTAAACAATTATCTCTATCCGGGAGGTATTTTTATCTTTGATTTTAATACCGAGTATAAGTACCGGGAGGTGATAGGAGATGCCACCATTGCAGAAAACCGCGAGGACTGTAGTTTTATCTGGGAAAATTATTATGATGAGGAAAGTGAAATCAATGAGTATCATGTGACCGTTTTTGTGCAGGAGGAGGGCGACCGGTTCCGCCGTTTTACAGAAAATCACTTACAGAGAGGATACCGCGTGGAACAGATGCAGGTTCTTGTGGAAAGGGCAGGACTGGAGATAGTGGCTGTGATGGATGCAGATAACGCAGGAGAGGTTACACCGCAGAGTGAACGTGTCTATTTTGTGGCACGCAAAAAAGGAATGAAGAATGAGATAAAGCAGTAGACAGAAATGGAGGATAAAATGGGTGATTATATTGTACGGGCAACTGCAGCGAATGCACAGATTCGTGCTTTTGCATGTACTACAAGGGGGCTGGTTGAAAAGGCAAGGCAGGCACATAACCTGAGTCCGGTTATTACTGCGGGTCTGGGCAGACTGTTGAGTGCAGGCGCCATGATGGGCACCATGTTAAAAGGAGAGAAGGATTTGCTCACCCTGCAGATAAAGGGAGACGGACCGGTAAACGGAATGACGGTGACGGCAGACTCTCAAGGAAATGTGAAAGGGTACGCCAATGTGCCGGATGTGATTCTTCCGGCAAATGCAGCGGGCAAGCTGGATGTGGGCGGCGCTGTGGGGCAGGGAGTTTTAAGTGTGATTAAAGACATGGGGTTAAAAGAGCCTTATGTTGGACAGACTATATTACAGACGGGTGAAATTGGAGACGATTTGACCTATTATTTTGCAACATCGGAGCAGGTGCCTTCTTCCGTTGGGCTGGGAGTATTGATGGAGCGTAACAATACCGTAAAACAGGCAGGTGGTTTTATCATACAGCTCATGCCTTTTGCGGAGGAGGAAGTGATAGCCGGACTGGAAGAAAACTTAAGTAAGGTCATTTCCGTGACTGCGCTTTTGGATGCCGGAAACACGCCGGAGCAGATGCTGGAAATTCTGCTGGATGGACTGAATGTGGAGATTACCGATACGATGCCCACAGATTTTGTATGTAACTGTGATAAACACAGAGTGGAAAAGGCATTGATTAGCATTGGAAAACAGCAGCTACAGGGAATAATTGATGACGGTGAGGAGATAGAGGTGAACTGTCAGTTCTGCAATACCCATTATCGGTTTGGCATGGAGGATTTGAAAGCCTTATATGAACAAGCAAAATAGAAATTGACCGCACCGTACAAAAAGCAGTCTGGGAATGGAGATTAGTGCCTGCGGTTCAAACTCGCAGGTTACGGAAAGGCATGGTGATTATTGTGGAGCATGGATTTGTAAAGGTGGCGGCTGTCACCCCCAAAATTCAAGTGGCTGACCCCAAATATAATGGGCAGGAGATTTGCTGTAAATTAGAGGACGCATATGCCCATGGAGCCAAAATCATGGTGTTTCCGGAGCTGTGTATTACGGGATATACCTGCGGCGATTTGTTTTTGCAACAGATATTACTGGATGAGGCAAAGGAGGTTTTGCATACCATAGTGGATGCAACAGTTGACAAGGATGCACTGATTATGGTGGGACTTCCGGTTATGAAAGAAGGAAGACTGTACAATGTAGCTGCCGTACTACACCGGGGCAGGATTCTGGGGATGGTTCCCAAGATGAATATTCCCAGCTATGCAGAGTTTTATGAAGGGCGGCATTTTGTAGAGGGTAAGAAAGAAGTGGAGACCTTTTATCTGGATGGAGAAGAGATTCCCTTTGGCGGTAACCTGTTGTTTCGATGCAGGGAAATGCCGGAACTGGTGGTGGGCTGTGAGATATGCGAGGACTTATGGGTGGCAAATCCGCCGTCAACCAACCATGCTTTGCTGGGTGCCACACTGATTGCCAACCTGTCTGCTTCTAATGAAACGGTGGGGAAGGATGAATACCGCAATCTGCTGGTGCAGTCGGCAAGTGCAAGATTACTTGGCGGATATGTGTATGCCTCGGCGGGAGAAGGGGAGTCCACCCAGGATGTGGTTTTTGGCGGACATAACCTGATTGCGGAGAATGGAACGGTTCTTGCCCAGTCAAAGCATTTTCAGGGAGAAACCATATATGGGGATGTGGATGTACAGCGGCTCTTGATGGAACGGCGTAAGATGGGAACTTTTGGAAAGGAGCCGGATGAAAAATATGTATGGGTTTCATTTTCTCTGAAAGTGGAGCAGACGAAACTGGACAGGACTTTTGGACATATGCCTTTTGTGCCAGAGGATGAGGAAATGAAAAACAGACGCTGTGAGGAGATTTTGTCCATTCAGTCATATGGACTGAAAAAACGTCTGGAACATACCGGAGTAGAAAGGGCAGTACTGGGAATATCAGGAGGACTGGATTCCACGCTTGCGCTGCTGGTGACAGTAAAGACCTTTGAAATGCTGGGGCTGGACCGTAAGGGTATTATTGCTGTTACCATGCCCTGCTTTGGCACTACAGACCGCACCTATGAGAATGCCTGCAAAATGACGAAAATTCTGGGAGCTACGCTGAAGGAAATCGATATCCGGGAAGCGGTGTCGGTTCATTTCCGGGATATCGGGCAGGATGTGGATAATCATGATGTGACTTACGAAAATGGACAGGCCAGAGAACGGACACAGATTCTGATGGATATTGCCAATCAGATAAACGGGCTGGTGATTGGAACCGGGGATATGTCGGAGCTGGCACTGGGCTGGGCGACTTATAACGGAGACCACATGTCCATGTATGGAGTGAATACGGGAGTGCCCAAGACGCTGGTGCGTCATCTGGTAAAATATTATGGGGATACCTGCGATAACAGGGAGTTAAAGGATGTTCTGACGGATGTGCTGGAAACGCCGGTCAGCCCGGAACTGCTGCCGCCTGTGGAAGGTGAAATTGCCCAGAAGACAGAGGATTTGGTGGGACCTTATGAACTGCATGATTTCTTTTTGTATTATATGCTGCGCTGTGGTTTTCCGCCGTCAAAAGTATACCGGGTGGCAAAGGAGGCATTTCGCGGGTTTTACGAGGATGAAGTAATCCTGAAATGGCTAAAGACTTTTTACAAAAGATTTTTTTCCCAGCAGTTTAAGCGTTCCTGCCTGCCGGACGGTCCGAAGGTGGGAAGTGTGGCGCTGTCGCCCAGAGGGGATTTGCGTATGCCGTCGGATGCCTGCGTGAGAATCTGGATGGACGATTTAAATAAGATATAACTTTGGGCAATCATAAAAATTCCGGCGGCTTATTCCATGTAAGCCGCCGGAACTTTGATTATTCTTCAGACATTTGTTTTTCTAATCTATTTTGTAACTGTGAACTGCTTTTATCCAGAGAATTTTTAATGGCTTCCAAAAGCACGAGGGAGGTATATTTGCTGTCGGTAGTGTAGGTAATTCCTTCCAGAGACTGTGTGTCTAATATCTGCTCACAAATGGTGTCAAAGGTGGGCTGTAGAAGAGGATACATTGTAGTGACAGCTTCTGTCAGGTTTACCAGACGGATAGAACTGATGGATTCCTCGGAGACGATGACTTCCACATCGACCACCTGGCCGCCTAAAACCAGTTCCGTTGTGTAAATACCGGGTATGTAAAGGGAATCTGCGGCTGTGGGCGAGACATCTTCCGGAACGGACTCTTCCCGGGCAGGCACATCGCTGTCAGTAGTTTTGTCTTTGCCCGGCAGAAACATTACGAACAGCAGCACGATAAACAAGATGCCCAGTGCCACAAAGATGCCTGTATAGATTAATTCCTTCATATGAAGTACTACAATTTTGGTTTTTGCACTCATCCGTATTCTCCTTAGACCCTTTCAAGGGATTATTAGTATAGAATATGCGTGATGATGAGAAATTATGTTATTTACCTTACGTTTATCATTGACAAGAGGGGGCAGGGATTGATATGATGGGAACAGAACGAAGGTGTTCTTATCCTTGGGATAAGAATGCCTTCTTGTGCGATTATGATAAAGCAGCAGACAGTTATGAGAGAATGGAGGATGGAGCGGCGTATGAAAAATTATACCAAGAAAGATATTATACGACTGGTGGAGGAGGAAGATGTAGAGTTTATCCGTCTACAGTTTACAGATATGTTTGGCAGTCTGAAAAATATTGCGGTGACTGCAAGCCAGTTGGAAAGAGCCCTGAATAACAAGTGTATGTTTGACGGTTCGGCGATTGACGGTTTTGTACGGATTGAGGAATCGGATATGTATCTGTATCCTGACTACTCCACTATGGAGATTTTTCCATGGAGACCCCAGCAGGGCAAGGTGGCGAGAATGATTTGCGATGTATACCGCGCCAATGGAGAACCTTTTGAAGGCGACCCCAGATATGTGCTGAAACGTGCAATCAAAGAAGCGGAAAAAATGGGATATACCTTTGAAGTGGGACCGGAATGTGAATTTTTCCTGTTTGATACGGATGAAAATACGCTTCCCACAACCATTACACATGAGCAGGCGGGGTATTTTGATATCGGGCCTCTGGATTTTGGAGAAAATGCCAGACGTGATATGGTAATGACGCTGGAGGATATGGGATTTGTCATTGAGGCGTCCCACCATGAGATAGCGCCTGCCCAGCATGAAATTGATTTCCGCTATGATGAGGCGCTTGCCACCGCAGATAATATTATGACTTTCAAACTGGCTGTCCGCACCATTGCAAAGAGACATGGTCTGCATGCTACTTTTATGCCCAAACCCAAGGCGGGGGTAAATGGCTCCGGTATGCACATCAATATGTCCCTTCATAAGGATGGCAGAAATGTTTTTCAGGATACCGGCGATGCACTGGGGTTGAGTAAAGAAGCCTATTATTTTATCGGCGGATTAATGAAACATATTAAAGGAATGGCGGCAATAACCAATCCTCTGGTAAATTCCTATAAACGTCTGGTGCCGGGCTTTGAGGCTCCCGTTTATATTGCATGGAGTGCCACCAACAGAAGTCCGCTTATCCGCATTCCTTCCTACAGCAGTGAGGGGGTACGGATAGAACTGCGCAGCCCTGATTCTGCGGCAAATCCTTATCTGACTCTGGCGGTCTGCCTGATGGCGGGGCTGGACGGTATTACGAACCAGATAGAGCCGCCGGAGGGGGTGGGCGGTAATATTTTTGCCATGACGGATGAGGAGAGAAAAGCCAAGGGAATTGACAGGCTGCCGGGCAGTCTGCTGGAAGCCGTGGAGGAATTGGAGAAAGATACCTTTATCTGTAAAGTGCTGGGAGAGCATGTTACCAGACAGTACATTGCGGCGAAAAAGGAAGAGTGGAACAGATACCGCGGGCAGGTATCCCAGTGGGAAATTAAAGAATATCTGAACAAATATTAAAAGCCCCCGGTTGCCGGAATACAGGTAAAGGAGGTGGGCATGTATGACGAATATAATTGTAGTTCTACCGAAGCTGGAAGATGCGAAGAATATTAAAAGTGTTCTGGTGCGCAACGGTTTTCAGGTGTCAGGTATCTGTACTACAGGGGCGCAGGCAATCAGTCAGGCAGACGGACTTCACGACGGAATTATTATCTGTAGTTATAAACTGCCGGATATGGTGTATTCCGGGCTGCAGGAATGCATGCCTGCCGGTTTTGAAATGCTTTTGATGACGTCACAGCGTCTGATTAATGAATGTTATGGTAATGATATTGTATGTCTGTCCATGCCGTTAAAAGTAAATGACCTGATAAATACAGTCAATATGATGACGGAGGGTATTGAGCGCAGAAGGCGGAAGCTGCGCCAGAAACCGAAGGTGAAAAGTGCAGAGGAGCTGGCAGCCATCCGGGAAGCCAAGGAGCTTCTGATGGGACGCAACCACATGACAGAGGACGAGGCCCACAGATATCTGCAGAAATGCAGTATGGACAGCGGTACGAATGTGGTTGAGACTGCACAGATGGTTCTGGCCATGCTGAAAGAGTAGAGAGAAGCTCTATTCCCCGAAAAACAAGAAAGGGAGATGAAATCTGAGTTATGAAGTTTACAAAGATGCAGGGATGTGGAAATGATTATGTTTATATCAATGGCTTTGTGGAAAAAATTGCCCCAGAGAAAAAACCGGAACTGGTGCGGAAACTGAGTGACCGTCATTTTGGAATCGGTGGGGATGGTGTGATTTTTATCAATCCCTCCACAGAAGCAGATTTTGAGATGGAGATGTATAATGCGGACGGCACCCGGGCAGAGATGTGTGGAAACGGTATCCGTTGTGTGGCGAAGTTTGTGTATGACAAGGGACTGACGGACAGCACGCAGATTCGGATTATCAGTGCAGGTCAGGTGAAATATCTGGATTTGACAGTGGAGGGTGCCGGAGAGGCAAAGCGCGGCGAGGTGACAAAGGTTCGTGTGAATATGGGCAGTCCTGTTTTGGAGCCTGCGCTGGTTCCGGTTGTGGCAGAGGGGACTCAGGTGGTGGACGCACCCATTACGGTTAAGGATAAAGATTATCATATGACCTGCGTGTCCATGGGCAATCCCCACGCCGTAGTATTTATGGAGGATGTGGAGCAGCTTAAAATTGAAGATGTGGGACCATATTTTGAGAACCATGAGAGATTTCCCAAGAGAACAAATACGGAGTTTGTGGAGATTATTGACAGAGAGCATGTTTTTATGCGCGTGTGGGAGAGAGGCAGCGGTGAAACCTTTGCCTGCGGTACTGGCTGCTGTGCAACTGCTGTGGCATGTGTTTTAAACGGTTTGACGGAGGATAAGATTACGGTTAAATTATTGGGCGGCGAATTGTACATTGAGTGGGACCGGGAACAGAATCTGGTGTTTATGACGGGACCTGCCAGGACAGTGTTTGAGGGCGAGATATCAGAAGAGAAATGACAGATATAAATATTTTAGAGGAGAGATACTATGTTGAAAGTAAATGAGAATTATTTAAAGTTACCGGGAAGCTATTTGTTTTCTACAATTGCTAAAAAGGTGAATGCCTATTCCCAGGCACATCCTGAGGCAAAGATAATCCGTCTGGGAATCGGCGATGTGACACAGTCTCTGGCGCCTGCCATCATCAGCGCAATGCACGACGCGGTGGATGAGATGGGAAAGGCTGAAACCTTCCACGGCTATGCGCCGGATTTAGGCTATGAATTTTTGCGCAATGCCATTGCAGACAACGATTATAAAGCGCGTGGCTGTGATATCAGTGCAGACGAAATTTTTGTTTCCGATGGTGCAAAGTGCGACTCCAGCAATATTCAGGAAATATTCAGTCTGGACAACAAGATTGCCGTATGCGACCCGGTGTATCCTGTGTATGTGGATTCCAATGTTATGGCAGGAAGAACCGGAACCTATGATAAAGTAAGAGAAACCTGGAGTGATGTGATTTATATGCCTTGTACTGCGGACAATCAGTTTGCTCCCCAGATTCCGGAAGAAATTCCCGATATCATTTATCTGTGTTTTCCCAACAATCCTACGGGAGCCACCATCAACAAGGCACAGCTTCAGGAGTGGGTGGATTATGCCAACAGGGTAGGTGCGGTTATTATCTATGATGCTGCTTACGAGGCTTACATTTCCGAGGAGGATGTTCCCCACAGTATCTATGAGTGTGAGGGAGCAAGAACTTGTGCTATTGAGCTTCGTTCCTTTTCCAAAAATGCCGGGTTTACCGGAGTGCGTCTGGGATTTACAGTGATTCCCAAAGAACTGAAAGCAGGGGATGTCAGCCTTCATGCACTGTGGGCGAGACGTCATGGCACCAAGTATAACGGAGCGCCTTATATTATCCAGCGTGCAGGTGAGGCTGTCTATTCCCAGGCGGGTAAGGAACAGTTGAAGAAGCAGGTTGCCTATTATATGAACAATGCCCATTACATCTACGATGGACTGAAGAGTGCCGGATATACGGTTTCCGGTGGTGTGAACGCACCCTATATCTGGCTGAAAGCGCCGGACGGCATGACAAGCTGGGAATTTTTTGACTACTTGTTA
The DNA here is from genome assembly GCA_964604575.1 of uncultured Acetatifactor sp. Lineage (GTDB taxonomy): Bacteria > Bacillota > Clostridia > Lachnospirales > Lachnospiraceae > Acetatifactor. The sequence goes on from CAZRZM010000011.1 coordinate 32,159, forward strand.
GAGAATGTGAATGTGGTGGGTACTCCCGGCTCAGGCTTTGGTCCCAGCGGCGAGACTTACTTTCGACTGACTGCATTTGGAAGCTATGAGAATACCGTAGAGGCAGTGGACAGAATCAAGAACATGAAATTGTAATCCGCAGAACCCAGGAATATTTGGGCACAAATGAGCAGGATAGTATTCGCTGGCATTTTGTTCATATTATATTTATATACGGTTGCCCTGATATAATAATCGGGGAATTAGGAAGCAATAAAATTAAGTTGGAAGCTCTTTCAAGTATCATAAGTATCAAAGTCATCTCCCTGGGATGTATGACTTTGATACTATCTCATATTTCATTTATTGGATGATAGGTTTCTTTTATATCCAAATTATTCCATCACATGTATTTCAAAAGCTATGAACGCAGGAAACGCCTATGGTACGTGGGAAGCACTAATATTTGCAGCATTTTGGCTGTTGTAGTACTAATTCAGGTAAAATACTGAATTAGTATGATGAGATATCGTGAAATTCTTTCTGCTGTCGTACTAAATCAAATAAAAGTTAAAATCAGTATGATGAAAAAGGGTGAAATCTCTTTGGTCGTCATACTAAATGAAGTAAAAGTGGAAATTAGTATGATGAAAAAGGGTGAAATGCTTTCGACCGTCGTACTAAATGAAGTAAAAGTGGAAATCAGTATGACGAAAAAGGGTGAAATGCTTTCGACCGTCGTACTAAATCAAGTAAAAGTGGAAATCAGTATGATGAAGAAGGGTAAAATGCTTTTGGCCGTCGTACTAAATGAAGAAAAAGTGAAAATCAGTATGATGAAAAAGTGTAGAATGCCTTTGAACGTCATACTAAATCAAGGAAAAATGGAAATCAGTATGACGAAAAAGGGTGAAATGCTTTCGACCGTCGTACTAAATCA
>CAZRZM010000012.1:0-32290 GCA_964604575.1 uncultured Acetatifactor sp.
GTATAGATTTGACAAGTATAACATAGTTGATGAAAATATCCCTGTTATAAAGTTAGGTGGTGATTGTGCATGGTCAGGAGATGAAGGGGTGACAATTGCCGCAAAAAATAATCAGTTACTATATGTAGGTCCGTGGTCTGACTTTAATGTGTGGAGTAGTAAATTAGACGTAATGTTCAATTATGCAACATAGGGAAAAAATAGTTTTGCAAAATTTATAAAATATGTAACTGGATTATTTTCACCAGAATCTTTTGGGATGATAAATTTGAAAAAGTAGTAATATCTTTTTCGGCGAAGTGGATTTTGTTTTAGGATACTTAGAAGAGCATTGCTGGTGTGGAGCGCATCCTTTACAACATGGATGGTAATCTGGTTTATCAGAGGTTCGAGGACCGGAAGGGAAGAAACCCCGTTGTAAACCAATATGCCTATTATCCAAACCGCAATCTGACCAGCCTTGCGGATGGTTTGGGAAATGTTATATCCTATTTTTTATGATGTCAAGAACCGTCTCAAAAAGGTTGTGGACGGTAGGGATGATGTCTTGGCTGACTATGACTTTGGTGAAACCGAACAAATAAAGAGACCCGGCTATGGAAACGGCGTGCAGACAGAATACCGTTATCAGGATGATGGGGAATTATTCGGTCTGGTGACGCTGACAGAGCAGGGGCAGGTGCTGCTGAAATTTGATTAATTTTTTTAACTGGAATCTGGGGGTGAATTAAATGAAAGATTATAGCATTCAAAATAAAAAGGCATGGGAATGTAATGCTTATGAGTTCTGGGTGAAACAGTGCGGAACGCCATCTGAAAGGGCGAAAAAGGACATAGAAAACCCAATCGGGATGTTGAAAAGATATTCTGATTATTTTGATACCTACAACGGCATCAAAGTAGCCAATATATGTGGTTCTTGTGGGAAAAAAGCCATTCCTTTGGCGGTTTTGGGAGCAGAAGTTACTGTATTTGATATTTCAGAAGATAATAAGAAATATGCGCTTGAAGTTGCAGCGGCGGCAGATGTTGACTTAAGCTTTGAGGTATGTGACATACTGGAAATTGACATGGAAAAATATGGAGATTATTTTGATGTGGTTTTTATGGAGGGCGGTGTATTGCATTATTTTCATGACATTGATGAATTCATGAGTATTATGTATTCTTTGCTGAAAGACAGCGGCAAAATGATATGCAGTGATTTTCATCCATTTACAAAAATATCAGATATATTGAATTTGGGACAACCGACTATGAGTTACTTTTCCACGGATATTTTTGAAGGGGAGATGGCACATGCGCGTTTCTTTGAAGAAAGTATCCGGGAGCAGATGCCCAAGTGCAGTTACAGGAAATACACAGTCAGTGAAATTATAAATGCAATAATAAACAGCGGTTTTACTCTAAGAAAATTTGATGAGCACCCTGCGTGGACAAATGATAGGATACCGGGAGAGTTTACTGTTATAGCAGGCAAATGCTAAATAAATAGAGAGATTGTGATGAAGTTTTATATAGATTCCGGATTTATTGGACAAAGAATATCAATAAGGAAATAATCAAATCAGAATACCTATTGTAACCGGAGAGAAATAGCTGTATATTTATTATAACAGCAATTTTGTAAAGGAAGCCAACAGACAGGAATAAGACAAATGAGAGAACAGGAATTAATTGTATACCGCAACTTTGAAGATGGAGATTTGCTCTATGACATGGTATGGCTGATGGAGCATTACGATGACGAATATTACAACGAAGAGGATATGGCGTCGTTATTTTATGAATGTGTGCATCACCTCATAGAACTGGCAGGAGAATATGGATTTCATGGCAACCTGTGGCACTGTTATCTGGCAAATCTGCTGGTGAATAATGAAAACAGCTATAGCTGCGGCTGTGAAATCCGCGGAGAGATTCAGGGAACCATCAATGAGGCGGCGCTGCATGATATTGCGATTTTCAAGGAATTTTATGACTATGATTTTACATCCATGGTGGAGAAACTGCATGTGCCGGAATTTGCACTGACAACCCATTATGAGAGCAGCAGGCTGGAGAGTAAAGTTTATAACACCCGCATCTGTGCGCGTATCTGTGAACTGGCGGAGCATTTTTGTGAGAATCAGACCCCGGAGGAAATGAAAGTCACGCTGACACAGTTTTACAAGGATTACGGAGTGGGCAAGTTCGGACTTCATAAATCTTTCCGTATTGTACACGATGAGGAAGGAGTGCATATTGTCCCCATTTTAAATATAGCCCATGTGAAGCTGGACGATTTGGTGGGGTATGAGCAGGCGAAGAAAAAGCTGACAGATAACACAGACAGTTTTGTGAATGGCAGGAGGGCCAACAACTGTCTGCTGTTCGGAGATGCAGGCACCGGTAAATCTTCCTGCATCAAGGCAATTACCAATGAATATTATGATAGGGGATTACGCATTATTGAAGTGTATAAACATCAGTTTCAGGATTTGAATGAGGTAATCAGCCAGATTAAGAAGCGTAATTACAAATTCATTATTTATATGGATGATTTGAGCTTTGAAGAATTTGAGATTGAGTATAAATATCTCAAGGCAGTCATTGAAGGGGGACTGGAGAAAAAACCGGAGAATGTGCTTATTTATGCCACTTCCAACCGCAGACACTTAATCCGCGAGAACTACAGTGACAAAGAGGAGATTCGGCAGGATATGCACACCAGTGATACCGTTCAGGAGAAACTGTCTCTGGTATACCGTTTTGGAGTGACGATTTATTTCGGTGCACCCGACAAAAAACAGTTTCAGGAAATTGTAAGAACACTGGCAGCGCGCGGTGGAATTACAATGCCGGAAGAGGAGTTGTTATTGGAGGCGAACAAATGGGAACTGAGTCATGGGGGATTATCAGGACGCAGTGCACAGCAGTTTATTGATTACTTATTAGGAAAGTGAGAGAACATATGAGCATCAGAACCTTTGCAGCAATAGACGTTGGAAGCTTTGAATTGTGTATGAAAATCTTTGAGTTTTCCGGCAAGAATACTATGCGGGAGATTGATTGTGTCAAAAAGCGTATTGATTTGGGAAGCGGTACTTATGCAGACGGCAAAATCAGCAATGAAAAAATGAATGAGCTGTGCCGGGCGTTGAAAGAATATGCCGCGATTATGGGCTCATATAAGGTGGAAGCTTACAAAGCATACGGCACCAGTGCCATAAGGGAAACAGAAAATACCACAATTATTCTGGACCAGATTAAGCAAAGGACCGGTATTCATGTGGAAGTGCTGAGTAATTCCGAGCAACGGTTTCTGGCGTATAAATCCATTGCCTCAAAGGGCGAAAGCTTCCGCAGAATCATTGAGGAAAAGACAGCCATTGTGGATATCGGAGGGGGCAGTATCCAGTTGTCCCTCTTTGACAATGATACCCTGGTATCCACCCAGAATCTGCGTCTTGGAGTCCTGCGTATGCAGGAGAGACTTCATCATCTGAATGCCAAGAAAGCACAGATGGAATTTTTAATCGATGAAATGGCAACCGCGCAGTTGTCCACTTATAAAAAGCTGTATCTGAAGGACAGGGAGACCCACAATATTATTGTGGTGGATGACTACGTTTCTCCCTGGATGGTAAAACATATGGGCGGAAACGACGGACAGCCGTCGCTGATAAAGCTGGATGAGGTGGAGACACTGATGAAGGAACTTCGTGGCAGGAGTACTACGGATATAGCCCTCGCCATGGGGATTACCGAGGACAGAGTGCCGCTGGTATTAATCAGTGCTATTTTAACCAGACGGATTGCCACGCTGATGGGTGCGGAGCAGATATGGGCGCCGGGGGTTACGCTGTGTGACGGAATTGCCTATGAATATGCAGAGAAAATCAAAATGTTCCAGGGAGAGCATGATTTTGAAAAAGACATTGTTGCCTGTGCCATGAACATCAGCAAACGTTATATGGGAAGCAGAAAGCGGGCGGAGACACTGGAAAAGATTTCCACCACCATATTTGACAGCATGAAAAAAGTCCATGGTCTGGGCAAGCGGGAGAAGCTGTATCTGCGGCTGGCGGCAATTTTACATGACTGTGGAAAGTATATCAGTCTGGTAAATATTGGAGAAACCTCTTACAATATTATTATGGCAACGGAAATTATCGGGCTGTCCCATGTGGAACGCGCTATTGTAGCAAATATTGTCCGTTTCAACCACAGCAGGTTTGTCTACTATGGACAGGCACAGGATGTGGAACTGGAGCAGGAACAGTATCTGGTGGTTGCCAAGCTGACGGCTATTCTGCGGCTGGCAAACAGTCTGGACAGAAGCCACAAGCAGAAATTAAAAGGACTGAAAGCAACACTAAAAGAAAATGAGCTGATACTGCAGGCGGACACCGCAGAGGATATCACGCTGGAGAATGAATTTCTGTTAACAGGCGAAGAATTTTTTGTAGAGGTTTTCAGTGTGACACCGGTATTAAAGCAGTATAAGGCTTTTTAAAAAGGGATATGGGGTGAAAAGGTATGGCAGAGAAAGAATTTAAGAATGCAAAAAATTTTACCAACAGAGAACTTAGCTGGGTGTTGTTTAATCACAGAGTTTTGAATGAGGCAAGGGACAAAAATATCCCTTTATTTGAACGGCTGAAATTCCTGAGTATTACCGCCTCCAATCTGGATGAGTTTTTTATGATTCGCGTGGCATCCCTGAAGGATATGGTGAATGCAGGATACGAGAAAAAGGATATTGCCGGTATGACGCCTGCTGAGCAGTTAAAAGAACTGCATGTGGCAATCCATAAGCTGGTGGATATGCAGTATTCTACTTACAACCGTTCCCTGGTTCCCCTGCTGGCACAGAACGGTCTGCGTGTCATCAAGCATCATGAGCTGCTGACAAAAGAGGAAGCCGTCTATGTGGATGATTATTTTATGGAGCATGTCTATCCGGTACTCACACCCATGGCAGTAGATTCCTCCAGACCTTTTCCACTGATTCGAAATAAGTCGCTGAATATCGGCGCCATGGTGCAGAAGAAAAATAATGAAGGAGAACTGGAATTTGCCACTGTCCAGGTGCCCAGTGTGCTGGCGCGTGTTGTGGAGCTGCCTTCCGATGGGGGAGAGAGAAAAATCATTCTTCTGGAAGAAATTATTGAGCGCAATATAGAGAAGCTGTTCCTCAATTACCATATTGTCTGTGCCCATCCTTTCCGGATTATGCGTAATGCGGATTTGACGATTGAGGAGGATGAGGCAGCAGACTTATTAAAGGAAATAGAAAAGCAGCTTAAGAAAAGACAGTGGGGCGAAGCAATCCGTCTGGAAGTGGAGGAAGGGATTGACAAGCGGCTGTTGAAGTTCATCCGAAAAGAACTTAATATTGAAGAGCAGAATATTTATGCCATTGACGGTCCCCTGGATTTGACGGTACTTATGAAAATATATGGACTGGATGGCTTCAGCCACTTAAAGGCTCCTAAATATGAGCCGCAGCAGTCACCGGATTTGCCTGCGGGTTGCAATATATTTGAGCAGATTCGCAAAGGAGATATTTTACTGCACCACCCTTACCAGACATTTGCCCCGGTGGTGGAATTTATCAGACAGGCGGCAAGGGATCCGGAGGTGCTGGCGATTAAACAGACGCTTTACCGGGTCAGCGGTAATTCACCCATTATTGCGGCGCTGGCACAGGCTGCGGAGAATGGCAAGCAGGTTACTGTGCTGGTGGAACTGAAAGCCAGATTTGATGAGGAAAATAATATTGTTTGGGCGAGAATGCTGGAAAAGGCGGGATGCCATGTTATTTACGGTCTGGTGGGACTGAAAACCCACAGTAAGATTACGCTGGTGGTAAGACGGGAAGAGGATGGCATCCGCAGGTATGTGCATCTGGGAACCGGTAATTATAATGATGCCACTGCAAAGCTGTATACGGATGTGGGAATGCTGACCTGCTCCGAACTGATTGGAGAGGATGCCACAGCCGTATTTAATATGTTATCCGGTTATTCGGAGCCTTTGGTATGGAATAAGCTTGCCCTGGCGCCTTTGTGGCTCAAAGACAAATTCAAATACCTGATTGAGCGTGAGACAAAATATGCCAGAGAGGGACACCCGGCAAGAATAATTGCCAAAATGAACTCTTTGTGTGACAAGGATATCATTATGGCTCTCTACGAGGCATCGGCAGCGGGCGTAAAGATTGATTTAATTGTCCGGGGAATCTGCTGTCTGAAGGTGGGAATTCCCGGAGTCAGTGAAAATATTACGGTACGCTCTATTGTGGGCAATTTCCTGGAGCACAGCCGTATTTTCTATTTTGAAAATGGGGAACATTATGAGATATACTGTGGCAGTGCCGACTGGATGCCCCGCAATCTGGAACGCCGCGTGGAGATTCTGTTTCCGGTGGACCAGCCTGCATTAAAGGAGGAACTGCTGCATATTTTACAGAACCAGCTGAAGGATAATGTAAAGGCATCTGTGCTGCAGGCGGACGGCAGTTATACCAAAGTAGATAAAAGGGGTAAGCATCTGTTTCATTCCCAGGAGGAGTTCTGCAGGGAAGCAGTGCAGAAAGCGAAAGCGCTGGCAGAGGAATCTCCTCTGGACACCAGAACTTTTGTACCGGAAACACATCATGAATAAAGTGTGAATGACGAAGACCCATAAAGCCGCGGAAGCGGCAGAATGTGAGGAAACATGAGGATAATACTGGCATCGGCATCTCCCCGCAGAAGGGAGCTGCTTACGCAGATAGGACTGGAATTTGAGATAAAAGTAAGTGATGTGGAGGAAAAAATCACATCTGACAAGCCATGGGAAATTGTGGAGGAGCTGGCAGCGCAGAAAGCGGAAGCGGTGTTCTCATCCATGGAGAAGGATGGTGGCCTGGAGGATACGGATGAAGATTTACTGGTGATTGGTGCAGATACCATTGTGGTGCATGGAACCCGGATTCTGGGCAAACCAAAGGACACTAAGGAAGCGCAGCAGATGCTTTCCCTGCTGGGCGGTGACACCCATCAGGTTTATACGGGGGTGTGTCTGATACACCGGACAAAAAATGGAGTGGAGCATAGATGCTTCCATGAAATGACAAAAGTTTTGCTCTGGGATATGACGGCTTGTGAGATACAGAGCTATATCAAAACCGGAGAGCCAATGGATAAAGCAGGCGCCTACGGTATTCAGGGAATTTTTGCCCGCCATGTGAAGGCGATAGAAGGCGACTATAATAATATCGTGGGTCTCCCAGTGGGAAGACTTTATCAGGAAATCGTAACAATACAAACTTGCACCAAGTCATGCCAGAAGACTACAGTTGTTCCTATGAAGACTGTATAAAAACGTCGGCACTTAGGCACCGTACTTTGGTGCCTTATGTGTCCGCTACGTTTTTATTCAAGCGGAAGCGTGTCTGAATAGGAATGACTGTAGTATACTGGCGTGACTTGGTGCAAGTTTAAATTGTTAAAAAATTAGTAAAAAAGTATAGGAACAGTATTGACTAGACGGCATATTCTTACTATTATGAAATCAGACAGAGACCTAGTACGATACAGTTAAAGGAGGGTGGACGTATGCATGAATTTGATGATGCGGTACTGGAATGCTTTCTGAAGAACCAGTTGCAGTTGTTTCCTGAAAATGTAGTGGAAACTTTGGAGGAGGCAGAGAATTTTCTGGAGGAATGTATGGCAGTTGTTGTCAATTCCGTAGAGGAAGTTATTGAATTTTTTGAAGAAGAGGGCATAGATGTAGAAGGTGCCCAGGGAGATGACATTCTGGAGGCAGAGGAAGTCTTCGACATAGGAGATGGAAGATACCTGATTGTGGAAGGTTAAACAGTTCAGGGAATATCAATGATAAAGTCTTATCATGGATAATTAAAAAATCGGGGGAATTGCTCAGGCAATTTCCTTTTTTATGGAATAAAAAAAATTTTGAAATAAAAATGTCAGGAAGATGAAAGGAAAGACTGCGAATCTATTATGAAAAAGGAAGTAGAGATTACGGAAAAAACACCGCTTCTGGTACTGGCGGGTCCCATGTTTTTTGAAATGTTTTTAAATATTCTGATTCAGAATATTGATACTCTGATGTTAAGCCACTATTCTGAGAATGCAGTAGGGGCGGTGGGGAATGCCAACCAGGTGATGAATCTGCTTATTTTGATGTTTGGTATTATTGCTACAGCCACATCTGTGGTGGTGGCGCAGTATCTGGGAGCAAAGCAGTTTGAAAAAATGAATATGATTTACACACTGGTGCTGGTGGTGAATCTGGTATTTGGACTGGCGCTCAGCGGTCTGATTGTGGCGGCAAAAAGACCTTGTATGCAGCTTCTGCAGGTATCAGATGAGATGATGCCGGATGCCTTGAGTTATATCAACTGGGTGGGCGGTTTTCTGTTCCTGCAGGCAGGTTATAATGTGATGTTACAGATTCTGCGCTGTAACGGTCACACCAAGGTGGGATTATACATATCACTGGCAATCAACGGTATTAATATTGTGGGTAACTATTTATTTCTTTATGGTCCGTTAAAATTTTTGCAGCTTGGCGTGGAAGGTGTGGCTTTGTCCACAGTATTTTCCAGAGTGGTGGCGCTGGCGGCAGCAGTTGTTGTGTTCTATCGCTTTGGAATTGGAAAGTTGTCACTGAAGCTGCTTATTCCATTTCCCATAAAGCTGTTGTGGCAGATGATTTGTATCGGACTTCCTTCGGCAGGAGAAAGCATGTCCTATAATCTGTATCAGATGGTGCTGTTATCTTTTGTGAACAGTCTGGGGAATGATGCGGTAAATGCCAGAGTTTATTGCAATTCCCTGATATCCTTTGCCAATGTATTTTCCAATTCGGTGGCAATGGCAACCCAGATTATTACGGGACATCTGGTGGGCGCCGCAAAGGAGGATGCCGCTTATAAGAGGGTACTTTCTTCCTTCAAAATATCGCTGCCCATTACCATAGGGCTGGCAACGGTGAATTGTCTGCTGTCACCGTTCACTCTGCGCATTTTTACCAGCAATGAAAACATTATCCGAATTGCTTTCTGGATTATGCTGGTGGATATTGTGCTGGAGATTGGACGCTGTATGAATATGACTTTTGTATGCAGTCTGAAAGCTTCCGGGGACTATATTTTTCCCTTGTGTGTGGGACTTCTCACCATGTGGGGACTTGGTGTGACTGTGGGATACGGAGCAGGAATCCTTGCGGGAATCGGAGTCGCCGGTATTTATATGGGAACTGCCTCCGATGAATGTATCCGGGGACTGATACTTATGCACCGCTGGCGGAGCGGCAAGTGGAGAGGAAAGGCAATTGTAGAGAAAACAAAAGAAGCAGGAGAAAAATAACAGACAATTCAACAGAATTTTCCGAAAAAATTTTTCTTGGAATGTGTCCGATATTCGCCATTAAAAAAAATCATCAAAAAAATCTGTTAAAATCATATCCAGAATATTGATAATTCCCTGGTAAAGGGAAAAGTAAAAGCATATTTTGTTCAAAGATATGCTTTTACTATCTATTTCTTTCAAATTATATATCCCGAATTAGGAAATCAAAATGTACTTTCTGTTTTAACACAGGTGGATTGTATCTTTCTGATATTGTCTGTAAAGCAGCATGGTATGTGTGAAAAAAAATAAACGGAACAGGAGGTGTCAAAGATTATTATCGTAAAGATAAATTTTAAGGCAGACGGTGGAGAAAGTACGATATAGATTTATTGTCAGAAGTGGATTTATTGTCAAAGGAGGAAACAAGCTATGAAAAACAAAATGAAAAAATTAGCGGCATTGATGCTGGTGGGAGTGGCTCTGTGTGGAGGTGTGCTGACGACGCAGGCGGCAGAGACATCTACGCATGAGACGTGTAATCATGTGGGTGTATCAGAAAAATATGGAACCAGAACCACGACAACTTCCCATACTTATGTGAAGAACAGTGTCACCTATGTGTGTCAAATAACCATAACATATGATTTATACGATGTTGTATGTGATAAATGTGGAGTTCGGTTATCAGGATATGAAGTCAAAGTTTCAGAGACTCATTCCCAGGCGCATTAATATTTAGGGGAATGTTGTGAAATAATAGAACACAATATTCCCCATTCATGGTAACTGTAATATATAGTCTTATAAAGCTTGCTGTTTTGGGTGGCTGCTATGGAGGTGAAAGGGAGAAGATTATGATAAAAATTATGAAAAAGAGCACTATTTGGTTATTGGTATTCCTATTATTATGTGGTTGCGGCAATAGGAATCAGAAGGAAGCTTTAAATGAAGTTCCGAAAGAAGTGGAGCAGCAGAGTGAACAGGCTGATGACAGTAATGTCAGGGAAACGAATCGGGGAGATAAAGCTGACCAATTTACATATAATATGGAAAAGGAAACCGCATTGCCGGATGGGAATGAGGCACTGGCAGACCTGATGGAAGAGGATGAATTTGTGCTTGAGTTGCTTTACGGCATGAAGGGAGAGACAATTTATCGCTTTGCCGCTTTTGAGAAGGAGGAAGTGACTCAAAGATATTGTATCCAGACCTTAGAAGCTCCCTATGAACAGTGGGATAATGTTGTGATACAGGCAGAAGATTGGGTAGAGGGAGATAAATGTTACTGTATCCAGTCTGCCCTTGCGGATGGTTTGACGGAGAACGGCGGAATGGTTTTCCTGCTGCGTGGTACGGAGGATTATTATCTGGCTTTATGGAGCGGAGATGGTATTACAGCGCAGAAAATGGACAGGGATTTGCTGAATGATGAAAATGCGGGAAATATTACGGCAATGAATGTTGACGGACAGCAGAATATATATCTGGCGGATGGAGAAGGGGTTTTATGCCTGGATAATCAGCTCGCCGCAGTGGATAACTGGCGGGGAGAGGATATGGGAAGTATATGCCGGATTGCCGTCAATCCTTACGATGAAGAAATCTATTTTTGTGGAAATAATGAATCCGGTGCCTGGGCTATATGGAACAGGATAGAAAAAGAGCCGGTGCTGACTGCGGAAAATCTTTCTTTTGACAGATACAGCGCTGTGACTTTTGCATCTGATACAGAGGGATATCTGAGTAATATACAGGGAATTTGGCACTTTTCTTTACAAGAAGGCAAAGTGGAAAGGCTGGATGCCTATTCCAATTATGTACAAGGTACCGTTTCCAGTTATCATATTGCAGAAAAGCAGGGGCAGCTCTCTGTATTGACATCTGTTACATCTAATCAGGATGAAAAATATCAGTTGCGGTTATTTTCCCCAATGAATAAGGTTCGGAGTGATGTACAGTTGACACTGGCGGTTACGGTGCCCAGTGAATTTTTGAAGCAGGCGGTGTTGAGATTTAATAAAAGAAACAATGGCTGTCAAGTTGTATTGCGCACTCCGGAAAAGGGAGAAGATTTCAGTGATTACCGGACACGGATACAGGCAGAGTTGAATAGTGGAAACGGACCGGATATGATGGCGATAGAGAGTGTGGTGGACATTGTGGATGGAGCGCAAAAAGGGTATCTGATGGATTTGACGGAAGACTTTGCTCTTCATGAGGATGCTTGTCTGGCATCCGCCTGGGAACAGGGGCAGGTGAGTGGGAGATGTTATGCAATACCATACTCGTTCCAGATTGATACGGTAGTGGTTGGGCGAAATGTAGCAGGTGACAAAGAAAACTGGACTATGGAGCAGGCAATGCAATGTGCTGAGGAAAGTGAGGCCAAAATTTTCATCAGTGGCAGAGACAGTATCAGTCTTTTTTATGCAATGGGCATATATAGTGAGACGAATAGTGCTATTGTTGACTGGGATAACCGAACTAGCCATCTGGATAGTGACGAAGCAAAGCGTTTATTGGAATTTGTATCAGCTTATGGTGAGAAAGAAAGCAAATATGGCCAACTGGCGGCAGAAATTGAAGAGGGAGAGGCGCTTGCAATGCAAATCTTTCTTTATGATGCATCGATGATGCAGTTTGCAACGACGCTTTTTGAAGAAAACGAAGTCTACATTGGCTATCCGGTAGAGGATGGCAAATCAGGGAGCTTTATCTGCGGGGATGCTATTGCAGTGAACCAGGCCACCCAATATAAAGAGGGGGTGACGGAATTCCTCACATGGTTAATTTCTCAAGAAATGCAGGAATATTTGGTTACGCCTATGGCGGATGGAGGATGCCCTGGCTTTCCGGTAGACAGGGAGGCACTGGAACATGTGTTGAAATATCTGAGTGAGGATACAAAAGAAGCGGGCATGTATCCAAGTTACTACGATGGCTACTCCTTTTATCAGACGCCGCTGTCTGATGAAAGCATTGAAAAACTGCGAGTGCTTTTTGATACTGCCAGACCTCGGGGAAGAGCCTCAGAAGTGGTATATGATATTATATATGAAGAATTCAGCGGTCATTTCTGGGGAAACAAGTCGGCGCAGGAAGTGCTGGCTATTGCCCAGAACCGTGCACAGTTGTATCTGGATGAGATGCAGTGAAATATACTATGAGTCTGACATGGAGGCGATGGTGGAGGGAAGGCTGGGTGCATATAGGAAATCTGATGACGGAGCATAGGGAAGGGGCTGTGGAAATGATGTTGGCGATAGTAGTTTTATGTGGAGGTATATACCGCGAACAGTGTAGCTTATAACTGCGGTGTAACCACCAACACGGAAGAAAATTCGTCATATAATTAATGAATTTCGTCATTATAATTTTTTTCTATTAAAAATAGTGTAATATGTAGTCAGAAAAAATAAGGTAGAGGCTCAATACAAAAGATAAGAAAGGGGAATCAGGATGTTAAATGTACATATTTATGTAACACCTGTATGTAATATACGGTGTAAGCATTGTTATTATGATGCAGGAATAACAGTAAAAAAAGAAGAGCTACTGACGATTGGACAGCTAAAAAACATCATTACGGAATTAGACACGGCATATGATGCGGATTTCCATATTGAGGGCGGGGAATTATTTCTCAGGGAGGATATTCATGAATTATTTGAGAGTCTTCCTGACAGTGTATTAAAGCATATTACAATAACAACCAATGGAACACTGGATTTATCAGGACATACTGACTATTTAAAAAAAATTCACTGTCTAAGAGTATCCGTCTGTGGACATACGGATGAAATGCAGAAGGAATTAAGGGGAATTGGATTAACAAAAGTATTAGAAACAGTACATTATGCAAAGAATGAAAATATCCCGCTGACATTAAGAATGACTTTGAACAAAAAATATTACAAGGAATTATTGACAGCTTCTATTCAACATTATTATGAGAAAGAAAAAATCAAAGAGTTTTCTTTGTATGAATTTCAGCCCGTTGGACGCGGCAGGAAATTTGAAAAGGTCTATGCAATGGATGAAGAGGACTGCGGAATGGTTATGCAGATGCTTAAAAATATTCCGTATGAGGATATTAAGCTGCGTATTAGTTTTAGCAATAAGCGGAGACATATCGTGGAAAAATATCAAAGAGAATTAGAAGAATATGGCTATGAAGTGTTATATCTGCAGCCGGAGGAAAGCCTGACTGTCAATTATAACGGAGACATAGGAATCTGCCCATGGAATATAGATAAGGATATTTTGGGCAGATATACAGAAAATGTCCAGACGCTCATAAAAAATATAGATTTATATCATACCTGCGAATATTGCTCTGCCATTGTAATACAAAAGACAAATAAGGGGATTGGATTAAGGTGAGTTTGAAATCATTATATGATTATAATATAGGCAATACACCAATCATCGTACTTGACGACTCTGAATTTGAAGGGTGTATAAGTCTGAAAATGGAATGCTGTAACCAGAATAAAAGTATAAAAGACAGACCCGCGTATTACATGATGAAATCACTGGAAGACGAAGGCAAATTAAATAGTGATTTGCATATTGTAGAATCTACATCCGGTAATCTGGGGTTATCGCTGGCTTTTTTTGCCAATGAGCTGGGAATCCATTTTACTTGTCTGGTAGACCCCACAATCGTAATGGAAAAGAGAAGAAGATTGTTGAATGCCGGAATTGACGTTGTTGATGTGGAAAAACAGGAAACAGATACTGACTACAGATGTGCCAGAATCAGGGTGGCAAAAGAGATGAATAAGCTTGAAAATTATATCTGGACAAATCAGTATGGAAATCCTGCGAATACCGAAGCACATTATAAAACAACGGGACCTGAAATCTGGAGCCAGACGAAGGGGGAAGTGGATTTTGTCATCTGTGCGATGGGAAGTGGGGGAACAATAAGCGGTATAGCAAAATATATGAAAGAAAAGCATCCTGATGTCCGTATAATAGGAGTTGAACCATATGGTTCAACCATTTTTGGAACAGTGAGCCAGACATATCTGAGTGTCGGAGCAGGACTAAAAGGAAAATCTCTCATTTTAGAGACGTATGGTTCCCTGATTGACCAGACATACGTGGTAAGGGATGAAGATGCCATCCGGGAATGTAATTACTTAATGAAAAAGATGGGAGTGTCTGTGGGTATTACGACTGGGATGGGCGTTCATGTTGCAAGAAAGCTTAAGAAAAGGAATAAAGGAAAAAAATATATTGTTGTGTCCTCAGACAACGCGGACAATTATGTTGATCTGCTGGCAAAAAGTAATGAATGGGAGGCTGCCCTGTGAATATCAGAATAAAGAATGCGAGAGTAAACAATTTAAAAGGCATCAGTCTGGAGATTCCAAGAAATAAGCTGGTAGTGGTGACAGGAGTTTCCGGTTCCGGAAAATCCTCATTGGTTTTCGATACCATATATGCGGAGGCACAGAGAGAGTATATGGACTCTTTAAGTACCTATTCAAGAATCAGTATGCCTAAAATCGGGAAACCGGATGTGGACAGTATTGAGGGGATGTCTCCCTGTCTGGTGATTGACCAGAAACCGCTTGCCAGAAATCCACGTTCTACGGTAGGAACGGTGACAGAGATATATTCTTATCTGCGAATGCTGTTTTCAAGAATGGGAATGCCCATTTTGAGCGCCGGTGATTTTTCCTTCAATACTCCGGCAGGCGCCTGTGAGTGCTGTAAAGGCTTAGGGGAGGAATTTGCACCGGATTTAAATCTGCTTATTGATTTTGATAAATCCCTGAATGAAAATGCAATTAAGCATCGGACATGGAAGGTGGGCAGCAGATATTGGAATATTATCAAAGCCACGGAAAAGTTCGATATGGATAAACCCTTGAAGGATTACTCAAAGAAGGAAATGGACCTGTTATTATATTCAGAACAGATTGACCTAAAGAATAACCAGCCGGGATATGTTCAGAATTTTTCGTTTCAGGGTATTATTCACCGTCTTATAAGAAGACAGGGCGACAGCCGGGGGCTTGAGTCAAATGAATATGACCGGCAGTTTTTTGTAAAGCAGCCTTGTCCGGCCTGTGGAGGGTCAAGACTTAACAGCAGGGCAAGGGAGGTCAAGATAAATAACCGGAGTATCATTGATATTTCCAATATGGAGCTTATGGAGCTTAGGGAATTTGTAAATTCGCTGGAAGGACCGGTGGCAGAAGCAATAGTACCTTATATTGATAAAATGCTTTCCCATTTAATTGATGTGGGATTAGGTTATCTGACAATTGGGCGTTCCGTTGCAACCTTGTCGGGAGGAGAAGCCCAGAAGGTGAAAATTGCAAAGCAGTTAGGAAGTTCCCTGACGGAGATTATTTATGTTATGGATGAGCCCACATGCGGGCTTCATGCAAAAGATGTAAACAAAATCTCTAAACTGGTAAGAGAACTGGTGGAGAAGAACAATACGGTTATTGTCGTAGAACACAGCAGGGAATTCATTCTGGCAGCAGACCATGTGATAGATATTGGACCGGGAGCCGGAGTGCTGGGGGGAGAATGTATTGCGCAGGGACAGATAGAAGAATTGAGGAATAATCCCTGTTCCGTTACGGGTAAAATGCTGAAGGCAGCAGGGCAGGCTTCTGCCTGCTTCAACAAAAGGCGTGACTGGAAGGAATATCTGGATTTAAAAAATGTGTCCCGACATAATTTGAAAAATATATCGGTGCATATCCCAAAGAATGTAATGACTTGTATTACAGGAGTTTCGGGCTCGGGAAAGAGCACCCTGGTGGACGAGCTGATACGCAGATATCCGGAAATTATTTTAGTCGACCAGTCGGCAGCAGGTTCAAACTCCAGGTCAAATCTGGCAACTTATGTGCAGGCTTTTAATGAGATACGCGATGAATGGGCGAAAGCAAATGGAGTAAGCGCCTCTCTTTTTACTTTTAACGGGAAAGGTGCATGTGAGGCCTGTAATGGAACCGGATATCAGGTTATGGACATGCACTTCCTTGGAGAAATTAAAAATGTATGCGAGGAGTGTGGAGGAAAGAGATATAAGGAGGAGGTATTACAATATAAATATAACGGACTTAACATTTCTGAAGCATTGGATTTGACGGTGGCAGAGGCAGTTGATTTTTTTCATAATCAGGATATCAAAAAAAAGTTTAAGGTGCTTGCGGATGTGGGGCTTTACTATTTAACGATTGGGCAGTCTCTGGATACCTTGTCCGGCGGCGAACGGCAAAGGCTGAAGCTGGCAAAATATATGAGCAAAAAAGGTAATATTTATGTATTGGACGAACCCACAAGAGGGCTGAGCGGTGATGATATTAATAATCTGACAGAGCTGTTTCATAAATTAGTGGACAGGAAAAATACGATTATCTTAATAGAACATAGCTTAGATGTTATTCAGAGTGCAGACTATATTATTGATTTGGGACCGGAAGGGGGCAAAAACGGAGGACAGATTGTTGCATCCGGAACCCCTGAGCAGGTGGCGCAGTGTACAGCCTCTTATACCGGAAAATATCTGGCAAAGAACTGGTGGGAACAGGAGGGACACAATCGGTTTCTGAATGAAATCTGTTTAAAAGTAAAAAAGGACAGACCATTCATACAGGAGGAATTAACTTATACTGTCTGGACGGATACAGATACAGACAAGTTTGCACAGCTTTGGTTAAAGACAAAAGGGTGCAGGCACAGCTTTCATACCGGCGGATGTACAATGTGCGATTACTGGGCGGCACGGCAGGAGGATGACGGGAAGATTTTGGAATATTTGGAACAGGCGCTGGCACAATTAAAGTCAGAACCGGAAATCATGCTGCTTAATACATGTGGAAGTGTGCTGGATGACTGGGAAATCTCCCAACCGGTCCGTGAAAAGCTTTTTCGCAGGCTGGCAGAGTTTAAACATACGGAATTTATATTGGAAACACATCTCGATACGGTGACAGAAGAAAAGGTCAGACAGTATAGGGAAATATTTCCGAAACAGGCGCTGCAGATAGAATTTGGTTTTGAATCAGCAGACTGGTGGGTTCAAAAATATTGTATCAATAAGCCTATATCGGAATCGCAGGTCAGGACAAAACTGGAGATATTAAGAAAATATAATATTGTGCCGGTATTCAATGTTTTAATAGGAATTCCGTTTCTGCCGCTCCGGAAAATGTACGAGGATGCAATGAATACAATTAACTGGGTGGTTAAGGAGCAGTATGCAAATTGTGTGATTTTTCCGGTCAATATAAAAGAATGGACATTGCTTGAGAAAATGTCCCGGCTGGGATTATATACGCAGCCGTCCCTGTGGCTGCTTGTGGAGATTTTAACACATTTGGATCATGATATTTTAGACAGAGTGGAGATTAGCTGGTATAAGGAACGACCGGCTTATGTTGATAATTACAATGGGACGCCCAGGGCGCCGATTACCTGTGATTTGTGCGGGGACAGAGTCAGGGCACTGTTGGATGAATATACGGACAGCCACAACAGAGCGGATGTTATACAGCGTCTGGACAGAATCAACTGCGGATGCCGCAAAAGGTTTTATCAGGAATTTGAGCAGGAGAGTACATTTTCCTGTACGGATAATTTACGTAATGCCTACGAATTATTGGGGAAAGAGATTCTGGGAGAAAAATGGTGGGAGGACAACGGCGCATTTGTATTAAATAGTATAGATACTGCACCGTGGGACAGAGAAAAGAAATTCAAGCCTGACAATTCCTTTTTGGATGAGGTGGGAAAAGCAGTGAGGCAGAATGCGGAGCGTTTTTGGGATGACAACGATTACTTTATACGGGAATGGATGGAAGACGGCGTCAATCAGGGAGGAATCTGGTTTAAGTCCCGGGGATGCACACATGAATGGAGAGGCGGCTGTGTCATGTGTGATTACAGCTTTGGGAGCAGGACGGACAGCCGGACCATGCTTGCGTGTGTACAGAGAGCGTTAAAGGATATTTCCAGACCATGTAAATATTTATTTATTACACCCTCCGGAAGTATGCTGGATGAAAAGGAGGTGCCCGAAGAGGCGCGGATTGGTATATTAAAGGAATTTGCAGAATCGGCGAATGAGTATCTGTGTATAGAAACCAGGGCGGATACGATATCATTACCGGTAATCCGGCAGTGCAAGGACATACTGGGAGAACGGTTCAGGCAAGTCTGGATTGGCATGGAATGCAGTAATCAGTGGATTTTAAAGTATTGTATCAACAAAAATACTGCGGTTGAAACGGTTGCCCGGGCATTTGAAATCTTAAATGGTGAAGCTGTGGAGGCAGTTGCCAATGTTCTGGTTGGAATCCCGTTTTTGACTGCAAAGGAAAATGTGGAATATGCAGCGGCATCTGCGAGATGGGCTTTGCAGCATGGCTGCAGAAAAGTATGTATTTTCCCGGTACATGTAAAAGCGCATACACATTTAGAAAAATTAGTTGAGCTGGGGCTTTATAAACCGGTATCACTTTGGACTTATGTGGAAGTACTCAAAGAACTGAAGGAAGAGACAGAGGACGGGAAAGTGACAATTGACTGGTTTGAAACCTATGACGCCTATAATATTATTTATCCTTCTACCACCTGTGACAAGTGTTATGAAGAAGTAAAAGGTTTACTGAGACAATTCACGGAAACAAAAGACTATACCATTTTAGAGCGGCTTGCTGTGTATGAATGTGACTGCAGGGACAAATGGAAAGAAGAGTACTGCATGGAAGCAGAGGACCTGCTGCCGGAGCGCGTTGAACAGGCGTACCGGAAGCTGGCAGAGGTGATATCCGGGACGGACTGGAAGGGAGAAAAGTTAGAAAGCTTCCTGCGGGAAATGAAGCGGGAGTACGGGGAGTATATAAAGAAAGCATGACATCTTCAATCAGGCAGTTCAGCGGTAAAAGAATGGATACGGTTGTCCATATGACCCATTATATAATGGATTATATGGGCGGGGAGAAAATATATGCCCCGGAAGGATTGACGTTCCGGCCTTTTTTCAGAAAATACGCAGAAGGGGAAAAAACGCGATTCATAAAACCATATGTTTCCGCTGCCACAGGTTTCGACTGTGTTTTTACGCTGTGCAGAACACCGGGGGTGTGTGTCCGGAGCTTCCCTGATGCGGATTCCCTGTTTGAAAATTACAGACAGAATGATTTTGCAGGAAATCCTGTCATTATGGGACCCTTCAGTAAAAAGAAAATCTGGAACAGGATGGATTCTTTATTTTACGATAATAAGAGCTATTTTCTTATTGTGGTTGACAAAAAACAGGACAGCTTTATTTTTCATGACCCGGAAGGAACACCTTACTGCATGGCAGATGAGGAATTTTTAAAAGAAGCGCTGGACCAGAAGGGAGAAACTATCCTTGCGGTTGAAATGGGTAAAGCAGGCAGGGATGGAAATGTCAATGGGTACATAGATACTTTTTGGTCCGGCCTGAGAAAATTCTGTGTTCAGGTACAGCAGGATACGCTGTCGGGAGCGGAGGCGTGGAAGCCTCTCAGGATATTATTGGAGGAGGAATTTTCCTCCTCCGCACAAATGTGTCTTTATTATAACATTATGGAAATACAGCAGGCGTGTCAGAGTACCAGGGAGTTTTTCAGTTTCAATTCTTTTGTTCAATGGAATCAGGAGAAAAACAACCTGCTGGAGAAGCATATGCAGCATTTTGAGCGTTGCTGTGCCAGTGTTCTGGAAGGGGTGCTGAGAAAAGACACAAACAGCATAAAACATGATATAGAAGATATCATGTATCTGGAGCATGAACTTCTGGCACTGTATTTGATGCTGTCAGAATGAGAGGAATGGATATGGAAAAAATACCGCCGCTTCATCATATAGAGAAAAAACTGGAAATGGATTATGCTGCCGTTGAGTCGGCGGTAAAAAAATATGCAACGCCTGTTTTTCTATATGATTATCATATGTTGAAAGAAAATTATATATCCTTAAGGAATTTTCTGCCCAAGGAGGTATCTGTCTATTATTCGGTGAAAGCAAATCCTAATAAGTGGATAACATCGGAATTTGTTCATCTGGGAGCCGGTGTAGAAATTGCATCCTATGGGGAACTGAAGATGCTTGAGGAAATAGGGGTGCGGGGAGAAAATACGATTCTGTTAGGACCGGGAAAGAGGGATGAGCTGCTGGAGCTGGCGGTAAAAAGGGATATTGCTTTCATTGTAATTGAGTCTGCAAAAGAATTGGA
This sequence comes from uncultured Acetatifactor sp., assembly GCA_964604575.1. GTDB lineage: Bacteria > Bacillota > Clostridia > Lachnospirales > Lachnospiraceae > Acetatifactor. Next base: position 20,593 of record CAZRZM010000012.1, read on the forward strand.
GAAGCTTGCAGAGATTGCCGCCGCAATGCACAAAAGGGTGAATGTAGTATTTCGTGTAAATCCGGTTTTTAAGTCTTGTTCCAGAATATCTATGAGTGGAAATACACAGTTTGGAATAGATGAGGAAGAGGCGGAAGGGTATTTTTTGAATCATGACAAGTATCCATCTCTGAACCTTGTGGGCATTCATATATATGTGGGAACAGGCATTATGGAAGAAGAGGTATTTCTACATAATACGGAACAGATTCTGGAAATTGGCAGAGCAATGCAGGAGAGATGCGGACACAGGTTTTCTTTTCTTGGTATTGGCGGAGGTCTTGGAGTTCCTGTCTACGAGAAGGACAGGCTGGTGCAGCTTGATTCTGTCAAAGAAAGGTTCTGTAATGCAGTAAAGGAATACAGCAGAAAATATCCACAGACCAAAATTGCAATGGAGGCAGGAAGATATTTAGTTGCAAATGCAGGTGTTTTTATAACCCGAGTAACGGATGTAAAAGAAGTGAAAGGCAGAAAATATCTGATACTGGACGGGGGAACCAATAATCTTTTATATCCGGAGCGTTTTGGAGTGAAAATTCCTCCACTGGAGGTTGTGGGCAGGCAGTCTGCTAAACCGGAAAAGGTGACGTTGTGTGGACCGCTGTGTACCCCCACAGACAGAATGGCAGGCGACGTTCTTCTTCCCGGATGTGAAGAAGGAGATATTATAGTATTTTATCAGGCAGGAGCATATGGACTCACAGCCGCGCCGGGCTTGTTTTTAAGCCATGGATATCCCATGGAGATAATGTGGAAGAACCGCGAGTTTCAGATAATAAGAAAAAGATTTGGCTGGAGAGAGATACTGAAGCAGCAGGAGGTAAATGAATAGATGAAAAGAGAAGAAATATTTAAAATAGTAGCACAGATGATAAATGAAATAAACGAAAACAATGTTCAGGATATCAGGGAAGAAAGTAATCTGGTAAAGGATTTGAGGCTGGATTCCATTAATCTTGTAAATCTTCAGGTTCTGATTGAGGATGAATTTCATATTTATTTTAATTCCATGGATGATGATATGACGGAAACCTTGGAATCTGTACATAGCTTAATTGATAAAATTGAGGATAAGATCAGGCAGGAATAGAGTATGAAAAATAATTCGTATCATTTTGTACCAAAACAAATTATGGGGCATATCTACCATAATCGAAGAAAACTGGATGAGAAAACCTTATATAATGTCAGGGTGGAGAAAGTAGAAGAAGGAAATTATGTGGAAGTCTGGTTTATGACGAAAGGGTGCCAGTGGGATGCAAAAGGCGGGTGTACCATATGTAATTACGGTAAGGGTATGGAAATCAGCAGTTCTGTCATGATACAGTCCGTCTATGACGCGTTAAATGAGGTGGAAGCTGAAATAGGAGAACTGGCGGTTACTCCGTCGGGGAGTCTGTTGGATGAGGAAGAAGTTCCTCGGAAGGTCCGTCGGAAAATTTTTGATATGGTAAATGAAACAACGGCCCATACGTTTCTATTCGAGACGAGGGCGCAGACAGTGACGCAGGAGGCTGTGGAAGAATTAATATCCAGAGTAAAGAATAAGAAGCTTATCGTGGAAATGGGGTTGGAAACCAGTAACTTTTTTCTGCAGAAGTATTGTATTAATAAAGGTTATTTTTTAAAGGAATATGAAAAGGCGGCGCTGTTGTTAAAAAAACATAATATCTCCACCTATGCAAATGTAGTGTTAGGGACTCCTTTTTTGACCTGGGGACAGGCGCTGAAGGACTGTAAAAACACTTTGCATTGGGCATTGGAGCATAATACAGATAAAGTGGTTCTATTTCCTCTCCATGTCAAACCCGGCACAATGCTGGAATGGCTTTATAAAAAGGGCTGTTATAGACCTGTTTCCCTATGGGCGCTGGTGGAGGTACTGGACAGTCTTGATGAGAGCCTGTTGGGCCGCGTGGAAATTTCATGGTATAAAAACTATTATTCTGACAAAAGCAAAATTATTGCATCACCGTATACCTGTGAAAGCTGCTATGACGATGTCACCCGGTTATTAGATGAATTTCGTGCAACCTCCTCCAGGGCGGTAATAGAAAAATTAAAAAAGTATCCCTGTGGCTGCAGAGCAGAGTGGGAAGAAAAAAGACAGGAAGTACATTCTGTTAAAGATAATATTTTTGATACCTATAAGGAAATGGCAGCAGAGCTTCTGGGTGAGAGCTTCTGGCTGGAAAATAAAGATACCTTTAAACAGGAATTAGAGAGGGATTTTACGGAGCATAATCCGGGACTTGATTAGGTGGGAGCATATGAAGGATTTAATTTGGATGACCATACCCCAGATTTATATTCCCAAAACTTGTGGAAGGCTTCTTGGAAATGAGGTTTCCGAGACCTATCGGAGGGTATATGAGGCATATCAGAAATACAACGAGCTGATGGAAGATAATTTGGAATTACCCGTGGAAGCAACAAGGGACAGTGATGAGCTGGCTGCCGCAGTGGTTCAAAGGGTTATGGAACAAGGAGCAGCTAAAGAGGATATTCGGTTTCTGGCAGACTGTCGTTCTTCCATTACGGGAAAAGTGCCGGCGCCCACCTATAGGGCAGCAGTGCTTGGCGGGTTAAAGGACATTGTACCCTTTTCGATTCAGAATCAGGCGGGAACAGAAGCTGTTCAGGCTGTTATAATACTGCGGGAAATGATGAGGGAAAAAGGATTTGCAATGGGATGTGTCAGCGCCGTACAGAAATTAAATAAAGGGGACTGCCGTAAAGAGGATAATTATTATCCCTTTGGGGACGGAGCCGCGGCGGTGCTGCTTCATAAAAATGCAGACCAGGGATTTCAGATTTTAGATGTTCTGATAAAAAAGATGCCGGACGTAACGGAAGAGAAGATATGCCGGACAGTAAAGGGATTCTGTATGCCGGAATGGATTATTTATCAGCAGATGGATGAAAGGATGAAGCAGGCCATGGAAAAGATTTTTCCTTCTGCAGATATCCTGACCCGGGAAAAATACCGGGAGATAGATTTTGGATGTGCGGACGTGCTCATATCTCTGGCGATGCTGGCACAAAAGAATATATTGAGGGATGGTTCTGTGGGATGCGCAGTTTTTGTGGGAAGAACCGGGCATATCGGCGCCATGGTTCTGCGTTTTGTGAAAGGAGAAGAGACATATGATAAATCTGGGACTGACGGACTGCCAGTTGCATGAGGAGCTGGACAGGATACAGAAGTTTTTAAAAAGGTACGTGAGAGAAGGAGAAAAAGTGGTAATCGGGGTATCGGGAGGGCTGGATTCGGATGTTGTGGCAAGAATTGCAGTCAGGACCTTTGGCAGGGAAAGGGTAAAGCTTTTTACGGTTCTCCAGAGTGACATGGAGGACAAATATATTACAAATGCCAGAAATCTGGCGCAGGATGTAGGGATTACATTGGTCGAGCTGGCGATGCAGAAGCTGCCTTACCAATTTATGAAAGCAATGGAGGCTGACAAGGCGGAAGAATTTAACGCGGATGGACTGATAGACCCGGCGCGCGCAAAATGCTCCCTGAGAACAATGATTATATCTACCTATCAGGACAGGGGATATGTTGTTCTGGGGACCTCCAACAAGACAGAGATAAAAACCGGGTTCTATATGCCTTTCGGAGACGCACAGGCGCATATTCGTCCGATTGCGCACTTGTATAAGTCACAAGTCTGCCAACTGGCTGAAATAGTCGGAACAAGAGAAGAGGTTATTAAACAGCCGGCTTCAGCCGGCTTCTGGAAAGGGCAGGAGGATCTGGAGGACCTGGCGTACTGGCTTTACAATGAAAAACCGATTGGAAAGGAACGGAGCTTTACCGAGGAGGACGACAGAAAGGTAAATGAGATATATAAAATGTTAAACCGGGAAAATGTAGACATGATGATAGCCTGTCTGGAGGAGAAAATGCCAGCCGCCGATATTTCAGAGAAAACCGGACTGCCGGAATTTGTTATTGATTCGATGAATAAAATGATTTGTTATGCAATGACTACAAAAAACAGACCGTTACTGGTATCAATGGAGCAGGGATAAGGTATGGGGAAGCTGGTTTTAGAATGGCTTTTAAAGAGGGCGGAGACTGCGCCGGATAAAATTGCCGTTATATATAAAAATAATTATATCACATACAGAGAAGTAATGCAGAGAGCATACGAGGTGGCAGGCTGGCTGAAGGAAAACGGGGTCAGACAGGGTGACAGAGTGTTAATCTATATAAAAAACAGCGATAAATTTATATATGCCCTGTTTGGAACCCTGATGAACCGTGGATGCTTTGTGCCGGTAAATCCCCATACTGACGAAAAACAACTGGAATATATATTACAAAACTGCGCTCCCTCATGTATCCTTACAGAAGGTGCTTCTGTTTCCTGCAAAATGTTTAACAGCCTGGAAAATACCATAGTCATGGATGTGCAGGAGTGCAGAAAACAGACAGGGCAGACGGCGCCTGGACAGATTATCAGCCAGGCGGAGGAGGATGATGTTGCGGCAGTCATTTATACTTCCGGAACTTCCCGATATCCCAGAGGTGTGGTGGAATGCAACAGGCAGATTGTATTTGTGACGGAAGCCATTAATAAAGTGATTAAAAATACAGAGGAGGACACGATTCTTTGTGGTCTGCCATTGTCCTTTGACTATGGTCTGTATCAAATCTTTTTGACCTTTCAGGCTGGTGCCACACTTGTATTGGAGGAGGATTTCAGCATCTGCGCCAATATTCCCAGAGTAATCAGGGATTATGGCGTGACGGGTTTTCCGGGAGTGCCGACCTTATTCAATCTTCTGGTTATGTCCCATGCTTTTGAGGGAACAGAGCTTCCGAAGCTCAGGTATATAACGTCAACGGGAGATGTTTTTGGTATCAATACCATTACAAAACTGCAGCAGCAGCTTCCACATGTTACAGTTTACCCAATGTATGGTCTGACGGAATGCAAGCGGGTCAGTATTATGCCGGATGGGTATGAGGAGGAACGTCCCACAGCGGTAGGGCTTCCCCTGCCGGGGGTCCGGGTCAGAATTGTGGATCATAATAATCAGGAGGTTGCAGACGGTGCAGTAGGACAGCTTGTAATAGATGGCCCCAATGTAATGAACGGTTATTGGAACAATCCCGAAGATACCGCAGAAAAATACAGATATGATGAAGCAACAGGGAGAGTGCAGCTCTATTCAGGAGATTTGTTTTATAAGGATAAAGAGGGATATCTGTTTTATCAGGGGAGAAATGAGAGGTTCATTAAATGCAGGGGATATAAGGTAAGTCCTGTTGAGGTGGAGCATGTGCTGTGCAGTATTGAGGGGGTATCCCAGGCGGCTGTTTTTGGAATTCCTGATGAGGTGCAGGGTGAAATAGTCTGCGCGGTGGTCCAGATATCGAGACGCATCGGGAAAGATACACTTTTAGAAATATGCAGGTCGAAGCTGCAGACACAGAAGCTTCCGGCAAGGATGGAGTTGACGTTTAAAAGCCTGCCTAAGACAGTTAATGGAAAGATTGACCACGACAGGATTAGGAAATATATCATGGAAATAAATGGAAAACAATGAGAGAGAAAATGAATATTTTATATCCCGGCAATTTAACCTGTTGTGGAACACATGCGGTATATTCTGCCTTTTTTCAAAAATGGGATTATCAGGATATCATGAGGTTTGAGGCTGTGACAACGGTTCCTTTTGGCATTGTGCATAATCCGCAGAATTTGTTTCGTCTGTTTACCTGTTATTGTGACCCGGACAGGGGAATAGAGTATGCGTTTGAGATTCTGGGGCTTGCATACCGCCTTCGTTATTTTGAGTCAGCCTGTCAGGAACGGGAGGCACTGGAGATTCTTGAGGAGTGGCTTGAGGAAGGCAGTGTGGTGCTTGGACCGTTGAATATGGAGGATTTGAATTATATATCCCACAGTAATCTGCTGCAGGCCATGGACCATTACATCGTTGTCTGTAAAGTGGAGCGGGGGAAATATGAAGTTTGTGATTCAGAGGGTATGTGTCTGACAGGAATTGACAAAGAGGCGCTGGTGAGAGCTTGGGCAGCAGATAAAATTCCGGAGGGACGGGGCAGATATATTATGCGCCAGGTTTTATCGGATACATTGCCTGTTTTTGGTAAAGAGGTATACCGCAGAGCGGGCAGCAGGATTGCTGACAATCTGAGTGAATGTGAGAGTAAAGATAACTGTGGCAGTAATGGATTGTATAGGCTGGCTGAAAGCTCAGAGTATATTTTATCCGATGCAAACTTAAAAAGAAGAATGTGTTTTGATATACCGGTTCGCATACAGCGGTGTGAGACAGCGCGCTGCTATCTGGGATATCTATGCAGTGAGTTTTCCGGTTATCCAATCAAATCGGAATGTGTGAAAGCAGCCGGATTACTGTGGGAGCAAATCAGAGGGTATAATTCCATATTGTGGGGAATACGGAAAAGGAATGGCAGCTCATTTGAAATATTTCAAAATATAGCCCGGCTGGAGCATGAACTTGCAGGCATTTTTAAAAACATATGGGAGGAAATGTGATGGAATTTTTTATGGAAAAGATGCTGTATGTTCTGCCTGACACATCAAAGACAACAGAAGAAATAGTAGAAGATGCAGGCTGTGACCGGGGGATGGCTGACAGAATTAAGCACTCGGGAGTGTATTCGGCCGCGGTGGATAATGATACTCTTCTGACAACATATATTCACCGGGCAATACATAAAATGAAGGAAGAAGTTCCAGAGATAGAAAAACGTATCAAATATATTGTTTTTGTGCATTCGATTCCTTTTCTGGCGCCGAAAAATGTGAGATTTGCAGAACTGTGTTTAGAAGGAGAGGAAAATTTTCAGGAGATATCTTATTTTGCGTTATCAGGGCAGCCCTGCGCAATTTTTCATATGGGAGTACAGGTGGCGGAATATCTTCTGATGGCGCCGGATGAGAAGGAGGATGCGGGGATTTTATTGATTGGCGCGGATAAAGTATATTCTTCGGATGAAAGAATCTTTTTTAATACCATTATGGGAGACAGCGTTCTGGCTGCATTTATCACAAGAAAAAAAGCGGAAATTAAGATACTTGCTTCCTGCAGCAGCAGCCAGATTGTCGGATATGCAGGGGAGTATACGCCGGAGGATATAACGGCACAGTTTAGAAGGGTGAATCCTCTCAATATACGCGACGCCATGGAAGCCTGCGTGGAGCGGGCGGGAATGACATTAAAGGATATCAGGTATATTGTACCTCATTCCTGTAATCTCCAGTTATGGGACAGTGTTTCTGTAATAGCAAGGTTTCCGAGAGAACGGATTTTAGACCGGTATTTACAGAATACAGGGCATTTAAACTCAAATGATTCTTTTATTCATTATTTGAGAGGGATAAGGGATGGATTTATCCGGAAGGGGGATGTCTGTATTCTTGTCAATCCGGGCTTTGGTGGTACGAGAGGGTGTACTTTATTGGAATATCAGGGAGGGGAAGATTGATGGGATATGTATATTGTGTTCCAACAAACCGGATTCTGGAGGAAAACTTTAAAGAGTTCTGTGAGGAAGCCAGACATGCTGTAGAAACGTACCAGGTGGAGATTGCATTTGTGGTGACTGACGACTGTATAGAAAATAATAACCGGCAGCGGGTGAAATGTTTTTCGGAAATGTACAAAGAGATTCCTTTTTACTATTTTGACGGACAGCAGATGACAGAGCTGTTACGACAAATTCTCGATGAATTTCCCGAAAGCAGCCGGAAACGGCTGGAATGTCTTTTACCCCGGAGAGAGATTAATTATGGAAATACTCTGAACCGGGAATTTGTTCTCACGATTTTATTGGACAGCAGCTATATGCTGAGAAGAGATTCGGATGTGCACATTATTATGGAGAATGGCAAAATGCTGTATCCGGTTGACATGGAAATGCGGTATCTGGGAAAAGAGCATGAGGGGAAGGTAAATTATATTATCGGAAGCGGATACAGAGGAAAATGGGGAATTGATATAGATGATATTGTCATGGATAATGATTTTACCTTGTTTAAGAGTATGATGCAGTGTATGGATATACCGGAGGAATTTCTGGATGACATCGTGGAGGATGAATTTATAAAAACAAGGAAATATGAAGGAGATAATATAAATTACCAGTCGGCAGCCTACCCCCAGTGTGGAAATATTGGTTATTACAATCTGTTTCGCGCACTTCCCTGTTCGCCGGCAGCAGATATTATTGCGACAGACTATTTTCTGTTGGAAACAGCCTATGAGGCGGGATTAAATGTAGGTTACCATATGCGGACAGTATTACATAGGCATACAAAAGAAAGAAACAGGAATAAGCAGGATATAGCAGCATACTGGGAAAGAGTTTCCATGTGGATAGACATGGAGCTGGTATACAAAGCGTATATAAAACAGATGCAGCCTGTTGACTATAGCCCGGAGAGTATTGGACAGTGCAGAAAATATAACCGGTACATTTTATCATATTTTAAAAATTCCCATATCGATAATGAGAAATTATTAAAAAACAGAGAGAAAAAATTTGCAGATTTTATAAAAGTAATTTTGCAGTTAAAAGACCCGGTCTACCGGGAAGTGGCAGAAAATTTGAAGAAGGAGGAAGGCAGAATCCATGATGCTGTAACAAAATCCCTGGAAAAGCATTTGGATTTATTGGAAATCTGGCCGGATTTCGTAGAACGGCTGGAGAAGATAAAAGGGAAGGAAAGTATCAGAAATAAATTGAAAGGAGCTATTCTGTAATGAGTACATATGAGGTGAGAATTGACAGACTGGGATTTGATACAGAAAAGAAATATGACAATATCCAGACATTTAGTATGGGACACGAAAGCTGTATCCTTAAATTTTTTATGATTATGCGGCAGAGGAACCTGCTGGATTTTGTCAAAAAGCAGAAGGCTGCGGGCAGACAGATACGGATAATCACGCCGTTTGTTCCCCAGAAGCATCTGGATGAAATGCTGGAAACGATAAACAGGGTCTGTGAAGAAGAATGCTTCCGGGACAGTGTTATCGTTGTCAATGATTTTGGATTAATGAGTTATATTCATAGGATGGATGAAAACCGCAGGATATGTCTGGGGAGAAGCCTGCTGTTTTCTCTTGATTATGCACCCTGGGGACGTAAGATTTATGAAAATGAATCAGAACAGATACAGAAAGTGATATCCCAGGTTAATTTTTGTGATGATGAAAAAATGGAATTTTACAGAGGATATAATGTCTCGGAAATTGAGGTAAATTTGACAGAGGCAACCACGGAAAGCTTAAAGGAGGTCCAGAAGGCAGGATTTAAGGTAAATGTACATAAAGAATCCTTTTTATATGGTACCCAGAGAAGCTGTTATGTCAGAAGATACCACCCGGCCCAAAACTGCTGTGGGATGGAATGTGAATATGCAGAAGAACTGGAATTGGACGAGCTGTGGGGCACCATGGGTTATTATAAAAAGACAGATGACATTGAGTTCCCCACACCACTGTATTTACGTGGAAACCAGATTTATGGAGAGGCATATGATGTATCATGTGACTGGGCTGACGGAGTAATTGTGAACCAGGGTGAGGGGGCTTAAAGGGGAGGTGGCTACAAAGGATGATGAGATTAAAAGTACCGGTTAATTCCTATGAATCAGCAGTAAAGCAGATTGAGGCAGGTGCAGATGAGATTTATATGGGACTGGAGGACGGCTGTTTTAACAGAATGTCCTATTCTGCCAGAGCCCAGATTACCAGCAATGAGGTTCATTCCAATCTGAAGGAGGAAGAATTTGCAAGAATCGCAGAATATGCCCATGCCCGAAATGTGTCCGTTGCCTATACTGCAAACTGCCAGCATGTGGCAAAAAGCAAGGATGATTTTTATCGGAAGGGGTATCTTAAGTATGTGCAGAGAGGTATTGAGTTAGGTGCGGATACCTTAATTATAGCGGATATTGGGAATCTTATTGCAGTCCGTAAAAATGGAATCAGAACACCCATAATTGCGGGAAGCTACTTGAATGGTTTTAACCGTGAAACACTGGATTTTTTAAAGAAGCTGGATGTGTTCCGGGTCTGTGTACCGGATCAGGTCACGTTTGATGAAGTAGAAGCGCTTAAGAAAAGTACGGATTTGGAAATTGAGATTTTTATTGGGTATGGCTGCTCCAATCTGGCGGGTGTGTGTAATTTCTGCCATAACAATGGTGAAAAGATAAAACTGGGAGTGCCCTGCCGTTCCAGATTCAAGATAAAAAATAAAGAGTCGGACAATATATTGGATGCCTGTCCGGATTGTGCCATCTGCAGTATACCTAAGTTATATGACCTAGGTATTGACAGTTTAAAAATAATAGGCAGAGAAACAGACTGTGGACAGGTTGCAGAGACAACAAGAATGTACAAGGCGGCCATTCAGATGTATGCAGACACAGGAAAATTGGACCGCAGGGAGATTATTTCAGCGATTCCCTGGTGGGAGAATAATATGTGCCATGAGCGCTGCAAGTATGAGGACACAAGATTACTGCGCTCTTACATATAAGGATTGGAAAGGGGAAAATTATGGGGATTATTGAATTAGAAAATGTGTGCCGTCAATTTAAGGTATTAAACAGACGGGAAGGGATTGCGGGCGGTATTAAAGATTTGTTTTCCAGGGATTACAGGTATGTCTCGGCGGTGGATGATATCTCCCTGGAAATTGAAAAGGGAGAAATAGTTGGCTATCTGGGACCGAACGGTGCGGGGAAGAGTACAACGATTAAAATAATGACAGGGGTTTTAGAACCCACCTCAGGAAAAGTTCTGGTAAATGGAAAAGAACCCTATAAAAACCGGACAGGGAATGCCCGGGATATAGGCGTGGTGTTTGGGCAGCGTTCCCAGCTCTGGTGGTCGCTTCCTTTGAGGGAGTCCTTTAAGGTATTGAAAGAAATTTACCAGGTTTCCAATAAGGATTATGAGGATATGCTCGATTTGTATATGTCATTGATTGATATAAGAAGTCTGCTGGATAAACAGGTTCGGCAGATGTCTCTCGGACAAAGGACTTTAAGTGATATTCTTGCAGCTTTTTTACACAATCCTTCGGTAGTGTATCTGGATGAGCCTACGATTGGTCTGGATGTCCTGATGAAAAGCAAAATCAGGGAACTGATAAAAGGACTCAACAGTCAGAAGTCCACAACGGTGATTCTTACCACCCATGATATGGGAGATGTGGATGCCTTATGTAACCGCACAGTTATTATTGATAAGGGCAGAAAGCTGTATGATGAAAGTATAGACAGGCTTCACACAATGTTTGGTGTGTACCGAACCTTAAAAATCTGTTTCAGCAGGGATGTCAGCAAATTAAATCAGGATATCCTGCAGAAATATGCAGAAGAGCTGGAAAAGGAGCTGCATGAAAATTTTCCGGGAAAGGATATGACTGTCTCTATAGATGAGAAATGGATTGATATATTAATAAATGAAGAAGCAGCTTCCTTAATGGAGGTTATGAATTTTATACAACAAAAAAAGCATATTTATAATATGCAGTTGGAAGAAATATCTACAGAAATGGTAATCAAAAAGATATATGAAGGGAGCAGAGTCTTGTCATGAAAAAGTATCTGGTTTTGATTAAAAATGGAATTAT
>CAZRZM010000013.1:0-32283 GCA_964604575.1 uncultured Acetatifactor sp.
TATATTTATTAAAAATAAGAAAAGAATAGGGGGCTTTCTTTTGTTGCATTTCCTTTCTGCATACAGTAAAATACAATTAATTACAAGACACTGTCAGCATTGAACTGTCTGTCTTTCGAGAGGAGTGAGGTGATTTATGACGGACAAGGAAAGGAATGATTTCTTTTATGTATGTTCTTTGATTGAATTTACAGCGAGAAAAACAAAGAATAAAAGAGGAACTATTGTAGAATCTTTGGGAGAGAGCGGAATAAGGAAACAGCTTCATGATGCAGAGGTAAACCACTGCTTGAGTTTTGAGCAGGTCAGCGATGAAATGATAGAGCAGTACCATATTTTAGAGGGTGATTTTGATACCATTACCGAATGCAGATATACCATTCCGGGATTTATGGATATCGGGGGATTATACTGTATTATGATAGAAGACTGTGCAGAAAAAGGAGACGAAATCAAGGAGTTGATGTCGGTGTTCCGTTCGTTTATTAGTGATGAAATATCGAATTTCCGAACAGGATTATATTATCAGAATCCCGGCTATCTGGAATGCTCTTATAGAGCCGGATACCTTCTGGATTAGAATGCCTGGAACGATAAGCCGTAATGAGTGAATGGAGATATAAGAGAGGAGAGAATTTATGTTATTTGTACAATATCCGAAATGCACCACCTGCAAAAAGGCGGAAAGCTGGCTGAAAGAAAACAAGGTGGATTACAAAAGCCGTCATATTAAGGAGAACAATCCCACAGTGGAAGAACTGAGGGCATGGGTGAAAAAAAGCGGCCTTCCGGTGAGAAAATTCTTTAACACCAGCGGTCTGCTTTACAAGGAGCTGAAGCTCAAGGACAAGCTGGGAAATATGACGGAGGAAGAGATGCTGGAACTTCTTGCTACAGATGGTATGCTGGTGAAACGCCCGCTGCTTGTAGGAGAGAAAACAGTGTGTGTAGGGTTCAAAGAAACAGAATGGGAGAAAGCATTGCGGCCATAGTAAGTATTTTGCTTACTATGGCTGTTTTTATGTCCCGATGTAATTTTTATGGATGAAATAGTTAGTTTTACATTAAACCAATAAAAATTTAATTCAAAAAATATATAATATTGTGCATAAATTACATAAATCTATTGATATATAGAATTTGTTATGGTAAAATAACAGAACAAAATAAATTTTTCTGGATAATATTGGCAAAAAAGGGGGATTTAGGGGCGGTTTGTCAGGTTTAACGATAAACGAATAAAGCTGATACCGGAGTGCGTTTCCAGGAAAATACATATTTTGACAAATGATAAAACAGAGGGTAAATACAAAAGATTAAGACTAAAAGGTTTGAGATGGGTGCAAAAAATAATAAGATAGGAGAAGGGTTATAATGAAACAATTAATAAAAAAAGTCATATCCGGCGTACTTTTGCTGGTAATGGTTCTCCAGCCTGCATTGCCCAGGGTTCATGCGATGAAGGTTGATGGAAATGCAACGGTTTACATTAAATCAACGCTTGGGGATTACTATTTATATGCAGACGGCCCGGATGTGAAAAGCGGAAGCCTTGTTGAGAAAAATTCTAATTACTTATGGAGCCTTACAAAAAAAGACGACGGTACCTACTGGATAAAAAATATGGGAACCAATTCCTATATGTGTCTGGAACATGCTGACGGAACCGTAAAACTGGAAAGCACCATTTACGAAGTGTGGATGAGCAGTAAATGGTATATTGAAGGTGATGAAAATGCTTCCACCATTAATAACATGTGGAAAAGCGCCACAAACGGAACCGGCGGTTATGTCTATACCAATACGAATGACAGCACTGTATATTATGGTACTAATGCGCAGAAGTGGATTATGGAAGAATACAGTTCGGCTGCCAATATTCCCGATGACGGATATCAGGGCAAATTAAATACATGCTCTGCAGCAGATTCTATTGCTATTCCGGCGGCTAATCCGGATTTAAGCTTTGTGGGCGCAACAATGCCATATATTCGTTATGATTCGGAATATGCTTCTATTGGTGGAGGGGCAAGAAGAGTAGTTTCACAGGACTGGTCTTTAGACAATGTTGCAAGCCAGGCATCCAACCAGTCTTATATTGAACTTCCTTCCAATGGAGCCTATGCAGAGTGGAAAATGTATTCCTCCGGCAACGGTGTGGTAATGAGATTTACAATGCCGGATACAGAAGACGGAATGGGCCTGCAGGGTTCACTTGATGTTTATGTAAATGATACCAAAGTAAAGACAGTCGACCTTACTTCTTACTTTATGTGGCAGTATTTGAATGGCGGCGCTTCCGATACGGCAGGCAGCGGAACGGCTTGTTTTGCTTTTGATGAAGTACACTTCCGTCTGGAGGAATCTCTACAGCCGGGAGACAGAATCCGTATTCAGAGCAGTGGCAAGAATAATATTGTATATGGAGTTGACTTTCTTGAAATTGAGGAAACAGGAGCTGCAATTCCGCAACCGGCAGGCTCGTACTCGGTAGTGGATTTCGGCGCTGTCCCTGATGATGGAATAGATGATTATGCAGCCATTTCGGCTTGTATTGCCGCGGCAGATGCAGCGGGCAAAGATGTGTATTTTCCGGAGGGAACTTATCATATTAACCAGATTTGGCAGGTTGCCGCGTCAAATATGATGATTACCGGTGCAGGTATGTGGTACACAAATATTCAGTTTACTAATTCCGCACAGCAGTCAGGCGGTATCTCCGGAGCGGGAGACGGAACTACCTATAATATAGAATTCTGTAATATGTATATCAATTCCAATCTTCGCTCAAGATACGGAGAAAATGCAATCTACAAATGCTTTATGGATGTATTTGACGGCAAATCTCTGATTCATGATATCTGGGAAGAACATTTTGAATGTGGATTCTGGATTGCCGACTATAACGGAAGTCTGGATTATTCAGACAATATCAAAATTGTCAACTGTAGAATCCGCAACAATCTGGCAGATGGAGTGAATTTCTGTCAGGGAACAAGTAACGCTGTTGTTTATAACTGCTCTATCCGTAACAACGGAGACGACGGTCTGGCGATGTGGAACAATAATTTCATGTCGGCAAAAGATGAAACAAATAATACGTTCTGCTATAATACCATTGATTTTGTGTGGAGAGCGGGCGGTATCGCAATCTATGGTGGAGACGGGCATAAAATTTATAACAACTATATCAGGGACTGCTTTATGGCATCCGGTATTCATTTAAATACCACTTTCCCGGGATATAAGTTCGACAACACGCAGAATATTCAGTTTGATAACAACATTATCGTGCGCTGTGGATGCAGTGTGGATACCTGGAGAAGCGAGTACGGCGCAGTGGACGTTATCGGCGCCACCAAGAATGTGACTTTCAATAATACATATATTTATGATGCACAGCATGACGGCATTCGTATCGGAGACCAGATTTCTAATATTGTATTTAACAATTTACATATTTACGGAACCGGTGTAGATGGACAGACTCCTTCCTATTCTTCTCTCGCACATGCGGGAGCAGCTATTATGGCATTTGGAGGAACGCCGTCCATAAAGGTAAACGGACTGCATTTATCCAATATTGCATATCCCGATACTTATTATGCCAACAATATTGACCTGGATTTAAATAATGTAGTGATGGAAAACGGATACCAGATACCGGATTATCCCGGTGTGGGTTCTATTAAAACAGACCACAGCGGACATACTACAATACCCACAATCGACCCATCTGAGAAGCCGGTAGACCCAGTTGACCCGGTAGATCCGGTTGACCCAGTAGACCCAGTTGACCCGGTAGACCCTGAAGAACCCGATGAGCCGGAAGTTCCTTATGGCAATCCGGATATGATTGTTACGGATATCAGTTGGGAACAGGAAAATCTGGTAAACGGAGATGCTGTTATTTTCAAGGCAACCGTTAAAAATATTGGAACGGGAGTGGCACCGGAGGGAAGTATTAACGGTGTACAGTTCCAGATAGACGGAACCTGCGTGGCATGGTCTGACACGGATACGACACAGATTATGCCGGGTGAATCCGTAACCATTACCGCAAGCAGCGGCCCGGACGGAACAGCGGCATGGATGGCATCACAAGGAAGCCATACGGTTATGGCATGGGTAAATGATGTCAATCGCTACCCGGAAAGTGACACCAATAATAATCAGTATTGGGAAAATATTACAGTATCTGCCGGACAGTCCTCTGCACCTTATGGCAATCCGGATATGATTATTACGGATATCAGTTGGGAACAGGAAAGCCCGGAAAGCGGAACCCCTATTGTTTTTAAGGCAACTGTAAAAAATATCGGAACGGGAGTGGCACCGGAGGGAAGTATCAATGGTGTACAGTTCCAGATAGACGGAATCTGTGTGGCGTGGTCTGACAACGATACGACACAGATTATGCCTGGTGAATCCGTAACCGTTACCGCAACCGGCGGTCCGGATGGCAGTGCTGCATGGACCGCGGTACAAGGCAGTCATACGGTTATGGCATGGGTAAATGATATTAACCGCTATGCAGAATCCGATACAGGCAATAACCAGTATTCTGAACAGATTGTGGTGAGGTAAGCAGACCGGTAAGAAAATAAATAAATTTTAGATTATGATTAATAAGTAAAAGATATAATCGCCAATGTATATGATAACGTCCCTGAACCGTAAGGTAAGGGTTATACGATAATCATTCATTGGCGATATATTTTTTTTGACATTTTGAATAATATCCTTCCGGCGCAAACCCACTGCCGTCAAAGTGCCCGTCATAGTGAAGCATCGGAGAAAATTTGTTTTCGGGTGTGGATTCCTCTTTTTGGGGTATGAGATTTGTGTACTTTTTATATTTACAATAATGCAGGAAAGATTTCAATATGGTGTTTGACCGGATATTTCGTTTGGTGTATCTGTCATAACCCTTAAGAATCTTTCATACATTGTAAAAAAAGGTTCCCCGGGGGTATTCTTTTGAAGGATTATATTGAGGAGCGAGCCGTTAATATCGCTAACTATATTATTGATTCTAATGCCACGGTCCGCCAGACAGCCAAAGCATTCGGCGTATCTAAAAGTACCGTACATAAAGACGTAACTGACCGGCTTATGCAGATTAATCCCAATCTTGCCAGACAGGCAAGAAAGGTCCTGGACGTGAATAAATCAGAGCGTCATATTCGTGGCGGCATGGCAACAAAGGAAAAGTATGCACATCAGCATGGAGGGTGTTAAAATAATTGCATAGGCGGAGAAAAAGAAAACCACTGTGGAGAAATCTACAGTGGTTTTTTAAAAATCGTATGAATAGGAAATAAGATGTGATATGATAATAGTTAAGAAAAAACCCAAGGAGGCTGCAATGGAATCAGGCGTGGACAAAAAAACGAAACTGGCAGACAAAATACTGAAACTCGCCCATGATGATATTCTGATTCATCTGCGTTTTTTGGATGTGGCACTCTCCAGACTTAAAAATTGTCCCATGCCCCATATCGGCTGTATGGCGACGGACGGTGAGAACTGCTATTATGACCCGGTGTATATTCTGAAAGAATATCAGGCAGATTCCAAAGCCGTTATCCGCAGATATCTTCACATGCTGCTGCATTGTATTTTTTCCCACAGCTTTGCCTATGACAGACTGGAAACCGCAGACTGGGATTTGGCAGCGGATATTGCGGTGGAGAATGTTATTCTGGACATGCAGCTTTCCAGTGTGATGTTACAGCAGGACGCAGATGCCATCCGCAAACTGAAAGTGCTTAGAGAGGATATCGGTGCACTGACGGCAGAGCGGATTTACCGGTATCTGAGGCAGAATCCGGTAACGCCCGGCGAGAGGGAGGAATTGCTTCGGCTTTTTTACAAGGATTCCCATGAATTCTGGAAACCGAAGGAGGAGCTTTCCATCAGTCAGGAGCAGTGGAAAAAAATCAGTGAGCGCATCAAGGCGGATTTGAAATCGTTTACCCGGATGAAGAATGGTTCCCAAACCCTTGAGAAAAATCTGGAAGAGACCACCAGAGACCGCTATGACTATAGTGAGATTCTTAGGAAATTTACAGTTATGGGGGAGGATATCACGGTCAATGATGAGGAGTTTGATTACGTCTATTACACCTATGGGCTGGAGCATTATGGCAATCTGCCGCTGATTGAACCTCTGGAATATAAAGAGATTAACAAAGTCAGGGAATTTGCCATAGCCATTGATACTTCCGCATCCTGCAGGGGAGATGTTGTGAAAGCATTTTTACGGAAAACCTACTCCATTCTGAAGGACTCGGAAAATTTTTTTCATAAGGTGAATGTGCATATCATCCAGTGTGACAATGAGGTGCAGAGTGACACCAAAGTTACCTGCGATGAGGATTTTGAGAATTTTATGAAGTATGGAAAACTGACGGGCTTTGGGGCGACGGATTTTCGTCCGGTCTTTACTTATTTGGACGAGTTAAAGGCAAAGGGTGAATTTGAGAATTTAAAAGGGCTCATCTATTTTACCGACGGCTATGGGATTTATCCTGAGCGTATGCCGGATTATGACGTGATTTTTGCTTTTCTGGATGAGGATGAGCAGCGCGCACCGGTGCCTCCCTGGAGTATGAAGGTAGTACTGGAAGAGGAAGTGTGAAGAGAATTTCTGGTTGTTCCAAAGGGGCAGGGGAATACAGATGGAGGTTTGGAATGAATATTAAACAGGCTAAAGATTATATCAAAAATTCTATAAGTATTTATTTAAAAAAGGATGAATATGGGGAATACCGGGTTCCGGTGGTAAGGCAGAGACCGATTTTCCTGCTGGGTGCCCCCGGCATCGGCAAGACCGCAATCATGGAACAGATAGCCCAGGAGCTGGGAATCGCACTGGTGGCATATTCCATGACCCATCATACCAGACAGTCTGCCCTGGGACTGCCCTTTATCACCCGGAAAGAATATGGGGGAAAACAGGTCAGTGTATCAGAGTATACCATGAGTGAAATTATTGCCTCCATTTATGACACCATGGAGGAAAGCGGAATGAAAGAGGGCATTCTGTTTCTGGACGAGATAAACTGTGTGTCGGAGACACTGGCGCCCTCCATGCTACAGTTTTTGCAGTATAAGGTATTTGGCAGACATCAGGTGCCCGACGGCTGGGTTATTGTGACAGCGGGCAATCCCCCTGAGTACAACAAGTCTGTGCGGGAGTTTGACGTGGTGACTTATGACCGTCTGAAAGTGCTTGAAGTGGAGCCGGATTTCCGCATCTGGAAAGAATATGCCACAGAGCGCAGAATACACAATGCCATCGTGAATTATCTGGATTTGAAAAAAGAACATTTTTACTGTATGGAAATGACTGCCAGAGGGCGAAGTTATGTGACGGCGAGAGGCTGGGAGGATTTGTCGGAAATACTCTATCTATATGAAGAGGAGGAGCTTCCGGTGGAGGAATCCCTGGTGGGACAGTATCTGCGCAATGACCGGGTGGTGAAAGAGTTTACCGCATATTATGATTTATATGTGAAGTATAAAAAGGATTATCATATAGAAGAGATTCTCATGGGTGAACCTACGGTACAGGCAATCGCAAGGGCGAAAGCTGCTTCTTTTGACGAGAGACTGTCCCTTGTGGGAATGCTTCTGGACAGAGTGCAGGCAGACATGCGCAAGGCTTGTGAGCAGGCAGATTATCTGGCAGAGTTGCTGGCTCCTTTAAAAGCTGTCAAAGCGGTTGCAGATGAGACAAAAGTAGAGCAGATACTGGAGCGGCTGGACAAACTGGCAGAAGGAAGGAAAAAACGTTTGGAGTCTCTGCGGACGGCAAATTCCCTGTCCGATGCAGACCGCAGGAAACACCGCAGTATCATAAGTTTTCTGGAAAAAATCAGAAAAGAACTTTTTGTCAGTGATATTACAGAGGGAAAGGATGCGTTTACCTATATCAAAGGACAGTATGACGGCGCGGTGGCGAAACTGCGTCAGGAGACTGCAAAGGTACAGCAGGAACTGCACTGTCTCTTTGTTTTCGCGGAGGAAGCTTTTGCGGAAGGAAATGAGATGCTGATTCTGGTGACGGAGCTTACGGTAAACAGCTTCAGTGCAAAATTTATTGCAACCTTCGGCTGTCCGGATTATCAGCGGCATAATAAGGAACTGATGCTTAGTGAGCGTAAAGACGATATCAAAGCGCAGATAGCCGCACTGGAGCTGGAATAGACTTAACAGAAATGTAATAATGGAAGAGGCGGGCGGATATAGATGCAGGAATTGGAATACAAATTGACAAATGCAAGTCTGCATTACACACAGAAGCAGAATAAGATTACCATCACCGGATTTGCGGGGCTTGCGGGAGAGGTGACGATACCCGGGCAGATTGACGGGGCAGAAGTCACCTGCATTGCAAAGAAGGCATTCTTAAGCAGAAAAAGCATCAGGAAAGTGATTCTGCCCCGGACAGTCACAGAAATTGGAGACTGGGCGTTTGCTTATTGTGACAGTCTGGAGAGCGTAGTGCTGCCTGAAAAAGGGGTGCGTTTTGGCAAAGCAGTTTTTCTGGAGTGCGGAAGGTTGAGAGAACTGGTGGTCCGGGGTAAAGAGGAGAGTACGGCATGTCTTCTGGCAGCAGCAGTCCGGGAAGCAGAGGCTCCTTATTTACTGGATGTGGAGGAGGCGGGAACAGGAGAGTGGCTTGCAAAATGGGATGCCAGAATGCTGGCAATTCTGGGAAATCCCGATACGGAAGGATATTCCAGACAAGTGCTCTGTGGGGAAGAGGATTATGGCAGTACGGATTTGGATGCGTATACTTCCGGCAGAAGGCGGATTAAGGTGCGGCTGGCGCTCCTGAGACTGTTACAGGATACCGGACTGGAAGAGAGTGTGCGGAGTAAATTAGAGAAATACCTTAAACAGTATACGAAAGGCTGTGAACAGGAAGAAACCTGGAAAGTGGTTCTGGAAGAACATGGGGAGGAGCAGCCCTATTTTCAGCTATTGACAGGGTTGGGCTGTGTGACTCGTGAAAATATAACGGATATGCTGGCGGATATGGGAGAAAATTACCCGGAAATGAAGGCGTTTCTCATGCGGTATCAGTCAGAGACACTGGGAGGGACGGACTTTTTCGGGACGCTGGATTTGTAAATGAAAATCTGTGGCAGTTTACGGTGTTTGCGTTGCTTATTCCCAGATTTTGGGTTATACTCAAGAATGGGATACAGAATATCAAAAAAAGGCAAAGGAGACATGAAATGACATTAGAACAGGCAAAGGAAAAGCTTGCAAAATATGGACAGATACATGTACTGAAATATTATGAGGAACTGACACCGGAAGAGCAGGAAGCATTGCTGGAGCAGATTGATGCCACGGATATGAGTATACTGGAGGCATGTGAACATAAAGAGGATTTGGCGAAAAAAGGGACTATCACACCACTGGCTGCCATGCAGTTGGATGAGATAGAGGCGGACAGACATGAGTTTACCGAGACAGGAGTAGAGGCTGTCCGCGCAGGAAAAGTGGGAGCTGTACTGCTGGCAGGTGGAATGGGAACCAGACTTGGCTCTGACAATCCCAAAGGCATGTACAATGTGGGCATCACAAAGGAGCTGTATATTTTTGAATGTCTCATTAACAATCTGATGGATGTGGTTAAGCAGTGTGACACATGGGTTCCATTGTTTATCATGACAAGCGATAAAAATCATGAAGCCACAGTGTCCTTTTTAAAGGAGCATGATTACTTCGGCTATCAGGCAGAAGACATTTACTTTTTTAAACAGGAGATGGCGGCAGCCACCGACTATGAAGGCAAAATTTATCTGGAAGAAAAACATAAATTATCCACTTCTCCCAACGGAAATGGCGGCTGGTTCATTTCCATGGAGCGCAGCGGACTGCTGGAGGTTGTGCACAGACGCGGCATTCAGTGGCTGAATGTGTTTTCCGTGGACAATGTACTCCAGAGAATTGCGGACCCCTGCTTTGTGGGTGCGACCATTCAGAAAAACTGCGTAGTGGGTTCCAAGGTGGTGCGTAAAACATCACCGGATGAAAAAGTGGGTGTAATGTGTCTGGAAGACGGCAGACCGTCTATCGTAGAATATTATGAGCTTACGGATGAGATGAAGAATGCAAAGGATGAAAAAGGTGACCCTGCATATAATTTTGGCGTTATTCTAAATTATTTATTTAAAGTGGAAAATCTGGAGAAAATGATGGAAGGCAACATGCCGCTTCATATTGTGGAGAAAAAAATCCCCTATCTGGATGAAAACGGCAACCTGGTAAAACCGGAGGAACCCAACGGTTACAAATATGAAAGTCTGGTTCTGGATATGATTCATCAGTTGGATACCTGCCTTCCTTTTGAGGTGGTACGCAGCAGGGAATTTGCTCCAATTAAGAATAAAACCGGGGTGGATTCGGTGGAGAGCGCAAGGGCACTGTTGGAGGAAAACGGCGTAATTCTGTAAATATAGAGAAGCAATTTTAAAGACGTCTTAATAAGATATTAAAAATAATTCATAAAAATCATAGGGAGTATTTAAAAAGTTTCTGTTTTAATACCTTTGTGACATAAATTTCCACAGAACACAGATGTGTTTGTGTCTGCGCTGCGACACAGACATTGTATTCATGCACATAGTCTCAGCAAAGCTGGGCCATTAATAGCAGCGCAGAAATGAGGTAAACAATGAAAATATTAGTGACAGGCGGTGCAGGGTTTATCGGCAGCCATACCGTGGTGGAACTGCAGCAGGCGGGATATGAAGTGGTAGTTGTGGACAATCTGTGCAATTCCAGCGAAAAGTCCCTGCAGCGTGTGGAGGCAATCACCGGACAAAAAGTGAAATTCCATAAGGCAGACATACTGGACCGGGAGACCATGGATAGGATTTTTGCAGAAGAAAAGGTGGATGCGGTGATTCACTTTGCAGGACTCAAGGCAGTGGGAGAGTCCGTGCGCAAGCCCTGGGAATACTATGAAAACAATATCGGGGGCACCCTGACGCTGGTGGATGTGATGCGCAAAAACGGCGTGAAGAACCTTATTTTTTCTTCCAGCGCCACAGTGTACGGAGACCCGGAGACGATTCCGGTCACTGAGGAGTGTCCCAAGGGGCAGTGCACCAATCCCTATGGCTGGACTAAGTCAATGCTGGAGCAGATTTTGACGGATATTCAGAAAGCGGATGAAGAATGGAATGTAATTCTGCTGCGTTATTTCAACCCCATCGGGGCACATCCCAGCGGAACCATGGGGGAGAATCCCAACGGTATTCCCAACAATCTGATGCCTTACATCACCCAGGTGGCTGTGGGCAGATTAAAAGAGCTGGGTGTGTTTGGAGACGACTACGATACTCCCGACGGAACGGGTGTGCGTGATTACATTCATGTGGTGGATTTGGCGGCAGGTCATGTGAAGGCACTGAAAAAGATTGAGGAAAAAGCAGGACTTAAGATTTACAATCTGGGAACCGGTGTAGGATACAGTGTACTGGATATTGTGAAAAATTTTGAAGAGGCAACGGGCGTGAAGATTCCTTATGTTATCAAACCCCGCCGTGCCGGAGATATTGCCACCAACTACTCCGATGCCACGAAGGCGAAAGAGGAGCTGGGCTGGGAAGCACAGTATGGAATAAAGGAAATGTGTGCGGATTCCTGGAGATGGCAGAAAAACAATCCCAACGGATACGATGACTAAGACAGGAACCACAGGGTTCAGAAAATGCACCACCTTTAAAAATAAGGTGGTGCATTTTTTGCCGGAATGCAACGTGGCAACTGCTTTTATGCCACATACATATACATGAAGATAAAGTGGCAGATACTTCCGCCCATGACGAACAAATGAAAAATTTCGTGGGAGCCGAAGGATTTATGCTTTGAGTTGAACAGCGGAAGCTTTAAGGCATAAATGATACCGCCTATGGTGTAGATGATGCCGCCTGCCAGCAGCCACATAAATGCGGGCATGGACAGGGTTTCAAAAAGCTGTCCGAACACCAGCACACATACCCATCCCATTGCGATATAAAGAATGGAGGAAAACCATTTGGGGCAGGTAATCCAGCATGCTTTGATAACCATTCCGCAGGTGGCGATGCTCCATACGATGGCTAACAGGGTATAACCAATCTGTCCGCCCAGCACGATAAGGCATATCGGAGTGTAGGAGCCTGCAATCAGTACAAAAATCATCATATGGTCTATTTTTTGGAAAATACGCAGCGCATTACCGCTTAAGTTCACGGAGTGGTATGTGGTGCTGGCAGCATATAGAAGAATCATACTGCATATAAAAATCGCCATTGCCTGAAATGCACTGTTTCCCGAATTAATTCCGGTTTTTACCAATAAAGGCACTGCGGCAAAAATTGCAAGCATCATGCCCACAAAATGAGTAAAAGCACTTCCCGGTTCTCTAATTGTAATCTGCATAGTAACACCTGACCTTTCTATTCCTTCTGTTATTATGTTTATTATGTCCTTAAATTTAAAAAGATACAAAAAGTAGGAATAAAAACCGCAAACAGATTTTGACAATTTATATCATGTAGTTTTTAAAACTACTTATTACATTATTAATATTACACTTCTTGGCTATGTGTGTCAATCCTATTTTTGTAAAATATAAAAACAAGTAAAAAAATACACCTGCGGATGCCGGTTTACTGTCCGGTATCTGCAGGTGTATACAGCATACTCTAGTCTTCTTCAATCACCTGGATTTCCAAATAATCAAAATCTATGGTTTCCATAAAATTATCCTGTGTAAAGCGGACTTTGCTGTGACGCTTAAATTCATTCACGGTTTTATCCAGCCAAATTGGTTTTCCCAAATCAAACTGATAACATATTTCATCCAGTGCCCGAAAGATTTTGTGTGTCCGGGTGTCTATACTGTCGTCCTCGATGCAGGTGTCCAGCAGCATATGATTATCACGAAATGTTCTTGCCCATAAACGAAACATAAAAAATCCTCCATTTTTACCAGTGCAACCATTATACGAATTTGCATATTAAAATGCAAGCCTGAACTGTAACATATTTGTGAGGCACATATTTGTGTGGCACATATTTGTGCCTGTTACCGCATATATATAAAAGGTACGCCAAAGAAATAAAGAACTATTACAATAAAATGAAAAAAGGATTAAGATTTCGTGAAAAGTATACATTTTAGGGAGTTTATATGGTATAATAGAGCCGTATATGAGATGGCGCAGGAGCACTACGGTAAAAAAGGAGTAAAAATGGAATTAAAGAAGGAACATGGGGAAGGCGTAGATAGCTGGAAGGAAGTTACCCTTATATACAATGCCGCATTACGCCAGATTGAGACAAAGATGGAGATACTTAATGATGAGTTTCAGCATGTGCATCAATACAATCCGATTGAGCATATCAAGGCACGTATTAAGACTCCTGAAAGTATTGTGAAGAAACTAAAAAGAAACGGTTACGAATCTACGATTGATAATATGATTGAACATGTGAACGATATTGCGGGTATCCGTATTATCTGTTCCTTTACCTCAGATATCTATCGTATTGCAGATATGATTAGCGACCAGAAAGATATCAGGGTAATTGGAGTAAAGGATTATATTACATATCCTAAAAGCAGTGGCTATAAGAGTTACCATATGATAGTGACGGTGCCGGTTTATCTGTCAGACAGAATTGTGGATACCAAGGTTGAAATACAGATTCGCACTGTTGCAATGGATTTCTGGGCGAGTCTGGAGCACAAGATACATTACAAGTTCGAGGGTGCGGCACCGGAGCATATCAAACGGGAACTGGTGGAATGTGCCAATCTGGTTTCTGATTTGGATGCCAAGATGTTGTCATTAAATGAAGAAATTATTACCATAAGCCACAGCAAAGAACAATAGATTCCAGTGAAAAAGGGACAAATCTCAGGGTTTGTCCCTTAACTAATTTATTCCCGCGAGCAATGAGTCCATAAATGAGGAGTGCCCAGGTACTTAACAGTACCCGGGCTATTATGAAAAAATTATCTAGTTTGCTTTAACATGAATTTATTGTAACAGTTAAATATGAATAAAATATGAACATGATGTGAAGAATTAGTTAAAACAACGGAAATGAACTGTATATGGCAAAAATAATATACATTTTGCACAAAGGAAATATGTGAGAGTTAGAGTTGTCAGAACGCCAAAATAATGATAAACTGTTATCTATAATCTAAAAGATGATTTGTAGATAAGCCAATAGATACATATTTCGGAGGAAAACGGATGGATACATTTATGGATAAGCTTGCGCAGAAATTGACAGCCCAGGAGATGATTAAGGCAAATTCTGCTGCGGAGACAGAGGAGTTGAACCAACTGCGTGAGCAGGTGGACCAGTACAGAGAGTGTCTTGACAGATTACAGAGACTGCTGGAAGAAGGCTCGGCAAGATTTGAAGAGAGTGCGGCACTGCTTGAGAATGGAACCGCTAAATTGGAACAGAGTGCGGCAGCACTGGAAAATGGCACTTCAAAGCTGGAAAATGTGCAGATTGACGGAAGTAATATTGAACGTCTGGTAGAGGAAAGCATCGGCAGATTAGAAGAGAGCGGCAATGATATTGAGCGTATCATGGATGTAAGCATGGCAAAACTGCGTCAGATACAGCAGAATGAGGAACTTCTGGAGCAGGTGCGCCAGATAGAAAATAAGCTTGCCGAGATGGCACAGACTCAGGAGGAGAATCTCGCGGATTTAGGCTCCATTCTGGAGAAAAAGATTATGCAGGTTCCGTTTTTGGTGGAGGAGAAGCTGCCCCGGATTCCAGAGCCGCCTGATTCTAAATTTGATGAGAAAATGGAAGATATGCGTCAGATGACAGAAGCTAAATTTCTGGAACAGAGCGAGGCTGTGCATAGAGAATGTGTCAAAGTGTACCGTAATGTGCAGGCAGTTGTGGTGGAAGAAAATGCGAAACAGCAGGAACAGATTGTTGGTGCAACAGGTCCTATGAGCGGTAAGCTGAAAATGGTCTTTAATATTTCTGCTGCTGCGCTTGTTGTATCAGCGGCGGGTCTGATTGTCCAGTTACTTACTGCATTTCATATCTTGTAATATAACAGATAATATGCGGCGTCGGATGCGAAGCCGCCGCTTTTATGAATAAGAAGGATGAACTGTAACTATATAGGTTGGACAGGTGCGATATGGCGAAAGAAATTTGGAAACCGGGAAATATGCTTTATCCCTTACCGGTTGTCATGGTGAGCATGACAGACAGAGATGGCAGACATAATATTATTACGATTGGGTGGACGGGAACGGTATGTACCAATCCGCCCATGGTGTCCATATCGGTTCGCCCGGAGCGGTATTCTTATCCGATTTTAAAAGATACCGGGGAATTTGTGATTAATCTTACCACAAAGGAACTGGTCTTTGCTACGGATTACTGTGGCGTTGTGAGTGGCAGGGATGTGGATAAATTCCAGAAAATGAATCTGACCGCGCTGCCTGCAAAAGAGGTGG
The DNA here is from genome assembly GCA_964604575.1 of uncultured Acetatifactor sp. GTDB lineage: Bacteria > Bacillota > Clostridia > Lachnospirales > Lachnospiraceae > Acetatifactor. The sequence continues at coordinate 15,528 of CAZRZM010000013.1, forward strand.
GGGCGCCGCTGATTGCGGAAAGTCCGGTAAACATTGAGTGCCGTGTGAACAAGATAATTCCGCTGGGTTCCCATGATATGTTTCTGGCAGATGTGGTGGCAGTACATGCAGAGGAAAAGTATATGGATGAGAAACGCAAATTCCATCTGGAGCAGGCGCAGCCCATTGTATATTCCCATGGCTCTTATCTGCTGTGTGGAGAGAGGCTGGGAACCTTTGGATACAGTATCCGCAAAAAATAACTGCATATCATGAACGGGGAGTATCGGGGGAGTCAATAAGGCTTCCTCTTTTTATGGCATTTTTGCCGTATTTGGAGCGGATAGTGTCCAGTGCGGCATCCAGCTTCTGCTGTTTTTCGGAAAGCTGGGAATGATAATCAAAAAGATTTAACTGAATGGGTTCATCCTCCTCATATAATTTGGAGGTGCGGACTCCCAGCAGGCGGATGGGTGTGCCGTTCCATAATTCATCAAACAGCACACAGGCTTTGTGGTAAATGACATCTGTGGAAGCAGTGGGAGTGTCCAACAGTGCCTGGTGGGATACGCTGCGAAAATCGTTATATTTGATTTCCGTGCAGACTTGTCCGGCAAGCTGGTGGGAGGCGCGCAGACGCGATGCAACGGATTCAGACAACTGCAGCAGAATTTTTTTGGCATCCCCGGAGGACGTGGCATCTAAGGTCAGAGTAGTGGAATTGCCGATTCCTTTTGCCCTGGATGGTGTGGGTGTGACTGTGGAAGTATCAATGCCGTTGGCATATTCCCAGAGAGTGATGCCATGGCTTTTTAAATGGGCTTCTATAATTGTACGGTTGGCACATGCCAGTTCGCCGATGGTAACAATGCCCAGTTTATGCAGGGTATCCACACTGGAATGTCCACACATAAACAGGCTGGAAACAGGAAGCGGCCAAAGTTTTTCTTTTATTTCATGAGAGTACAGAGTGTGCACGAGATTGGGCTTTTTGAAATCAGAAGCCATCTTGGCCAGCACTTTTCGGTCGGATATGCCAATGTTTACCGTAAATCCAAATTTTTCCAGAATGGCATCTTTGATTGTTATGGCAGCAGTTTCCGGGGAGGCATATTTTTCCGCAATCGGGGTATAATCCATATAGCATTCATCAATACTGGCCTGTTCAATATCAGGGCAGATGCCGGACAGATATTCCATGAGCATCCCGCTCATTTGTTTATAATAAGCATGATTGGGAGCAACGCAGACCAGAGAGGGACATTTGCGGAGGGCGTTCACTACCGGTTCGCCGGTGGTAATTCCGTAAGCCTTTGCGGGAATGGATTTGGCGAGCACCACACCGTGACGTTTGGCGATATCGCCGCCCACAATGGAGGGTATCAGGCGCAGGTCTCTTTTTTCCCCTTTCTGCATTGCCTCCAGGGCAGACCAGCTTAAGAAAGCGGAATTTACATCAATATGGAAAATAATGGGTGTTGCCATGGCTGCCTCCTTTTTCAAATGAAACATGGGCTGCATTTCAGCCCTGCATCGAACATTGTCACATTTAGAATACACCATGGAATAACCACTTTACAACCCAAATGAATGCTGTTAGAATAATTTAGGTAACAGTTTGGCTCCGCCCAATTAGAAAAAAATGAGAATTGAAAACAGATGAAAAATATAACACGTTATAATAAAAGAGTAAAATTTACATATATTAAATATACCGTAATCGCATTATTTTGCTGCCTTCTATTTTTAAAGGGCTATGTTCCTTTTGAGAAAACGGGGGACAACCTGTTTCATGTGTTTATCAATGGAACGGATGTGGGCAGTGTTGCGGATAGAGAAACGGCAGAGGAACTGCTGATGCAGGCGAGAAAAAATATTGCCCTTAAAAGCGAGGAACTGACTTTCCTGAATGTGGATATTTCCATGGAAGGTGAAGAAGTACTGTGGGGAGTAGTCGATGAAAAGGAAACTGTCTGTGAACAGATGGAAGCAGAGCTTCAGAAGAGTATTCATGAGACTACCCACCGTTCTTACACTGTGAAAATCAATGAATATATGGTAAGTTTATCCAGTGTGGAGGAAGTTCGGGAGTTGTTGCAGGCGGCGATTGGCAAGTATGACGATGAGCAGAAATTTGCCATAGAGCTTGAGCAGGATGCCAACCGGGAATTTAATGTTCTGAAGGCGTCTGTAGTGAATGCGCCGGACGAGGATATGGCAGAAAATGGAGACGGAAGTGAAAACACATATCAGGAAGCAGGAGTGCAGAGCGTTTTTTCCCATATAGGCAGCCAGACGGTTATCACAGAAGAAAAAGGATTTGAGGATTATGAACTGGGGCTTATGAGCATGGGATTTTCCGAGGAAGTGGAAATTGTAGAATCCTACCTTCCCCAGAGCCAGCTTACAGAGATTGGAGCGGCAATCGACCAGGTGACAAAAGAGCAGGAGACTGCCAGTGAATATGAGGTGGTTTCAGGAGATACTTTGTCGGAGATATCCATCAAGGTAAATATCCCCATGGACAAAATTGTGGAGATGAATGATGCCCTGGAAACCGAGAATACACCTATCCGTGTGGGACAGAAGCTGATTATTACGGTTCCTGAGCCGGAACTTTCGGTTGAGCGGACGGAGCAGATATATGTAGAGGAAAGCTATGATGCGGACATTATCTATGTGGATAACGATAGCTGGTATACGACCCAGACCCAGATTTTGCAGCAGCCTTCAGCGGGTTTCCGCAAAATTGTGGCGGATGTGTCCTATTTGAATGATAAAGAAGTGGGAAGAGAGATACTGAAAGAGGAAGTTGTAAAAGAGGCAGTTCCCAAGATTGTGGAACGTGGAACTAAAATTCCGCCTACCTATGTCAAGCCCATTTCAGGTGGACGACTGTCTTCCAGTTTCGGACGCAGAAAAGCGCCGAAAAAAGGTGCCAGCACCTATCACAAGGGTGTTGACTGGGCTACGCCTACAGGTACGGCTGTATACGCCTCCTGTGGTGGTACCGTTGCGAAAGCAGGCTGGGGAAGCGGTTACGGCTATGTGGTTTATATTAACCATGAAGACGGCAGACAGACCAGATATGGGCATCTGAGTAAGGTATTGGTAAAAGCCGGGCAGACCGTAAAACAGGGTGATAAGATTGCGCTGAGCGGCAATACGGGTGTCAGCACAGGACCCCACCTGCATTTTGAAATACTCATTGGGGGCAAGCAGGTGAATCCTCTGGACTACCTGGATTAAGGGTGTATCCATCAGGGGAACGTGTATTCTGTTTACAAAACGTAGAAAATATGTTATAAAAAGGAAAAGATATTGATTATGTAACCCAAGAGGTAAGAATAGATGGAACAATACGCAATTAAAGGCGGTAATCCATTAGTCGGAGAAGTGGAAATAGGAGGTGCTAAAAATGCGGCGCTTCCTATTCTTGCTGCTTCTGTTATGACAGATGATACCGTATATATAGAAAATATGCCTGATGTGCGTGATACAAATGTGTTATTACGCGCCATGGAAGGTATTGGTGTAATGGTAAAGCGCGAAGAGCGCCACAAAGTAGTTTTAAATGCTTCCCAGATTAGCAACCTGATAGTAGATGATGACAATATCAAGAAAATCCGGGCATCCTATTATCTGATTGGTGCCCTTCTCGGAAAATACAGACATGCGGAGGTGGCGCTTCCCGGCGGCTGTGATATCGGATGCCGTGCCATCGACCAGCATATCAAGGGATTCCGTGCACTGGGAGCAGAAGTTATCATTGAACATGGACTGATTAAGACCAACGCAGAGCGGCTGGTTGGAAGCCATATCTATATGGACGTGGTGAGTGTGGGGGCTACCATTAATATTATGATGGCAGCTACTATGGCAGAAGGTGCAACTATCATTGAGAATGCGGCAAAAGAACCCCATGTGGTGGATTTGGCAAATTTTCTCAACAGTATGGGTGCCAATATCAAAGGAGCCGGAACAGATGTAATCCGTATCCGGGGTGTGGGCAGACTGCATGGTACGGAATATGCGATTATTCCCGACCAGATTGAAGCCGGTACTTTTATGTTTGCTGCGGCAGTTACCAAGGGAGATGTGACCGTTAAAAATGTTATTCCCAAGCATCTGGAATCCATTACCGCGAAGCTGTTGGAGATAGGCTGTGAAGTGGAGGAGGCAGACGACTGTATACGGGTGGTTGCTTCCAAACCCCTTATGCATACCCATGTAAAGACACTGCCCTATCCGGGATTTCCTACCGATATGCAGCCGCAGATTACAGTGGCACTGGCATTGTCCAGGGGAACCAGTATCGTGACGGAAAGTATTTTTGAAAACAGATTTAAATATGTGGACGAGTTGACCCGTATGGGTGCCAGTATTAAAGTGGAAGGCAATACCGCGATTATTGATGGAGTGGACAAGTACACAGGCGCCAGCATATCGGCTCCGGATTTGAGGGCGGGTGCAGCGCTTGTAATGGCGGCACTGGCTGCGGAAGGCTTTACCACAGTGGATGATATTCATTATATTGAGCGCGGATATGAAGATTTTCATATAAAACTCCAGGCACTGGGAGCGCAGATTGAACTGCTGGAAAAAGAAAAAGATTTCCAGAAATTTAAGCTGAAGATAAGCTGATATGACAGCTTGTTTTCTTGTCAAAATATGTTGACAAAAACAAGTATTAGTAGTATGGTAATCGTATCATAACAAATAATGATAAAAACAATTAAATAGATTCTCTCTTATTCAGAGCTGGTGGAGATACATAGGATCGATGAAGCCACGGCAACCCCTTATAGGAAGGTGCCCCCCTGAGCGAATTTTAGTCGAACAATAAGAGGATTTCAATACTGAAAATTGGGTCCGCTTCTTGTAAGCGGACTTTTTTAGTAGTTTATAGGAATTATTTAGCCGCTTATGCGGCGGAAGGAGAGGAAATATGGAAAAACATTTATTTACTTCAGAATCCGTAACAGAAGGACATCCCGATAAAATCTGTGATGCCATTTCAGACGCAGTGCTGGATGCGTTGATGGAGCAGGACCCATTCAGCCGTGTGGCATGTGAGACTTGTACCAACACCGGATTTGTACTGGTAATGGGAGAAGTTACCACCAAAGCCAATATTGATATTCCTGCAATCGTACGCCAGACAGTTACCGAAATCGGATATGATGCGTCTGAGAAAGGATTTGACGGCAATACTTGTGCAGTAATGGTTTCGCTGGATAAACAGTCTGCGGATATTGCCATGGGTGTAGACCATGCACTGGAGGCAAGATGCGGCGAGGCAGGAATGAGTGATGAGGAGCTGGAGGCAATCGGCGCCGGAGACCAGGGTATGATGTTCGGCTATGCCACGAACGAGACAGAGGAACTGATGCCTTATCCCATTTCACTGGCACATAAGCTGACCCGTAAACTGACAGAGGTACGCAAAAATGGTACATTATCCTATTTAAGACCCGACGGCAAGAGTCAGGTTTCCGTAGAGTATGATGAGAATGGAAAGCCGTTCCGTCTGGAGGCAGTGGTTCTTTCCACACAGCATGACGAAAAAGTTACCCAGGAGCAGATTCATGCGGACATTAAGAAATATGTTTTTGATGAAGTGCTTCCTGCAGATATGGTAGATGAGAAGACCAAGTTCTTCATCAATCCTACAGGGCGTTTTGTGATTGGCGGACCCAATGGAGACAGTGGTCTTACCGGACGTAAGATTATCGTGGATACTTACGGCGGATATGCCCGTCATGGCGGCGGTGCATTCTCCGGCAAAGACTGTACCAAGGTGGATAGGAGCGCTGCATATGCGGCACGTTATGTGGCAAAGAACATTGTGGCAGCAGGTCTGGCAGAGAAATGCGAGATTCAGCTTTCCTATGCGATTGGTGTGGCACAGCCTACTTCCATTATGGTAGACACTTTTGGCACCGGCAGCCTTTCCGATGAGAAGCTGGTAGAAATCATCCGCGAAAACTTTGATTTAAGACCTGCGGGCATTATCAAGATGCTGGATTTGCGCCGTCCTATTTATAGAAAAACCGCTGCATACGGACACTTTGGACGTACAGACGCAGAGTTCCCATGGGAGAAAACGGATAAGGTGGAGCTGTTGCAGAAATATCTGTAAATATATGAAATGACTGCACATAAGCTGAGGAAGTAACGGTAATTTCTGAAAATATTATGTGAATAAGGTATGAGTTATTGCGAGCTGGGGGGTATAGGTTGAAGAGTTTCTTGTCCTATGCCCCTTGGCTTTATGTAACCGTTTCGTCAGCAAAACTTAATGCAGGACGAAACGGTCATAAACTTGCATTTTTCAATGATACCTTGTTTGCTATTTTTCATGGTTCATGATACACTTAAAACAGTAAAAGAAAAGGAGCAAAACCATGGCGTTTGCACATTTACATGTCCACACCGAATACAGCTTATTGGACGGTTCCAACAAAATAAAGGAATATGTGCACCGGGTAAAGGAACTGGGGATGGACAGTGCAGCCATAACGGACCATGGTGTTATGTACGGAGTCATTGATTTTTACCGCGCCGCTAAGGCGGAAGGCATCAAACCCATTCTGGGATGCGAGGTATATGTGGCGCCCGCCTCCCGGTTTGACAAGGAGCTGACAGGCGGTGAGGACAGATATTACCATCTGGTGTTACTGGCGGAAAATAATACCGGATATGCCAATCTGATGAAAATAGTCAGCCGTGGTTTTACAGAAGGGTATTATTATAAGCCCCGGGTGGATATGGAGATATTAAACCAGTTCCATGAGGGCATTATCGCACTGTCTGCCTGCCTGGCAGGGGAAGTGCAGAGATATATTTCCAAAGGACTGCCGGACGAGGCGAGAAATGCAGCCCGCAAATATGAAGCGTGTTTTGGCAGGGGCAATTATTTTCTGGAGCTGCAGGACCATGGACTGGCAGAACAGAAATTAGTGAACACAGAGCTGTTAAAGATGAGCCGTGAGCTGGATATTCCGCTGGTGGCAACCAATGATGTGCATTACACATATGCGGAGGATGCGGATTCCCATGACATTCTGTTATGTCTCCAGACCGGAAAAAAGCTGGCAGACGAAGACCGTATGCGCTATGAGGGCGGTCAGTATTATGTCAAAAGCGAGGAAGAGATGAAAGGGCTGTTTCCCTATGCCTGGGAGGCGGTGGAAAATACCCAGAGAATTGCGGACCGCTGCGAGGTGGAGATAGAGTTCGGCGTGACAAAACTGCCCCGGTATGAGGTGCCGGAAGGGTATGATTCCTGGACCTATCTGAACAAGCTTTGCAATGACGGACTTATGGAACGGTATGGCGCCGGTTTGCCGGAGGGAAGCAGTGTGGATGATTTGCCGGCGGGGGATACGGGACAGACCCTGCGGCAGCGGCTGGACTACGAATTGTCGGTTATCCGCACAATGGGATATGTGGATTATTTCCTCATCGTATGGGATTTCATCAACTATGCCAGAAGAAACGGTATTCCGGTGGGACCGGGACGTGGCTCAGCAGCAGGTAGTATTGTGTCCTATTGCCTCACCATTACTAATATTGACCCCATCCGCTATAATCTGCTGTTTGAGCGTTTTTTGAATCCGGAGCGTGTTTCCATGCCGGATATTGATATTGATTTCTGTTTTGAACGCAGGCAGGAAGTGATTGATTATGTGGGACGAAAATACGGTGCGGATAAAGTGGTGCAGATTGTCACCTTTGGTACACTGGCAGCCAAGGGCGTGATACGCGATGTGGGAAGGGTTATGGATTTGCCCTATGCCTTTGTGGATTCCATTGCCAAAATGGTGCCCAATGAATTGAATATCACGATAGACCGCGCGCTGGAGCTGAATCCCGAATTTCGTAAATTGTATCAGGAGGATGAGCAGGTAAAATATCTGATTACCATGTGCAAGCGTCTGGAGGGTCTGCCAAGACATACCTCCATGCACGCTGCCGGCGTAGTTATCTGCCCCCGGGCGGCAGAGGAATTTGTGCCTTTGTCCAGAGGTTCCGACGGCTCCATTACCACGCAGTTTACCATGACAACACTGGAAGAACTGGGGCTGCTCAAGATGGACTTTCTGGGACTGCGCACCCTGACGGTTATCCATGATGCTGTGGAATTTGTGGAGAAATCTACCGGAGTCCATCTGGATATAGATGCCATTGATTATGATGATAAAAAGGTGTTGGCATCTGTGGGCACAGGCAGGACGGATGGTATTTTCCAGTTGGAAAGCGCCGGTATGAAGAGCTTCATGAAAGAACTGCGTCCGCAGAATCTGGAGGATGTCATAGCGGGAATTTCCTTATACCGTCCGGGCCCCATGGATTTTATACCCAAATATATACAGGGTAAAAATAATCATCAGGAAGTTACTTATTCCTGCCCTCAGCTTGAGCCGATTCTTGCGCCCACCTATGGCTGTATTGTCTATCAGGAGCAGGTAATGCAGATTGTGCGTGACTTGGGCGGCTACACTATGGGACGCAGCGATTTGGTGCGCCGTGCCATGAGTAAGAAAAAGCAGTCGGTGATGGAGAAGGAGCGTGCCAACTTTATCTATGGTAATGCAGAAGAAGGAGTGCCGGGCTGTGTATCCAACGGTATCAGCGAAAAGACAGCGGAGCAGATATATAACGAAATGATGGATTTCGCCAAATACGCATTTAACAAATCCCATGCGGCATGTTATGCGGTGGTTGCATACCAGACAGCCTATCTGAAATATTATTATCCGGTGGAATTTATGGCGGCACTGTTGACCTCCGTCATTGACAACTCCAAAAAGGTTTCGGAGTATATTCTCACTTGTCGTAATATGGGCATTGAACTGCTTCCCCCGGATATCAATGAGGGCGAGGCAGGCTTCTCTGTTTCCGGCAGAAGCATCCGCTATGCCCTGACTGCCATCAAAGGGGTGGGGCGTCCAGTCATCGATGCTCTGGTGGAGGAGCGTAAGGAGAGGGGACGATTTACCAATCTCAAGGATTTCATTACCCGTATGGCAGATAAGGATATGAATAAACGTGCCATTGAAAACTTTATCAAGGCAGGCGCCCTGGACAGTCTTGGCGGTAACCGCAAACAGTTTATGAGTGTTTATGTACAGATTGTGGATAATATTTCGCGGGATAAGAAAAATAATCTTGCGGGCCAGATTTCACTGTTTGACATTGCGGAGGACAACCAGAAAGAAGAGTTTGATATCCGTATGCCGGATGTGGGCGAATATAATAAAGAAATGCTTCTTGCTTTTGAAAAAGAAGTTCTGGGAATTTATGTCAGCGGTCACCCGCTGGAGGAATATCAGGAGCTGTGGCAAAAGAATATCACCAATACAACCAATGATTTCGCGCTGGATGAGGAAACGGGAACGGTTCTTGTCCGGGATAATGCCACTGCCATTGTGGGAGGTATGATTGCGGACAAAACCATCAAATATACCAGAAATGACAAAGTGATGGCGTTCTTAAATCTGGAAGATTTGGTGGGAAATGTGGAAGTGGTGGTTTTTCCCAAGGATTATGAAAAATACAATACGCTGTTGCAGGAAGACGCAAAAGTCTTTATCAAAGGAAGAGTGTCCGTGGAAGAGGATAAAGACGGAAAAATTATCTGCGAGCAGATTGCGGGATTTGAGGAAGCCCAGGCAGGCAGAGAGCTTTTCCGTGACAGATACGGACGCGGCAGAAGGGATGGAAATAGTAGAAACGGGTCTGTTTCCGGGCAGTGGACGGACAGGCAGAATACGGCGCAAGGGAGGCAGCCGAAAGAACTGAAGCCGGGAGGACTTCCGGGAGGCATCTGGGTACAGTTTTCCAGTGCGGATGATTACCGGACAAGAGAGCAGGAGCTGTTGTCTGCCATAGCTGATTCGGACGGAAATGAAGATGTGGTAATATTCTTAAGAGACAGCAAAAATATTAAAATTCTTCCTCAGAATTTAAGAGTTTGTGCAGACGATGCACTGCGCGGGAAATTATCTTCCATTTTCGGACAAGAAAATGTTAAATATGTAACGAAACCTATTGAAAACCGTTAAAAAATAGATTAAAATAAATAGTCAGGGAAAAGAAACATAGTATAATAATAGAGAACCTAATATGGATTACTTTAGGAGGTAACATCATGGCAAAAGAGATTAAGACAATCGGCGTTTTGACAAGTGGTGGCGATGCACCCGGTATGAACGCAGCGATTCGGGCGGTGGTCCGTACTGCGATTGCGAAAGGCGTTAAGGTAAAAGGAATTAAAAAAGGCTATCAGGGACTTTTAAATGAAGAAATTATAGATATGGAAGCAAAAGATGTATCCGATATTATCCAGCGTGGAGGTACGATTCTTGGCACTGCAAGATGTCTTGAGTTCAAAACTCCCGAGGGACAGCAGAAGGGTGCAGAGATTTGCAGAAAACATGGTATTGACGGTATTGTGGTAATCGGTGGAGACGGTTCCTATCGTGGCGCCCAGGTTCTGTCCAGACTGGGAATTAACACCATTGGTCTGCCTGGAACCATTGACCTTGATATAGCATGTACCGAGTATACTATCGGCTTTGATACCGCAGTGAATACCGCCATGGAAGCAATCGACAAAGTGAAGGATACCTCTTCCTCCCATGAGAGATGCAGTATTATTGAAGTAATGGGACGTGATGCGGGTTATATCGCTCTCTGGTGCGGTATTGCAAATGGTGCGGAGGATATTCTGCTCCCTGAAAAATATGATTTTAATGAGCAGGCGATTATTAATAATATTATTGCCAGCCGCAAAAAAGGTAAAACCCATCATCTCATTATCAATGCGGAAGGAATCGGACATTCCACCTCTATGGCAAGAAGAATTGAGGCGGCAACCGGTATTGAGACCCGTGCAACTATTCTCGGTTATATGCAGCGTGGAGGGAATCCCAGTGCCAAAGACCGTTATTATGCGTCTATTATGGGTGCGTATGCGGTGGATATTCTGCTTCAGGGAAAAACGAACCGTGTGGTTGGATACCAGCATGGTGAGTTTGTAGATTTTGATATCGAAGAAGGACTGAATATGCACAAAGGTATTGATGAATACCAGTTTGAAATAGCGCATCTGTTGTCCGTATAAGATTTAGACAGGAATATATTATAGATAACGGCAAAGCGGCTATATCTTTAAAGGTATAACCGCTTTTTTGTCTGGTAAGGAAATAGGGAGAGTTATGATAACAAGTACATCGAATAACAAAGTAAAACAAGTTGTACAGTGGCAGACGAAAGCGAAAGAGCGCAAAAAGGACCGGGTGTTTTTGGCAGAAGGATTTAAAATGTTTGAGGAGGCGCCTGCCAAACTGGTTCGTGAGGTTTATCTTTCAGAGGAGGCTTTGCCCAAAGTACATGAAAATTTGGAATGGAACACCAAATTAGCGCAGACAGAATATGAAGTCGTTACTGCGGAGGTGTTTGCCAAAATGTCGGATACCCAGACTCCCCAGGGGATTTTGACGGTGCTTGACCGTCCCGAATATCATTTGGAGGAATTGCTAAAGCAGCCCAATCCGCTTTTTGTAATACTGGAGAATCTTCAGGACCCCGGTAATCTGGGGACGATACTGAGAGCTGGGGAAGGTGCAGGAATAACGGGTGTTATAATTGTAGGACAGACGGTGGATTTGTTTAATCCCAAAACCATACGCTCTACTATGGGCTCTATTTACCGTGTACCTTACGTTTATACGGAGAATATAACAGAAACATTACACATGTTACATAATAGAGGAATCAAAACATACGCAGCACATTTGCAGGGAAAGGATTATTATGACGGATTTTCTTTTCGGGAACCCACCGCATTTATAATAGGAAATGAAAGCAACGGTCTTACCCGGGAGACTGCGGATGCAGCCTTTTCTTATTTAAAGATTCCCATGGAAGGACAGGTGGAATCCCTGAATGCAGCAGTCGCAACGGCATTATTGATGTATGAGGCACATAGACAGAGGAGAAGTTAAAGTATGTTGCGGTTCTCTCTTCAATATTGTTCAACATATTAGTATATGATAAAATAGTAAAACACATAATTTGATTGTAATATATCAGCCATTTAATTGTTTATGCCGTTTGTGCGGCGGAAGGTGAGGAAATATGAAAATTGGATTTATTGGTCTGGGTAATATGGCGACTGCCATGATAGGAGGAATGCTCCAGAAAGGGATTGCCAGTGCAGAGGATATTATTGGACATTCAATAACAGATGCTACAAATAAAAAAGTTAAAGATAAATTTAACATATGTATAGCTGAGAGTAACTCTCAGGTGGCGGCATCGGCGGACATTTTATTTTTGGCAGTCAAGCCTATATTTCTGGCAGAGGTAATTAATGAAATCAAGGATAACACTCGTAACGAAACGTTAATTGTCAGTATTGCTGCCGGAAAAACTCTTTCTTTTTTATATGACGCGTTTGGTGGAAAGAGCCGTAAGATTATCCGCTGTATGCCTAATACGCCTGCTTTGGTTCTGGAGGGATGTACTGGTGTGTGCGCAGGTGACAATGTTACCGAAGAAGACATGGACAGTGTTCTGGTGCTGCTCCGTTCTTTTGGCGTGGCAAGCGTAGTATCGGAGCGGTTGATGGATGTGGTTGTGGGTGTCAGCGGCAGTTCTCCCGCCTATGTGTTTCTATTTATAGAAGCCATGGCGGATGAGGCAGTGGCGGCAGGTATGCCCAGAAAGCAGGCATATGAATTTGCAGCACAGTCCGTTCTCGGCAGTGCCAAAATGGTATTGGAGACAGGAAAACATCCCGGAGAATTAAAAGATATGGTATGTTCTCCCGGCGGAACTACCATTCAGGCAGTTAAAGTTTTGGAAGAAAAGGGAATGCGTGCGGCGGTTATGGATGCCATGGAGGCATGTATTGAGACTTCCAAAAAATTATAGTCAAAAGATAATTGAGAAAAATATTAAATTATCTTAACATATCTTAACAAAATTTTATTGCAGACTGGGTGAATTAGAATCCCGGGCACCTAAAAAGTGGCGTAAAATCAAGGGATTGTACAGAATCAGATACAAAACTTGACAAACAGATAAGCTTCTGCTATGATAACTTGCGTAACAAATTTAACAAAATTGTAATATTTTATTAAAAAAGTGATACAATTTTGGTATCTTGAAGTTTGTTGGAGGTAAAAAAATGGCAAGAAGCAAAAGGTTGCTTACTGTACTGGTGTGTATGACAACAGTTGTATGTACCGCAATGCAGATGGGCATAACCGTAGAAGCTGGCAGCAACAAGAATTACCTGAATGATTTAAGTGGCGGTGTGGCGGCCATTCTCGAGCCTGGTACTGCTGATACCAGCGAGATTATCAGTGCCACAGCAAAGGAATTGAATCTTACATTTGAGGAAGAGCAGAAAGAATCCAAACTGGTTATGGCAAACGTATCCAATGCTCTGAATGTGAGAAGCGAAGCCAGCGAAGACGCCGAGAAAGTCGGCATGTTATACAAGGATTGTGGTGGAACCATTCTGGAGAGAAAAGATGGATGGACCAAATTACAGTCCGGTAATATCATTGGATGGGCAAAAGATGAATATCTGCTGTTTGATGAGGAAGCCAGAACACTGGCAAATGATGTTGGTAAAATGATTGCAACAATAACGGATACGGAGACATTGCGTGTCCGTACAGAACCCAGTCTGGATGCAGGAGTATATGGACTGCTTCCCCAGGGTGAGATTGTAGAAGTACTTGAGGCAGATGAGGAAGAATGGATTTGCATTGATTATGAAGGCAATGACGGCTATGTATCCTCAGATTATGTCACTCTGGATTTCCAGATTGATGCCGGAGAGACCATGGAAGAAATAAAAGCACGTGAAGAAGCCGAGCGTGAAGCAAAACGCCATGTAAATTATGGTGAATATACCACAGATGCAGATACCACGCTGTTGCTTGCAGCATTGATTCAGTGTGAGGCAGGTGGTGAGTCTTATGAAGGTCAGCTTGCAGTTGGTGCAGTGGTAATGAACCGTGTTAGAAGCGGTGCATATCCTGACAGTATTCATGGTGTTATCTATGCCTCCGGACAGTTTACGCCTGCCCTGAACGGTAAAGTAAACCGCGTTTACGAATCCGGCAAGATAAGCTCCAGTTGTGTCCAGGCGGCAGAGGAAGCGCTTTCCGGCGCCTCCAATGTAGGTGATTTGACACACTTCCGCCGCAACAACGGCAGAGAAGGTATTGTAATCGGTAACCACGTATTCTACTAATCATTACAACACGGATATAATCTGAATATACCGGAATATCAGATAATAACCACAAAACAAAATACACAAACCAAATAAAAAGTGGCATGTAGTCCAAACCTACAGCCACTTTTTATTTAATTGTTACATTTATTTTTATACACATTTTAAAATGGCATTTTCCAAAGCTTCAATAGGGTAGTGGAGCAGGCTGAGGGCGCAGGTATGGTTTTTTGTGGCTGTATGCCATGGAAGCAAGACTCTATTGACTTAAGGCAGCCTATGCTGACTTAAGTCAATGTCCCAGAGGCTTGCTGGAATGTCCGGCATAATGCCACAAAAAAACATACCTGCGCCCTCCCCCCTTCCCCCCCTATCGCACGATATTTCCCTTATCGTGCGTATAAAAACATTGCCTGCCCCATCAATTTGTAGTAAACTGTAAACAAAACGAAAACAGATACAAAAAGAAAAATGTAAGTATACTGACATTAAGGTAATAATAGTAAGTAGTAGTATAATAAGGGAGTGATTTCATGAACGAAATGATGATGGTCTGGCTGGTAGTATTGATTGTGGCGATTATTGTTGAAGTCTTATCATTAGGATTGACCTCTATCTGGTTTGCCGGTGGAGCACTGGTTGCAATTCTGGCAACGGTCCTTCATGCTAATGTAGTGATACAGGTACTGCTGTTTTTCCTGACATCGCTTCTTCTGTTATATTTCACAAGACCCATTGCTGTGAAATATTTTAACAAAGACCGGATTAAAACAAATGCGGAAAGCCTGATTGGACGCCAGGCGATTGTAACCAGTGAAGTGGATAATCTGCAGGGCATCGGGCAGGTGACAGTGGGCGGTCAGGAATGGAGCGCCAGAAACTGCGAGGAAAATAAACAGCTTCCGGTAGGAGCAGTGGTTGAGATTACGGCAATTAACGGTGTGAAACTGATTGTCAGAGAAATTGTGCAGAATACAAATGTATAAAAATGTGTGCGTTGCACAGATACAACGCAGAAAGAGGTAAAAAATGGAATTTTTTATTATTGGTCTTGTTATTATTGTTCTTGTAATTCTGGTATCCTGCATTAAGATTGTTCCCCAGGCGCAGGCATACGTTATGGAACGTCTTGGAGCATATCAGGGAACATGGTCGGTAGGTTTTCATATCAAGATGCCTTTTCTGGATAAAGTTGCCAGAAAAGTAAACTTAAAAGAGCAGGTAGCGGATTTTCCGCCTCAGCCTGTTATCACCAAAGATAATGTAACTATGAGAATTGATACCGTTGTATTCTATCAGATTACTGACCCCAAGCTTTTTACTTATGGTGTTGAGAATCCTATGATGGCAATCGAGAATCTGACTGCTACCACACTTCGTAATATTATCGGTGATTTGGAGCTGGACCAGACCCTTACCTCCCGTGAAACTATTAACACCAAGATGCGCGCGGCGCTGGATATCGCAACAGACCCCTGGGGTATCAAGGTTAATCGTGTGGAATTAAAGAATATCATTCCTCCTGCAGAGATTCAGAACGCCATGGAGAAGCAGATGAAAGCAGAACGTGAGAGACGTGAAGCCGTAACCCGTGCAGAAGGTGAGAAGAAAGCAAAGATTCTCTCCGCAGAAGGTGAAAAAGAATCTGCAATTCTCCGCGCGGAAGCAGATAAACAGTCCGCAATCCTGCGCGCAGAGGCACAGAAAGAAAAAATGATTCGCGAGGCAGAAGGTGAAGCGGAGGCTATTATCAAAGTACAGCAGGCAAATGCCGATGGTATCCGTATGCTGAAAGAGGCAGGTGCAGACGAGGCGGTACTTAAGATGAAGAGTCTGGAAGCTTTTGAAAAAGTGGCAGACGGTCAGGCAACCACAATTCTGCTCCCCGCAGAACTGCAGGGCATTGCCAGTGTAGCCGCTGCTTTCAAAGAGACTGTAAAAGAATCATAAATAATAAAATACGAAAACAGTTGACTTTCCCTATGGAGAGCCAACTGTTTTTTTATCGGGGTTGTCAAATGCTTCATTTTGAAGTATATTGAAAAGTAAGCGTGAAAGGAATAGGTAAATATGAAAACAGAGATAAATTTAAAAGGAAGAGATTTTTTAAAGTTACTGGATTTTACACAGGAAGAGATTAAGTATCTGCTGGATTTGGCGGAAGACTTGAAGTGGAAAAAGAGAAATGGTATTCCTATGGATACCCTGAAGGGAAAAAATGTGGCGTTGATTTTTGAAAAAACCAGTACCCGTACCCGCTGTGCCTTTGAGGTGGCGGCACATGATTTGGGCATGGGAAGTACTTATCTGGACCCGTCCGGTTCCCAGATTGGCAAGAAGGAAAGTATTGCAGATACCGCACGTGTGCTGGCAGGTATGTATGAGGGAATCGAATATCGCGGATTTGAGCAGACAATTGTGGAGGAGCTGGCAGAGTATTCCAAAATTCCGGTGTGGAACGGACTGACCAATGAATTTCATCCCACACAGATGCTGGCAGACCTCTTAACCATT
>CAZRZM010000014.1:0-32142 GCA_964604575.1 uncultured Acetatifactor sp.
ATGTATTTGACGAATTCATTATTGCGTTGCATGGGTCATGAGTCGCTGCTCCGGCACAGTATTTTACCACTGCGCATATAAAAGTTGCTCCACTTGGGATTATACCTCTGATTTCTCCCATATTAATTGGTGAACCTGCAGTAGTGTTTCCCTCCCAAATCAGTTCTTTAGTTTTAACTAAATTATTATTAAGATAGCGCACGTTTCTGAACATGGTGGAGATTCTTTGGCAAATCGTTTTTATGTGAAGTCCGTTTGTAAACAGCGGCATGTCTGTCCATGAATCAGGGTTTTCTGTGTCAGCACTTTCGTAATAGGGATGTTCCCCACCTATTTCACCAACAACTTCGTAACATTCCCCAGTATAGCGAAATGTGTAAAGCGTATCTGCTTCAAGTTTTCCATTTGCTGGCTGAATATACAGATTTTGATAATGTATCGGTTTTGCACCGGTGCTGTTCACATTCAGTGTCGGGGCACTCGCAGTATTTCCATATTTAAACCTGACTGTAATTTCCGCACCGGTAACCAGGGCGAATCCGGTGCAGGCTACAGTCTTTGCCGCTGTAGCAGCGGCTGTAGAGCAGGTGCCGTAGTTTGCCACATTTGCAGTACCATTGAAAGACATGCCGTTAATGTTCCTTGCTGTGGTCAGTTTGACAGCAGAGCCGGTACTGTTTCCGGTTCCACCATTAGCAATGGACAAAATTCCTGTTACCCCCGGAGTGGCATTTGCTGAGCCGTCAAAACTTGCTGCGCTTGTTGATGCAAGATTCGTTGTTATGGTTCTTGCGGTTTTCAGTTTTGTCGCAGTGGCAGCGTTGCCGGTGCAGCTTCCGCTGGAGCCTGCAACACTGGGCTGGGGATTGGACGCGGAATACTGTCGCTCATTTGCCACATTTCCCAGTCCTAACTGTGCTTTGGTGACACTGTGGGGATTGGACTTATCCTTTATATGGGAGTCAAATTCGCTTTCATTGGCTTTTTTGCCAATAGATTCCTCCAGGGCTGCCACCACATTCTGGTTTTCCTCCATGGCGTCCGCTATCTCTTTGAGCGTGTCCAGTGTGGACGGTGCGCCGTTTATCAGTGCGGCAATTTTTTCGTCAGTGTAACGGTTGGAGTTCTCATAAGCTCCGTCAATGGCTGTCTGCTGTGCTGTAGACACCGGTTTGTTTACATCAGATGTATTATTCACATTCCCCAGTCCCACCTGCGTTTTCGTGACATTATGCGGATTGGACTTATCTGCAGTATGGGAGTTCAATTCACTTGTATCTGCTTTTTTACCGATGGCTTCCTCCATGGTATCTGCAATTTTCTTCAGTGTGTTCAGAGTATCAGGGGCACCACCTATCAGGTCAGTTATTTTCTCATCCGTATAGTGATTGGAATTTACGTTTGCATCCTTAATGGCTTCCTGCTGGGCAGCGGATACCGGTTTGTCCGCATCAGAAGTGTCATCCACATTCTCCAGACCTATCTGCCCTTTCGTGACATGGTGTGGGTTATCATAATCAGCCACATGGCTGTTCAAATCTTCTTCAAGGGCATACAGTGTACTCGCCACCGTTACCCTGACTTCCACCTCTGATGAAATTGACAGAATCACTCTCATCCTTTTCTGCTTGATTAGATTGTCTGAATCAGGATTAATGTACTCTGCTTCCGTTCCACAATTATCATAGTAACAAAGCTTTCCGTTTGCTATGATTCCAATTTCCCTGAAAAAGAATGCCCTTGGTACATCTTTTGAATTAAACTCGATTTCCAGACATACTTTGCTCCCATCTCTTGTGATTTTGGCAACCGGAAGCGTCATAACTGGATTAACCAGTCTGTCAATACTCATGTATGAACCGTTATAAACTCCGTCCCCCAACACTATATCCGTAATAGAAAACTTTTCACCCATTTCTGCCCTGGCAATTTCATTTCTTCCTGCATTTGTAAGAATCAGTCCTCCAAAACTCATAAATCCACCTGCCTTATCTCCATAATCTCATCGTCCTGCCATAATGCCGACATATAATTTTGTGCTTTAAAATACTCTCCATAAATAACACTGTATGCCAGATGTGCGGGAAGCCATTTTTCAAGAAAATCAATAACCGTTTTTTCCTCTGTATATGTCAGCTGTTCAATAATTATAGAAATATCAATGTGAAGCCGGTTTTTCCGTTTCTCCACCTCAACAATTCCTTCTATAACCTGCCCCAGTTTTTCTTCCAGCCATTTTTCATTTATTGTTTCCTCATGCAGTATAAAAGCCCTTTCATACATCCCGTCAATTATTTTTTCAAGCTCTCCCAGGATAATCTCTTCTGCATTTAAAATATCCCCCATCTGCCTCATGTTCCTTATTTTTGCCGGGAGCATATGGTTATCATTCAATGACATTCAATATCAACTCCTCCAGTTCAAAAAACTTATCATATTCTGCCGTAACAGAATCCTGGGTTCCATTAATCCTCAGATTTTCCACTTCCCTGACACCATCCACCCCGCTGATGATGTTGCTGATTTTGTAATAATTAAGAGAGATTACTCCACTCTGGAATGCTGCCTGCGTGATATAGTTTTCCAGACTGCTCCTAATCTGTGCCTTTACTGTTTCATCCGTATATCCGGATAATTTTACAATATCACACAAAATGACAACCGGAATGCTTTCTGCAGCCATCACAACCGGCTCTGCCCCAACCGGACGCACATTATTTATGTATTCCTGGACCAGCCGAATCTGCTCCTCTGTCGGGGACTTTGCATCCACCGTAAGAACTGCTATCGACACAAGTCCGGTTCCATCCCTGGGAGTATCAATTTTTGCATTTCCCACTATGACTTTCCCATCAGCATCCGTGGCTTCTTTTGCCCATCTCACATAGTGCCTTTCGTTTCCACTGGTACCCATATCATCTTCTTTATCAGTCAGTGTATTCATAAGAGGTATGATTCTCATGGCATTAAACCGGGCAATTTCCTCGGACACCGCCTGAAGATTGTCCATGGAGAAGCTGCCCTCCATTTTTGTATCTTCATTTTTCAGGGAAGCTTTCATCCTTGCCAGTATTCCCTCTGCACTAAAATCCATTATCCTCTCACCTCCCTCACCGGGACTGGAATTGTATCCGTTCCATAGATACTGGTGCAGTCAAAGCTGACTGTCATTCCGTCAAAATCATTTTTAAAAACAAAATTATCCAGACGCTTTATATATGGGTTTACCATGAGTGCCTCGATAATAAAGCGTTCCAGTTCCAGCTTTACAATCTCTGCATTCATGGAATGTCCCACAACCTGGTCCTGGAACTCAGAGCCAAATACAAAGGAATATGCCGTATAATGAAAATGCTCTGTAACCAGGGCTTTAAATATCCAGATGCGGAGTGCCTCATTGCCTTCCACCATATAGGTACAGCCGTCCGCATCCAGAAGCAGTTCATTCTTTTCAAAGTCGTAGGCATATTCCTTCAGCATTGGAAGTTCACTGTTTGTTTCAGTATCTGCACTTGTTGAATCAATAAAAGGAAAAATACTCATGCCCTGACCGCCTTTCCTGCAATATAAAAAGAGGAGCCGGTCATACAGACCACAACTGTGTCCCCTTTCTTCAGTACATATTTTTCATGGAACTCTTTCAGGAATTCATATGCCTCCTGCGGCTCAAAAGGCTCTGTAAATGGTTTTTTTATATCCTCCCCACTGTCCGAAGCCTCCAGCACCAGTGCGGGATTGATATACAGATTACTGGTAATGTCCAAATTGTGCATTCTGATTGTCAGTGGTTTTACTGACAGCACATCTGCCAGGTAAATACCATCCATGCTGCCGGAAGTGCTGTTCATTCCGGGACCCTTCCGAATTGCCTCGACCATTTCCACAATATTTCTATTAGTCGGCACCTTTCCACCCCCTGCCCTTACTGGTCTGTTTCAATTTCTTTTTCATCCATGAGATTTTCAAAAGCAAGTGTCAGTTCCATCTGCGCCTTTCCGCATGAAAAGGTATGTACATCACTTTCAATGTAAAACTGTCCATAAAGCCCGGTGTCCGTCTCCTGGACAAGAATGGAATATCCGGATACTGCCCTGCAGTCACTGGGTACACCTGAAACAGTCGCAGATGCCCCGGTTGTTGTCAGCATCTTTCCTGCTTCCATCGCGGCATCTTCTCCGTCATTCTGCTTCAGAACCCTCTGGACCAGTCCATACTTCCGGATTGATGCAGCATCCTCCACCGATTTTATGATATTGTTATTTTTATCTGTTATTAAAACCCTGTTAACAAGGTTTTGAAGGGTACTTTTATAGGTTGCTTCTGTCAGGTTATAATCTCCGGTCATGACAACACCACAGAATGTTCCCTTCTCAACCACACTCACCCTGCTTATGTCCGTCATTATGGGAATATATCTGCTTCCGTTTTTTCTGGCTGCCGCGGTATATGCCATCATGATGGCTTCATAGGCTTTTTTGCCAAAGCAGGGCATGGAAACATGTATTCCTGTTGCTGCCATTGCCCCGCTTTCAATTCCAAGTTCTGCGCATATCTCCGGAACGATTGTTTCCGGAGTTCCCTCAAGCAGACGGTCGATATCTGAATTATTGACATAAAACATCAGGTCATATGCCAGATAAGTCTCCACCTTCGAGGTGGCAGTCTTGTCAATATCAAAGATAATGCCGCCAAAAATATTCTGTCCGCTGTCATCCTGCATAATGATTTCATCACCTTCATTAATGGTTATTATAGGAAAATCTTTGTCTTTTCTGTTTTTGGCAACCGTGAACTGGACCGTCCTGGCAACCTGTTTTGTATCTCCAGCCCATTTAATCTGTTCTACCAGTTCGCTGATATCTTTTCCTCCTGTCAGCAATTTCATTTCACCACCACCTATTCAGGAATTGTGTATACATCACCCGGATATATCCAGTGTCCGTTGTCTGAACTGGTTTTCCCATGTTTTCTGGCACTCGCCTCAATCGTTCCACTGTTTGCGTTATATATTTTGGGATACTGACCTCCGCTTCCATACCTCTGCTTTGATATGCCCCACAGTGTATCCCCACCCACTACAGTATGGGTTCCTCCGGATGCTGCCTGTCCGGGTCTGGACAGCAGACCGTTACTTCGTACTCTCGCTGCAATCTGGACAGACGGCACATTCAGCACACGGTATTCGGAAAGGGAAATGGTATAGTAGATATCGCCATCCCCTTCCCTCGTGGAAAAGGCTAAGTCATCAATCAGCATGGCAAGATTGATTTTCATGTCACTTATAATTACCCTGACCACTGCTTTCGTGGTTTTCCATTCCTGAAGCATGGCAATATATTTATCCGGCTTCTGTTTTGCATTCCTGTAAAACGGAGATTTCTCTGAAGGGAAGAAACTTGAAAGCTTTGTGTACTTAAGCCCTCTCTCCCCCTTCAGGTTTGCCTCTCCGATGTTCAGCAGGGTTATCGCCTGATTCAACTGTTTTTCTGTAAACTCCACCGACTGGGGATTGACCGGAAGTTCAATAACCTCCTGCCGGTTGTTTACACTTAACTCAATTATCCTGGTTTTCATCTGACGCCCCCTAACCCATGTTTACAACTACTTCTACAACTTTCTTTGCAACTTTGTTGGCAATTTCATCAATATCCGCATCCTCCCGGACAATAATTTCATCTGCCAGTTTGGCTATGGTAACCGTCACGCTGCCTGCAGGACCTTTTGATGTTTTCCCGGATTTTCCGGAACCCGGAACCTCCAGACTGCTCTCCCTGCTCCTGATTCTGTCAACCAGAAGCTTCAGACTGTTATCCATGCTCGTCAGTATCGTCCTGATAGGAGCCATATCCTGGGCATTTCCGGATACAGCCATATTCTGCACAACATTAGCTGTGGTGCTTTTTACTGCCCCGCCGCTTTGTTTCGCCAGTGAAACACTCTCTTTGTGCGGTAAAATTCTGGAACCTTTTGGCAGGTCAACCAGTTCAGCCCCATTCTCCCCGACCCAGGTCAGACCACCCTTCCAGTTGTTGTCACCGTCTGCATTCGTTCCCACAGACGCGCCTGAATCTTCTCCTGAGCCGGTTACGGCATCTGCCACCGAACCGAACCATCCGGCAATTTTACCGATGACACTTCCTATTCCCTCCACCAGGGGTTTTACCACACCCCATACCGTTTCCAGAATGGACTGGATACCGGGGAATATCTTCTGTACCACGCCAAACAGTATTTTAAATACACTGATAACAATATCAATGACCGGTGAAATGACTCCCCATGCAGTGCTGATAATATCCCCGATTAATGGAGCCACCGTTCCGATAACTTCCTGGATGAAGCCCATTCTCTCACCCACAAAAGAAATAACACTTCCTACTTTTTCCCCTATCTCCGAAAAAATTGTACTGAATACCGGGGCAAGTTCAGAAACCACAGTCCCGATACCTGTCACCATTCCTGATATAATGGGTGCAGCTGCACTGATGACTGAACCCACCGTGGAAATAACCGTTTCCAGAACAGGCAGCACTGCTGGAAGTACTGTCTGGATAGTAGATATGATACTGGCAATTACCGGCATGGCTGCTGTTGTCACCTGCTGCATGGTAGAAAATACAGTATTTGTAAACGAGGTCAGCTGTGGCTGCATCTCCTTGAAACCGTTTAGGACACCTGAAATAATCGGCTTGACTGTATCTGCGCTTCCCTTTAATCCCTTAAATATATTAGATATAACTGGAATTAACCCATCTGCAACATTTCCAATATTGGATAATACCCCTTCGACAGCCGGCATCACATTAGAAAGAATACCATCAATGACAAGCATTGCTTTATCTGCAGCCTTTGAGATAACAGATACCATCGTGGTACCCAGCTTCTGGATAGTCGGAATATTTTTCATCACAACTGTTGCCAGCTTCGCTTTCATGGAAAGAACCAGCTTGCCAACCTCTTCTTTCATATCCCCATAGGCATTCGTTACCTGCTTAATCTTTCCCTGGTCTGTCTCTGCAAGTGCCTGGTTGACACCTCCCACATTCTGCTGGAGAATTTCAGCCAGTACCGCTGCCCTCTGTTCTGCACTTCCTGTTTCCAGGGCTTTCTTCTGTACCTCATCAAATGTAATGCCAACTCTTGAAAGGGCACCTGACTGTCCAGTCATTGCCTTTCCAATCATGTTGGCAATACCCACTGCATCCTCCTGTGTTGCGTTCAGCCCTTTCTGCTGCGCCAAAAGGTCTGTCATTCCGGAAGCCAGCGTACCGATTTCCTTTTCCGATAATTGAAAAGTTGCCAGCTGCTGCATTCCTGCCAGCGTTACTTCATCTCCAATAACACCAACACTCTGAAGCTTACTGGCTATTCCCATCAGTTCTTGTTTTGCAGCCTGGGCAGCTCCTGCTCCCCGCTCCTGAATACTGGCTACATTTCCGAGTACTGCTTCCAGCTTTGTTTCAGCCTCAATCTGTTTTTTGGCTGCTTCCTCACTGCCATTGTAGATAGCCTTTAATGCTGCAGTTCCTGCTGCCCCCACCGCACCGATTCCAATAGCAGCAGTTTTGGCAACACTGGCAATTCCCTTTCCAATACTGGAAAGGGCTTGTGCGCCCTTAACTACCACGTTGACAACCGGCTTTGCCACCAGTTTACCAGCAGCCTTCATCTTCTTGGTAACTGCCTTTACCTTATCAGTCGCCATGTCTTTTATCGCCGCAGCCATGACTATTTTCTTGCG
This sequence comes from uncultured Acetatifactor sp., assembly GCA_964604575.1. Lineage (GTDB taxonomy): Bacteria > Bacillota > Clostridia > Lachnospirales > Lachnospiraceae > Acetatifactor. Next base: position 7,742 of record CAZRZM010000014.1, read on the forward strand.
GAGTGGCTCGAACTTGCTTTTCAGTTCTTTTGCCTTTTTGGCGGCTGCCGTAGTTTCCAGCCTTGCCTCATACTTTTTATCCCAAGCCGCTTTCAGCTCACTCTTTGTTTTCTCTACATCCTTACGGAAAGAGGTCTGCTCCTTCCTGATATCTTTCAGGACGAAGCTGACATTGTCCCTGATGGAGATACTGCCCACAACACTCATTTAACCCCTCCCCAGTCCGGCAAACATCTGCTCACGCTCTTCCATGCTTTTTAACATGGAGGCATAGTAAAAACACTTTTCTTCCATCCCAAGCCGGAGCAGGTACTCCAGTCTGAAACCTCTTTGGATGTAATAATGCAGGAAATAAGCCTCACCGTCTTGGTTTATGAGTTTTTTTGCTCTTCCACAACCTTCACTTTCTTATTGCCGACAGCCCCGGACAGTTTCATGATTTCCAGCGCAATATCCGCAATTTCACTCATGTCAAAAATATCAACCACTTCTGTATAGGTCTTGATTTCCCCCTGTTTCTTCAGTTCCACCGCGACCTCTTTCAGGTTTGGTTCCACACACGCCAGATAAATGCAGTACTTGTCCGCTGTATTCTGGTCCTTGTCATCCTCCATCTCTGTACACTCCACAACTTCCGGGTAAATCAGACTCTGGATTTTAATGTTCTGGTCAAGACTCGGCACATATAATGTCTCGTATTTTCTGACCCTGCTGTCTTTCAGTCTCTGGATTGCCTTCGCTGTAAAAGCCTTGAAAATTTCCTCTTTTTCCTTTTTCCGTTCCATCATTTCCTCCTATGCAATATTGTCTAAACTCTGCAAATCCTCCGGTGTGAATCCGATAGTGATTTCTTCCTCAATAATTCCACCCTTTTCCCAGTTCACAACCGGGATTTCATTGTGCCATACATTGTCACAGGACCAGCGTTCCATCTGACCTCCCACTGTATCCGGGTCAGCAAGTTTGGCAATGATTTCCGCCCTGACATCCATTCCCTTTTTCCAGTTTTCAAGGATTTCCTTTGACCTGGTATATACTTTTTTCACTGTATAGGAACCTTCACCCTTCAGACCGGTAATCTTACTGTCAACACTGAGACCCACCTGTACATCCTCACGGTTGGCAGTCACTTTCATTTCAATTTTGGAAAACTCAAAAATCTTCTCGCCGTTAATCCAGAGTTCCCCCCAGGTTCCCGACAGTGTTCTGTTTCCTCTGACAGCTCCTGACATATTCTACCTCCTACATGTTTACACTCATTTTTAAATCTTCCATTGCATTCACAAACTTGACATTGCTGGTGACAAACACTTTCGTTCCGGTATTCGCCTTTGCCACCGCAATGTCATCCATCCCGGAAGTATCAGTACCCCTGCTCTCCAGATATGTACGCTGTGCTTCAATATCAACCGACACAGTATTGTCAAAAGACTGGTCCAGAACATCACCAAGCAGTCCTTTGTGGTAGGCGCCTATGGCTGCCACAAACATCTGCTTGCCGTCATAGTCATTGATTGTTTTGCCCACATAGTTCTCCTCATAGGTTTCCCTGATGTCATCCATGTACAAATCCATCCCCTCCACAATCTTGATAAAACGGACATCCTCCGTCTTTTCTGCAGTAAAGGTGACAAGACTGTTCACACCACGCCCAATCTTGTATTTCTTTCCGTCAAAGATGACAACCAGCTCACCGTCATTGATTCTCTCATCCGGATTGTCCGGGGTGTCTGCCCCGGAAATATCATCCAGCACATAATAGGTGCTGCTTCTTGCAAGGGACAAACCGGCAAGGACACCGGCAATTCTCGCACAGTACTCGGCTGCAGTATGTTCTGCCCCGGTAACTGTGGATGAGATGTTTTCCGTTGTGAAGTTGATGATGCCCTCATGGTCCCCCCTGCAGTGCGCCATCACTGCCTTGAAAGTCTTTTTTTCATCATCCCGGTACTGTTTAATCCATGCAGAAACAGTGACTGTGTCTGCCGGAACAAGTCCGGGAATGGTAAGGTAATTCCATTTCAGGTCTTTCAGCTTCCTGAGCACTGCAGTATAGTCCTCTGCATTCTCTGCCATGCGAACCGCGATAACAGTGGAAGGAGCCCCGGCAAATACTAATTTCAAATAGTTGTAATTCTGCTCCGTCCAGTTCTCAAAATCAACCTCATCAATCTTTTTGTAAATATTCAGTTCTTTTCCACCTTCGGTACCGTCCCTCAGAACAATGGCAACGATACCCCTTGCGCTTCTTTCAATGGCAGTTCCTGCTTTTCCACTGAAAATCATGCTAAAACTTGGTAATCCTAAACCCACTGGGTCCTCACTCCTTTCTTACAGCCACTTCCAGCTCTCCCATCGTTTCAAACTCACTGGTCCGCTCCCATGCCTGGCGGAAACTGATGGCAAAACTGTAATGCAGCACATGGTCCACTATCTTTATACTGGCATTGCTGACGGTTATGTGCCGGTCCCCAAAATGGAACACCGGACGGACAGCCCCATCAATCTGTGCCCCTTTCATTAAATAGGCGGTATTGCTTTCATTCTCCTCGTGGTAGGCAATATCCACCAGTACTCCCTTATCCGTAAAATACCTGTCAACCGTCTCATTCCCGCTGGGTATAATATCCACGAAGTAATAAGTTTCCGGCTTACTCAGTCCATGTTTTTCCCCTGTGCCTGTTATCTCCTCATAAAATACATCCGTATCCGGGTCAATTCCTTTCAGCAGTGCTGTGACTGCATTTTTTATCAGAATCAATGGATTCTCCATTGTCCACCTCCTACAAATCATGGGAATTCAGGAAGCTGTCCATCCATTCCCTCAGATAATCGGGAAGATGTTTCTGCACCTCCTGCAGGGAAAGTTCCATCATATGTGCACCTTTTACAAAGCCCTTTCCGCCTCGTGTCCGGTGCCCATATTCCACCGGCTCAACATACTCCACATTGTTGTATACTTCAATGTAATACTCATTTCCGCGCTTTTCCATATTTCCTATATGCCATTCCTGCCGGAGATGTCCTGTTTTGACTGGTGTATTTTCCTTGACTTTCCTCTGCAGTTTTGCCGCCACATTGATGACCATTTTCCGGAATTCCTCCGGATACTGGCTCTCTATGGTCTGTGCAAGTTTCTGTTCCCATTCCTCCAGTCCGTCAAACCTGTACTCAGTATCAGACAGTCTCTTTGTCCAGCTTGACCGGGATATTATTATGGGATTTCAGGCACTCCGGAAAACCTGCAACCGCTTCAATTCTTTTCCCCCTGTGTGTCACAATCACAAGAAAGTCATTTGCCTGGATATCAACTTCCGGACGGGTGAACAGACAGAATGTGGTATCCGTTTTTGCAGTTGATTTTGACTGCTGCAGCTTCCCACCGGTATGTGTGGATAATGCGCACTCCACATTTTCACACACTGCCTTTCCCTTCAGTCCGCTCCTGAAAATGCTTTCCCCACCCGGAAGAACATCTTTGAAAGCCCTGTAAACAGTCACTTTATCTTCGTAAGTGGTTGCAAGGATGTCAGCTTCGTCCATTTGCTGTATCCTTTGGCAGGTTCATCTTCTTAAAACGGTTAAGGGATTTTTCATAGTCCTTCATAAAATCAACAGTGGCTTGCTGCCTGCTGCTTCCGTCATGGTAAGAAATGGCAGTATCACCACGACTGATACTTGCCACTTCCTTCTCATCAGGCTTTACCATGTCAGCCTTCAGCATGTCCTCAGCAATCTGTGCCGCAGTGCTGAGAAGCTGCTCAGGCAGGTCTTCACGGTTGCAGTAAATCAGGATTTTGTCCACCGCCCTTTTAAGATACCTCCGGGCTGACCGTTCCTCTGTTTCAGACATCTTCATGCTGTCCATAACTTCCGCGACAAGCTGGTCTTCCTGCTCTTTAGTCATTGCAGCTCCTCCTTATTTCTTTTCTGTGGTTTTGTTTTTCTTTACTGCGGTCTCAAGCTGTTCCCTGGTTCCTTCCAGCTCCTGCGTCAGGGATGCAATCTGTTTGTCCGCATCTTCCGCATGGCGGGATGCCTCCTCCAGTTCTGCTTTTGTGTCGGCAAGTTCTTTTTCCAGCTCACCCTTACGCCTGTCAGCCGCTTCGATTACCTCCGCCGCCCTGACAAGCTGCTCATTCAGTGCCTTCACTTCTGCATCGGAGGATGTTTTTCTGGCTGTTTTTCCGTCTGTCCTGAAAAATCCCCTGGCTTCCAGAACCCTTGCTTCATCCTCTGAAGCAACACGTTTCACAACATTATCTTTCCTGAGTTCAATTTTCATGGTATCCTGCCTCCTTACTGCAGCTCTTCCTGGATATTCACAAAGCACTGCATAATTTTATTGTCAGTAATCCAGAGGTCATGGAATTTGCGGTAGTCCATTGCCCATGCCCTCGCCTTCTGGTTGGTTTCAGGGTCAAAAATCCTCATTTTGTCTGTCCTGGATACTGCAATGGGTGCTTTTCTCGGGGTAATAATCCAGTTGATGTTCCGGCTGTTTTCAGTTGCCGCAAAACCGCCAGCCTCCTGCCCCTCCGTCTTTCCGTCTTTGAACAGGTACTCCGTTTTCATTCTGTCAGAACCAACCGGAATCAGCGGGTGGATACCGTCCAGGCTGCGGACCTTCAACGTAATGTCCCCCTGCTTAAATTCAGTGACATCCAGCCTCTTGGACAGTTTCTCGGACATGGACAGCATGGCATGGACCATGGTGCTGATGGTGATAACCAGCGGTGTGTTCTCCCCGACGACATCCTGAACCATGGCAACATCGTAATAGAGCCTCTGGAGAACTGTTGCCTCCTCTGCTTTGTAACCACCGGATGCCCTGTTTTTTGCAATACATGAAGCTGCAATCTTGCTGTAGCGGTAGGCATCAATTTCAGGAGTAACCCTGACTCTCTGGAACTCACCCATTACAGTGGCTGCTGTCAGCGCAAAGTTTGTTTCGTTCACATCATTCTCATCAAAACTGAACGAACGTCCTCTGTCCTGCGTCATTGTTCTGGTCTGATACTTGAACTCAACATTCCCTTCGTTAAATCCTTTCTTTCTGTCATAGTCTGCCAGTCCGTCCATATCCAGGGAAGGAATCTTAATCTCAGCCCCTCCGTTATACTTTACAAGGTCCTTGTTGACTTCCATCCAGCCCGATGTTGACTGCGCCACTGCCGCCTTGTCTAATTCTGTCTGGATAATGCTTGCTGTTTCAATGGTATTCATTCACGTTCTCCTCCTTATTCACCTCTTATATTTTTTGCAATCTGCTCCCTGAGCAGACTTTCAGAAGATGCTGCCACGCCAAGCCCTTCCGGTGTCTTTCCCTTTAACCGGGTCTTAATCGCCGCTGCCAGATTTTCCTTAAAAATCCCAGTAGTGTTTTTCAGGGTTTCCTCCATGCGCTCTTTGCTGGAGTAGTCAAGCACATCTGCCAGCCCTACCGGGAACCCGTCTTTTTCCAGGGCTTTGACAGCATTCTCCCTCAGCTCCTTCTGTAAAAGCTGGCTTCTCAGATTCGCAATCTCGGAATCCTTTTTCTGCTGCTCTTCCTTCGCCTTTTCCTCCGGAGTGAGTTTTTTCACACGCTCTGCCTCTGCCGCCTCATCCACCCACTGCTGCTTTGCAGCTTCAATGGCAGCATCCATGTCTGCCTGGGTGAAGGTCTTTTCTGCTGCTTCTTCGTCTGCAGCTCCTTCATTTTTCTTTTCAGGTTCCTCCGCATCACCCTCTTTGCTGCCGCCAAAAAGTCCGCTGAGGAACTTCTGGAGGGCATTCATTTTTTCCGGTGTGGCTTCCGCCTCCGGTGGTACCTGTGTTTCTGCTGCAGCAGTCTGGACATCCTGCCCGGTTCCCTGCATGGTTGTTGTTCCATCCATTTTTCCTACCTCCTGGTCTAAATTTTTGTATAACAAAAACACCTTTATAACATTTTTTAAAGGTGTTTGAGTTCCATATGAATCCTATGTTCCTGCAATTAAATAAGCACCCATAAGGTGCCTATTCTATGCCGTACTTACTTTTTATCCTTTTAACTTCTTTCGCAAAATACTTTGATACTTCGCTGAGTTCCTGAAACTCTGGAGATATTCCCAGCCCTTTCACTGGTATATCATTTTTGTGCTTTTTCGATATTTTCTTTCTGCGTCTTAACACTTCTTGTTTGAGCTTTTCACATTCCTTTTCGTATTTCCTAGCGTTTCTGTCTTTCATACTCGAAACCATACCTTTCCGCCAATTTCCGGACCATAAAATCATACTCATCTAAATCTGCATCAAGTTTTCCGTCAAATACCATCTGCATGAATTCAATGTAATTATCTCCTTTATAGGCATGTGACACAGTTTCCCGGTTTACATACTCCGTGTCAGAAGTTCTTCGTATTCGGTATATGTACTGTTCATCCGCTCCCACAAGTTCAGGAAGCTTATATTCCATAAAAAGTGAAATATCAATATCACTGAAAGAAAAGCGTGTTTCACTGATTGGATGGTTATGCGTCACATATGCTCCTGCCAACTTTTCTCCAAGGTCAAAATCCGGAAAGACTCTGTTTGTAATTCCAGAACACTGGTACACCTCTCCCTTTGGGGTAATACAGACGGCATTCTCTTTAGTATTATCTCTTACAATCTGCTCTGTGTAGTTCTTTATCTTTGATTCTACCAGTCTGGTATTGTTGAAGTCAACCTGTTCGAGCAGTTTCTTTTCCTCATGCTCCGGAACACCGTCCGTTCCTCCAACAGTTGCCGACAGTCCTTTATCTTTCACATATTTTTTTTCCCATTCCTCAAATTTGGGATTGTCTTTCAGTGGATTTACACCCTGACGGTCTTTAAATAAATCTATATCCGTCTTTGGCACAGTTGTGCACTTACAGTTCGGATGTATTGGTGGCAGGTTCAGTCCCGGTTCCGCCTCCTCCAGCAGAAAAGCCCTGCCATTCAGAGCCATGCAGACATCACAGCCGCCTCCAAGAAAAATATACTCCCTGATACCGAGTTCCCGGTAGGAGGCAAGCTCCCCCTGGCTGGAAAAATAACTGCTTTCCGTCCGGACCAGCCTTTCCGCAGCATAACGCCCTTTTCCCATTACATCATTGATTTCCTTTGCCATTTTCTGGACACTGGAGCCGGTCATGAACCCCATCGTTATCTCCCTCTTTGCAAGAATGGCTAGTTTGTCTGTATTCTCCCATAAAGCCTGTGAGTAGTTCTTTCCCGACCAGGGATACTCCAGTATGCTTCTGAGCATCTTCACATCAACCTTTGACACATTAAAACCAATTCCCAGAATGTTCTGCACATCATAACATCCCCGGTAGTAATTGGTTTTGAACATATCGCCCAGCAGCTCCGTCAGTTTCGTTTCCGTATCCCCGGAGAGTGTTATCATTGTCCGGTAAATGCCGGAAAGCATCTGTTCTTTCCTGCTGATGCGGGACTTTGCCGCCAGTGTATTCAGTTCCAGCAGTGTCCTGGAATCCCCTTTTGCATCTTTCAGGTATTCATCAATACTTTTTCTCCACCGGCTGTATTCACTGCCGGTCAGCATCCGGGAAGCGTCTGCATCCGTCAGTCCGTTCTCTGTGGCATACTTCTGGAACATGGCATTAATATCTGTTTCCATCTGCCACGCAGCTTCATCAAACAGAAACATTATTTCTTTCACGGCGTAGTCCGCTGCCCCGGCATTGTCCAGAACCCGCTGTTTGGCTCGCTCAGTCCATTCGTTACGCTCCTTCCTGCCCATCCGGTGCCTCCTCTCCGTCAGAGGTGCCCTGGAAAGCTTTTGTGAACTTCTGGTAAACCCCAAAATCTTCCTGCTCCCTGTTCTTTTCCTCCTCAAGCTTTCTGAGTTCATCCTGGACATTCTCAACCCCCGGCATCATCTGGAGCCTGGTCTCCCTGGAAAGGTCACCTGCCAGCATTGTAATAATCTGTGCTGTTTCCATGTCATTCTGGGGTCTGTTTCTGCGGAACTTCGGTGTGATATCCCTGTAGTCAAAGGAATATCCCATGACATCCAGTATATTTGTTATCAGCTCGATTCTGCGCTGCAGTCCCTTCTTGAATTTGCGTTCCTTGATGGAGCACATCTGTTCCAGCCCCCACAGCTTATAGGATATTGCAACCCCTGAAAGGTTTCCTCCGAAAGACTCGTCGCACATATGGGGGACATTTGCCCCGGTATGTATGTCCTCTTTGAGTCGGTTTTTGTAATTTTCCAGTGCCGTGTCGTCAACTGTCTTCAGCAGCCAGGACACGTCACCGCCGTCCTCCAGAATGACAGCCCCCTTTTCCTTCATGTCTACAATGTCCCCACTTCCTACATCACCAAGTCTTGTAACCTTTAGAATGGCATCATCATTGTACTGGAAGTAGTTGGCGGTATTGCTCTGCACCTTGTTATAGGCATCTATCTCTGTAATGACGCATTCAAAATCCCCAAGCCGCTCCTCATTGTTCACATATTCAACAAAAGGCACATCCTGCCAGTAATGTTCCTCCACTGAAACCAGATTCAGGTACCCACTGTTGACTGACCTGAAACGCAGCACATGGACAGAATCCCAGAACTCTATTTTGTTTATGATATTCTTGTCCTTGTCCATTGTAATAATTCTTCTGATAAATGCCATCGGTTCCGAAAATCCGCTGTCAGTCTCGCATATCATGACTCCATCCTTGTCCAGAACCTTTGCAATCCTTATTCTGGCATCCCCGTCCAGATACAGCATTTCAAAACAGTTTCCACAGATGCTGCACTGTTTTGCCAGTTCCGTATTGTGGTCCTGCTCATCATTGTAGTCGAATATATCCTGTACCATCTGCAGGTATTCACCATTCCGGGAATCATATATAATGGGCTCCCCCACAAAATATCCGGTGGCTGTGTCTGTAATATATTTCGCCATGTTGTTCACCAGACGGTTGTTTGGTGCTGTGCTGTCCTTCTTGGTTTCATTCAGGATTTTATGTCTGCCGATATAATAATCATATAGCATCCCATATTTCACATCCGTAATGTTCTCTTCAATAATTTTCCGGATATCTTCTTCCTTCAGGCTTTCAATGGAAGCCCTGTCCATATATATAACCGGCATAACCGATACCTCCTACAGTCCTAATTTTCCTTTATCCAGTACCCGGAACCGCTTCGTCTTCTTGGCAATCGTCCTGCAGCCTTCCAGTGCATCCACGCCGTCATCATGGGCTCCCATCGGGAAGTGTTCCATCTGTTCCAGAAGTCTTTTGTGCCTTTTGTTGAACTGGATGTAATGGTTCTTCACGTCCGGCTGCATTGTCTGGATACGCATTGTCTTGTCACTGGTCTGCGGTACTTCCTCGATTGGAAGGTATAAACCAGCCTTTGCGGATGCCTTTGCCAGTTCCTCTTTCAGGAACCACTGGAACTGCACCGTCTCAGCCCCGAACTTCTTGTAGCCCCTGCCGTAATCCCTGCGGAGCATCTTCTCCTTTTCCAGAATATCACCGATGATTTTATCAGGATGCCTCCGCTCAATGTCTGCATCCATGACATACATATACCCTGATACTCTGTTCTTCGCCAGTGTGATGATGGCGGAGAAGTCGCTGTGCTTTGTTTTGCCGAGGGACGGGTCCACAAAACCAAAGAAAAGAAAGTCCCGGTTCCTGAAGTCCACTTCTGCCTCATTGTAGTATTTAAACCATTCAGGATTAAAGATACAGTCCTCCGGATTGATAGGCTCGTTCTGCTCCTCAGAGTTGAAGGATGCTTCTCCTTCCGTCAGCCTCATAACCATCAGGTCATAATAGGACAACTTCTCCTCCCACAGAACGGCTGTGCCTTCCAGCATCTTTTCCCGGTTTCTTTCAAAAAACTCCCTCGCATCAGCTTCGTGGTCCCCATTTGAAAGGTCTGTGTAAATCTCCTCCCATTTCTTCCAGAGGTCCTCCTCATTGGAAAAAGAAATGACCGCCTTGTACTTGATGGCTTTATAGCCCGGATTGTTCAGGGTTTTTGCCAGAAGGCTGTCATAATGCAGTAAAGTTCCAATATAGATAATGTCCGTATAATCATCACCGGCTTTTGAAACAGCTTTTAAAAACCAGCTTTCAAGTTTCCTCCGCTGCTCCGGTGTGCGGACATTCTCATCATTTTCAATATCGTCCAGGACCAGGAGGTCCGGTCTCCAGTTCCGGTGTTTCCTGCCCCTGATTTTTTTGCCGGAACCGATTGCCTCCACTTTAATATTCGTGCTGGTAATCAGCACATTGCTTCTCCACACTTTTCCGGCAAGGTTCCCAAAATCCTCTTTTAAAGCCTCATTTTCTTCAAACTCCACCCTGATGTTGTCCAGAAACCCTTCAGCCTGCTCCGAGCTGTCGGATATGATAATGGGATAATGCTTGTATTCGTAAACTGTCGCATGGATGGTTCCCTTGAAAGTCAGGCTTGTGGACTTTGCATGTCCACGTGGAGCCGCAACCACCCGTCTGGTTCCGTTCATCCGGCTGATTTGTTTTACCTTTGCCGGTGTGGTTGGAAATTCTCCCTTCAGAACTCCCTGCTGCCATATATTGTCCAGTTCCCGGTGGAATTCCGGGGATGGTCTGGAAAAATAGTGTGGGAAATATGCCCTGCCAAAGAACTCCATGTCAATGGCTCCCAGCCTCTGGCGGATGCCGCCTTTTCCTGTAAGCGGTGCCCCGGCTTCATAGTCTTTCAAAATACGCAGCCGTTCCGGAGACTGGTCTTTTACGAGAAAGGTTTTTAAAAGGCTTTTTAAATCGCTCGCAACTGTCTCCGTGTCATCATAGAAAGCTTTGCTTTCAGCCTCCGTCATCGCTCCAAGAAGGACGCCGATGCTTTCCTTTCTTCCAGTCCGCATATCCACCACCTGCCTCTCTGTTAAATACAGGGCCCGTATCTGCCCCATATTTGGATTTTTGCGTTTCTGTGATAATTTCCCCCGCTTTAATCATTCAAACGTTTTTGAAGGGGTTTCCGCGTGTTTTAAACGGTAAACAGAAGCCAATCAAAAAAGGAACTGTCAGACCATGGACAAAAAGACAGGCTTCGCCATCCAACCAGTGTCCTTTTCTGCTCAGTTCCCTTCCATATATGTCCGCTTTCCTCAGCACCGGGACGAATCAACCGTATGCTGTCAGTCAGCTTCCTTCAATACTGTCTCTGCATCTTCCGGCTGACCATCTCCTCCAGCCTCTGCAGCTTTTATGCTGTCATCCTCCAGCATGATACTCAGCTGGACTTCTTTCTTTTCATTACAGATTGTAATCTCAAAAACTGCCTTCCGGTTCCGCCTGTCAAATTTAATCACCCTGCTTTCAAATTTTTCAAGGATTCCTTTCACGGCTTTTAAACTTCCATCCTCCTGGACCCTTACCGTTGTCGGCTCAATCGGTGCATTGTCTTTTCCAGTCAGCAGCCCAATCCACTCGGCTTCCAGATGGGATAGTGCTGAGGGGTTCCTGCTATCTCCCAGAAACCTGATTACTCCCGGAACATTTCTGACCCTGTAGTAACTGTCCGCATTATAAACCATGTCCAGGAACACATACCCGGTAAACAGGATATACTCTTTCTGTATCCAGGAACCACCGCTGCGTATCAGGCGGTTTTCCTTCGGCACAAGGGCTCTGACCCCCTGCTCTCTCAGTTTTCCGGCAATACCGTCTTCCCTGCCGGTCATGACCTGGACCACATACCACATTGTCTTATCCCTCCAGTCCTTCGCTTTTCTTTTTGTTCAGGTATGCACTGACCTGACGGTACAGTTCCGGATTCTCCTTCGCCATAGCCTCAAACACAAGACTCTTGACTGCTTCCAGTCCGGCTTCGTAATTTTCACGGTTCTGCACTTCAATTCGTTTCTTGTACGCAGCCGCCCTGATGAGACCATTGGTTTCCTTGATTAGTTTCTCGATTGGAACCTTCTTCATCCGCTCCTCATCCACACTGGTGAGGGCATTCATGACATGGTGGCTTGCCAGCCTGATAAGTGCCTCCGAGGTATCCAGTTCCGGGTACCGGTTCATTTCATCCATCAGCATGGAGAAATTGCTCTGTGCCACATTTATCATTTCCACAGTGGCAAGGTACTTTCTGGCATAGGTGCAGACTGCCATCTGTGACATTTCTTCCCCATTCTCTTTCAGGAATGCAACTATCTCTTTATATGTGCAGCCGGTCAGGAGCATCTGCTCCACAGTGTCCTTCAGTTCTGGCGGTAATCTGTCCACCTTGCCGGTGCTGCGTCTTCTTTCTTTCGGTTCCACTGTCAGTCGCCGAGGTCAACCATGTTGTCAGACAGCCCACCGCCAAGCAGCCTGATGCCTTTTCCTGTAACCCTGGCTTCCAGTGTCTGGTAGTCAGAATCTGCAAGACTGGCATCCCCATGGGTTTTAATGTCCCGCAGATGGATGTAACCTTCCTCCGCAAGAAAATTTACACTGTCAATAAACTCCTGCCTGTCAATGCCCTCATAACTGACAGCCTTGCATACGCTTCTCAAATCATTGTATTTTTCGCGGAGCAGGTTGATGGTCGACAAGACCCTGCCGTTGTTCAGCATGAAGTTTCCAGCCCTGAGCTGTCTCTTTTGCGCTTCTCTGCTCAATTTCCATACCTCCTCTATTTTTTCAGCATCAGGTCAAGCATCTGGTCAAGCTTTCGGTCCATCTTGTTCATTTCCCGGATAAAATCATCCTTGGTCAGATACTCAGCCTTAATCTGTTTGATGTCTGTCCTGCACTCATCAAAATCTTTCTCGTGGGTATCCTTCGGCGTGTAATCTTCCCTGATTTGGCGAATATCCTTTTTTAACTCATCCGTGCTTTCCTTCAGGTCTGTCTTTTTGACCGATTCCCCATCAATTCTCCTGATTTCCTCACCATGCCTGTCCACCTGGTTCATGGTACGCTTCAGGAAATATGTAATCACACCGATTCCCATTGTAATTGCTGTGGTTATAATCCATTCATTCATCATCCTACCTCACACAAAAAAAGATACACCTGCGTGTTAATGCAAGTGTATCTTTATAACCATAACTCGTACATCTAAAGCACTTTATTCATTTTGTGTGATATAATCAGCCAGATTCATCTGTCCGTCTATTGGCTTTTTCCTAATTTCCAGTGCCTTTTCATAAACTATATTTCTTATCCAGACTTCTGTCAATCCATATTTTACCGCCAGTTGTGCGTAGTTGCTGCCATCAAATTCTTCCCTAATCCGTCTGTCCCGGTCAGCTCTTTTCACAATATCCTCTGCCTTGGCAATATAGATTGTGGTCCCCCCAAACACCTTAGTCAGTTCCAAATAGGCATCTACTCCTATGGTTTCCGCAATCTGCCTCTGTTCTTCCCTTAAGTCATTCAGCGTCAGTACCATCCGCCACACCTCGCTTTTCCCTCTTAGCACTTGCCACATATCCCTTCAGTATCTCAATCAGGTTATTTCCCTGCTGGAATGTAACCCACGCAAACGGTTTTCTGGCAGTGGCATCCGCACCAGTCTCTTTTTTGATTACCGCACAGAGCCTGTCACCCATCTGCACATTGTTGGGAACTTCATCATATTTTTTCAGTTCATACATAAGAGCCCATATCTTTTTCTGCTGACCGGACGTGACACCTCCCGGTCTGCTCTCATGTTCTTTCGGTTTCCGGTTCTCCGGCTTTGGAGAGGCAGCCCTGCCCTGCAGCTCCTCCAGACGTGCAATCACTGCACATGCCTCTTTGTAAGTAAGGCTTTTTATGGAGTCTTTTCCGGTCACGCCTCCGACCAGTGTATGCAGCTCATCCCCATCCGTCCCGGAGCCTTTGATACCGAGGGCACTGCCAATGGCATATATTTTTCTTATCTGGAACGGTTCTATTGTTTTCATCTGCCCCTCCTTTCCTGTTATCCTGCTTTTTCAGTCTCCACCGTCACCTTGATGCCTTCATCCACAATGATGGCTGCCCTGATGATTTCCACAGCCTCCTGCGGTGTTCCTTTCCATTCCGCTGATTTCAGCACCTGAAGCATCCATTCCCAGTTGATGATTTCCGCTGCAATATAAGCCCAGTCGCTTGCCTCCTGCTCCGGAAGCCCTGCCGTCTTCATCAGGGTTTCCGTATCCTTTTCATACCTGCCTTTCAGTTTCTTTCTCAGGGTTCTCTGTATTTTCTCATCATCTGTAATCGCCCTGATTGTCTCATCCAGACTCCCCTCGGTGTAGTTGCCCAGAAACATCATGGTAAACAGCCTTTTGCAGGGTTCTGTCATTTTGTAGGTTGTATCCTCCTTCACAAAATCCCCGAACACGTCACCCAGCAGCTTCTTCACCATTGTCATGGAAACCGTTTTGACTGTCTCACTGTTTCCGACTACCACCCTGGAATTGTTGCTGCCCCAGTAGTCAATGGTCTTTTTCTTGGTATCCTTCAGGTCATCTGTTGCCAGTTTCTCGAACCATGCCTTGATTTCATCTGCCTCAGCCCTGATTGCGCCCTGCTGTATGGCAAGCTCTGCCAGACGGTCAGCCTTTGCCCTGATTTCATCCGTTCCTGCCATCATCTGAATACCTCCGCAATCTTTCCGGCACAGTCCCTGCAGATTTCCACGCCACACGCCGTTTTCACACCGTCCACTGTACCGCAGTGGAAACATGCCGGGACATGTTTTGAAATATGCAGTCCGTTTCCATCTGCCGCAATGTCAACCGGAACCCCCGGAAGAATGCCTGTCTCCTGGCGGATATTTCTTGGAATGGTGATTCCCCCGCTTCTAGTCACTTTTTTGCTCGTTTGCATCTCGTGTTCTCCTTTCTGTTTCTTACCGGTACTGCCAGGACAGCCAGCCGGTCCATGTGTACCATGTTTCCCCCTGAGAGAAGCACATAGAAAGCCCCCTGGACATACTGGTATCCTTCCACTGTCCGGTATTCTGTCATAAACTCATCTGCAAAACAGACTTCACACCCCACCGGATACCGCAGGACTGTCCATATAATTCTTGCTGCCATTCCGTCCTCCTCTCCCACTCTGCATTTAATGGGCTTGTGACCATCGCCTCTCCGGCGGCTGCATTAGGAGGGGCAGAAAGCCCCATTATTTAACTTTCTGGTATCCCAGCTTTGTGTAGCGGTATGTACTGCCGTTCTTTCTGGTTCCTGATACAATTCTTGCCCTCCCCTCCTTAAGCAGGGCGGCGCACAGTCTTATCTCCTCCCAGCCGTTTTTGATTTCCTCCGGAACCTTTACATCTGTTTTTCCACTCATTTTTTCGCCTTTCTGATTGTTTTTGTTTTCCCGGTTTTCTTCTGCAGGGCGGTTCTGCTGATAATAACCATCTCCTCCGGAGCGTCCTTTATAACCAGCCAGTTCTCCGGTACCAGTCTGTTCTCCTGCAGGAATTTCTTTTGTGCCAGTGTCGGTTTCCTGCCATTTTTCACTTCTCCACCTCCGTAATCTTTACAGTAACACCATTTCCCTGGCTCTCCGTAACTTTAAAGCGGAACCTGCTTTCCTCTGCCTCTTCGTGTTTTCCACCAAGATAAAGTCCTGCCCGCAGCAGTGCTGCATAATCAGTCAGTATGGTATAATTCCTCACTGTAATCTTTCCCGGCATCCCAGCACCTCCTCCCAATCAGATACCGTAAAAGTACACCTGCCTTCTGGATGATAGACAACCGTTGTGTTCCTTGCAATTCCTTCATGGTATCCTTTCATGTACATGTAATGGTTCCACTCCCGGATGTGCCGGTACCGTCCTGCCAGCCATCCTGACAATGCCGATACCGCAATAACCAGAACCACCAGCACTGCCCCGGCTGTACCGGTTTCCATTCCAAATATCAGGGCTGCAGCCAGTGCCGTCAGAACTGCCACGGCTGCCACACCAGCCACAGTGGCAGCACCGTTTCCTTTTTGATTCCTCACTTTTCCTCTTCCTCCTTTTCTTCCTGATTTCTGTCTTTTTTACTGCCGATATATGCCAGCGCAACCAGTGTCAGGCATATAACAGTCACGGTATAACACATCTGCATGTCCAGCCCTCCTATATAAAACGGATACCCATTGTGTTTGCCATTTTTTCCAGTCCCTCAAAAGAAATGTCCTCGTTGTTGACTGCATTGTTGAACACACTCACCATGCCCCGGATGCCCCATTTACTGTGGCTGATGCTTAAAAGATAATCAATCTCCTTCTGCATCCCTCTCTCCTGCAGCACCGGGAAGAACTTGACAACATCCTCCTTCCGGACATCCGAGGTACGGTATCTTCCATGGAGTTTCGTGCGGTTGAACTGCTGGGCAAAAATAGCCTCCTGCCTGCCGAGCATCTTGTTGTAGACCTCCACGTTTCCGATGAGCACAATTCCGATACCCGGTTTCCCGGTAAAGATATCCTCATCCACCCATCCCCTGATTTCTTCCAGGGTAAGGAATTTCAGGTTCTGTGCCTCGTCAATGATGATAACCTTGTCCGTCTCACGCAGCTTTTCCTGGATGGATACTGATAAATCCTCAGTACGCTGGTTCTCAGGGAGTTTTAAGGTCTTTGCAATCATCTTCAGAAGGCTTCTGGTGGAACCGGTGCTTGGTGTAGCCTTCACATAAACGGTTGTGGAAGGATTGTCCTGCAGGAACTTGGCTGCTGCTTTGGTCTTGCCGATTCCGGCATCACCGTCGATAACCACAATTCCCTTCTCAAGCTGGCAGTACCGTATCAGCTTGTATGCCTCCTCGGAAATGGAAGTCGGTATGTAACCGGCTGATGCCTTTGTCCGGAACGGCTCTGCCTTTCTGGCATTCTCCGCCTTTTCCGCTTTAATCTGGAAGAACTCCTCCAGCTTTCTTTCAATGGCATCAATATCCCCTTTGTCATATATGCTCCTGCGGTACTGGCTGAGTGCCGCCTGGCTGACCCCCAGAATCGGGGCTGCCTTTGCCTGGCTGATTTTTTCTTCTTTCAGAAATTTTTCCAGTCTTGCCTGGAGTTCCTTATTGTACTGTCTGCTCATCATTTACCTCCTCGCCTTCTGGCTGCATTCTTATTCATTACATCAAGGTCTGCATTGCCCACCACTTTCCTGAATACCGGTTCCTCGTCTGCCCTCTGGACCTCAAGAACGGAAGGATTCGGTCTGCCTTGGTAGTCCGCCCTGTTACGTTCCGCCTGCCTGAGCACAAGCTCCATGGCAGTAATTCTGTCCACATCTGCAAGTATGGCATTCTCTTTGTATTCCTTTGCAATACGCTCCAGCCTTCTGGTCTTTGCCATTGCAGCTTTGACATCATCCCTGCTGGCATTATAGGAAAGGACTGCTGTGTTGTCTGCCGGTACTGACATAAGGTATCTGTCTTCCAGGTCATAAATCCTGACCCCGCTCAGGTCTTCCGGGTCATAACGGAAGTAGACCTTCTTTCCGAGCATCAGGTGTACAAAATCATCATTCCAGAAGTCGATACACCCTCCGCCGATATCCAGATGCACACCCCTCCGGGTGACCTGCTGGGGTCTGGTGCTCCGCATCAGCATCAGGTTCAGTTCCTCTGCAGTTGCCGTCCGCTTCCGTTCCAGATGCTCATAAAACACATCCATCTTGCGTTTTCCCCTGTCAGCTTCCACTGCCCCATTGTAGGTTTCCATGTTGAAATACCATTCCAGCACTGCCTCAACGTACTCCCGGAACTCTTCATCCGTATAAATCCGGTCTTTCTTCAGGACATATTTCAGACGCTCCGGCTTTTCCACGACGGTTCCCCCGGTGTAGGTGTTGAACAGCCTTGAAAGGTCATTTTTTACATCCTCAAACCGTCTTTCGATAATTTTTGCCTTTGCATTCCGTACAATGGCATTTGTCATGTTGATGCCGAGCCTTTTGAATACTCCCGGCGGCTCAAATTTCTCCACACCATCCTTCGGTTTCTTCTGACGGTGTCCCAGTCCCCCGATATCGAAGGTCAGGAATTCACGTCCATTATCAACATAAATATTATCCGGGATGCCATGCTTCAGGATTCCCTTCCGCAGGGCTGTCAGTGTGGCTTCCGAGCATGGACTGTAGGTAATATGGTATCCTGTAAAGATTCCGCTTCTGGCATCCAGGAACGCCGTCAGATACGGTCTGTGGATATTTCCGCTGCTGTCCCTTACCATCACGTCAAAGGTATGGTTGTCGGCAATCCACCATTCATTGCTGGCAATATCCTCATAAATCCTCCGTATAAATGGGGCACACCGGTCATTGTAGGCTTTGTGTCCCTCACGCCCCAGCACCTTCACACCTTCCGGCACCTCACTGTTGAGCCTGCGGTAAAAAGCAGAGTAGCTTGGAATATCCGCGTACAGGTCCGGTCTTTTCTCCTGTGCCCACATTTTTGTGTATTCAAGGCATTTTTTAATCGGATGCTGGCTTTCATCGAGGTAGTAATACAGAAACGCCTGCCAGACCGTATCGTCTATGGTGCTGGTTCCTTTCTTCCACTTCCCCCGCTTGTCGACAAGACCGTTCCAGTCCTTTTCCCTGACCGCCTTCCATTTCCGGTAGAGTATGTCTGTGGAAACCTCCCTGTCGGGGTATTCCAGCCGGCATAATGCGACAAATTTTTCATCAACATCAGCTTTGCAGGTAACCCCCGGCTTCATCCGGTACTCCTGCCACTGCTCCACAAGGCTTGTCCAGAAGTCAATCTCCTGCCTTTCACTTTCCGAGAAATGGTCCACCGCCTTTCCCTCCGGTACCGGCTCCGGGGGCTGTACATCCTCCGGCGGGTTCTCCAGGTTCATCCGGTACCATTTCTGCTGCAGCTCCTCATCCAAGGCATCCAGCGGTACCAGGTAGGTCTTCCGGTTCTTCCCATTCAGGACCTCCTGCGCCGGAAGCCTGCCCTCTTTAATTATGCGTTTAATATACTGGTAACTGCATCCCCTGACCTCTGCCACCTGCTTTGCGGTAAGCATCTGTCCCATCCTATCACCACCTTACTGCCTGTCATCATCAGATGCAGGAGGCTGTCCCTGCATGACGGAGCTGCTGCTCCGTTTCGACTGTTTAACCTTTGATTCATCATGCAAAATGTTTCTGGAAATATGTTTTTACTGACGGACTGCTGATGGAATATCCGTTCACCGTACAGAATCTTGCTATCATGCTGAAATTGAGGTTCTGCTGCTGTACCATGTTTTCCAGCATTTCATCCACCCGCGCGGTCAGGTCCTCCGGGAATGTTTCAAGCTTGCACCTGCCGGAACCATAGCAGTCCGGGTTTTCAAATGCACTTCCTGCCCTGCCGGACTCCGCAGCCGTTCCCTGCTTTTCCGGTTGAAGCCTGTCCACCACCTCAGCCAGACGGTTTATGGACTGGGTAATGGACGCCGCTGCCTGAACCATCATTGCTGCCACCTGGGCAAGCTGCCCAGTTACCTCCATCATCTGCTCCATCTGTGCCCCATAGCCCCCGGTCTTCCGGATGGACGGAAGTACCTCACTGGTTACCCAGTGTTTGAATCTCTTTGCGGAAGGAAGTTTGCTGCCGAAGATAAGAGCATATAGACCCGATTCGTTAATGAACTCCAATCCTCGGTTAGGAATTTCACCCCTAACAAAATCAAAATCTACTGGGAATGCGGATTTAGGTATATGATTTTCAAAGGTCGGGATTCCCGACCTTTGGATAATTCGCTTATCCTCCTTGTCCACATGGGTGATTACTGCATCTTTAGTATTTTTATACCCTAATGCCTCTGCCACATCTTTTCCAGCAAACCATGGCTTCCCATCAATACACACTGTCCGGACCCTTCCGAACTCAGGGTTCTCAAAAATCCTAATTTCTTCCATACTTTTTTCCTTTCTGGTCTGTCATCATCAGATGCAGGAGACCATCCCCACATGACGGAGCTGCTGCTCCGTTTCGACTGTCAACTCACAGTAAAGACATCTTCCATCCTGCAGCCCAGTGCTTCCGCTATGGCTCTAGCCCGGATGGGATGCGTATAGCTGGACTCCCCAGTTTCAATCCTATAAAGGGCACTTGTTGACAGCCCCGCCTTTCTGGACAGCCCACACCGGGTCAGCCCTAAATCCTCTCGCCGCTTCTTGATTTCTTCTGTCTTGGGAACAATCATCCTTATCACCTCCTACCGTGTTGTGCGAACGCATAAGTTATTTTATATTATATATTGTGCATTTGCACAAGTCAACATGTTTTTTTTATTTTCTTTTGCATTTGCACAAGTCTGATGATATAATTTGCAATATGAGGAGATAACACCATGAACAAAGAAAAGCATATTCTTTCATTAAGAATAAAAGAGCTTCGTAAAGCAAAGGGGATTACACAAAAACAACTTGCATCTGCTATTAACGTCAGTTATAGTGCTATTGTCGGATATGAAAATGGCAGACGTGAACCCAACTCCAAAGCAATGGCTGCGCTGGAAAGTTATTTCCATGTAACAGGTGAATATCTGCGGGGTGAGACAGACTCTTCCGATTCCCCATACATATGGCAGGACCAGGAAGTTATGGAAGCCGTTGCCGAAAGCTTTCCATCCCTAATCAACAGACTTCTGGATGCTGCCCTACATAATTCTGAAGTTGAACAGAAAATGCTGTTTGACATCCTTGTCGAGCTCTGCCATATGGCATCCCTGAAAAATGCCTCCCCTGAGTTCAGGGAAGCCTCTTTCCTATTAATAGAGGAAACCTTCACCCGCACCACCCGTTTTGTTGACTTCCTCAATCGCTCCATGTCCTCTGAATTTGAACAGAACCGTATTGATAGGTATATCCAGTCCTGTGCTGGTGATTATGAAAAATCACTTGTCCAGTTCCAGAATCTGTTGAAAGACCTTCTCTAATATTTTACCAGTGTACACTCCTACTGCCGTGTGTTTGTTGCAATATAACGTATATGGTTATACTTTCCACCAAAATTAATATTCATTTTTGGAGTTGCCATTACAGTTGCCATTAACTGCTCTTCTAAATTTTCGTTTACAATCACATTTTGAACGATTCGTTTAAAACCTTTTGAAAACTGAAAAAGCCCACAGAATAACTGTTTGAAAGCACTTTCACCTTTTTCTTTAAAAGTTTTGAACGCTTTTGAAACCCCATTTTTTCCCATTCCAAAACACTCCCATTCTGTCCTTTCAAACCACAATTTTCTTTTCAAGTTGCCATTACCCATACCTTTAATTTTTTAAGGGTATTTCCTACTCTTTAAGCCTAAAAAAGCCCCATTTCATGGGATTTCTCGCCATATAAGAGGATTTAAGGGTTTTTAAGGGTTCAGAAGTTGCCATTACCCTTGATTTATACGGAAACTCACAACCTCTGCCGCACTTTTTCCCTGTCCGTTTAATGAATTCCATGTGCTGTAGTCGTTGTCCACAAGCCTTCGCGCAAGGTCTGTCAGCTTCATTTTTACAATCATTTCCAGTGCCGGGAGTCTTCTGTAACTCTCCATGTAGCTCTCCACCATGAAACAGCTGTAATCCTGTGCATATTCTTGGATTCCGCTGTGCTCCAGCTCCGTTCCCTCCAGCTCACTGAGATTTCCTTCATAAAGCTTTCCCGCTTTTACTGTGATTGTCGCCATTCCCGGAATGTTGTTCGGCAGCCATAACTGTGTCCCGGTAAGACTGCTGTATACCTGATAGTCCTTCTGTATCTTTTTCTTCCCCGGAATGAAAAAACTCCTGTTTACCTCCACATCTTCAAACAACGGCTTGTGTCCGGCCCTGGATGTCTTGTAAATATCAAAACATCTGACTACGGCCCCGCCACTGTCCCCATACGGCTGTATCATGTAGCAGGTTTTTTTGTCTGTTATCTCATCAGCCCTTCCAAGCTGCCTGAACACTGCCCTCTCATCACATTTCTCACATCTTCCCCATGTTCCTGCCTTTGGTGTGTCCACAGTATGTTCATACTGCCCCTCGAAGGTACCAGGTCTCTTTGTGGGGTATCTGTAGGACTTTCCGCAGCATCCGCAGTGGAATTCTGCAAATCTGCCTTTTCTCTTGTAGAATATGTATCTGCACGGTGCCATGAGTTCCTGCTCGCACCAGTGGTAGAATTCCTCCGGAATCTCCGGCATCTGCCTGATCCGTTCCTCCAGGAGACTTTCCCTGGTATCATTTTTTCTTCTGTATCTGTCATGGTTGATGGTTTCCTGGTGGTTCCTTATTCTGTCGAACCATGTGTCATTTCTGTATCCCATTGCAAATGACAAGACCAGCTTTTCATCCTCCTGCTTTATGGATACTGTCTGCTCCCCGATGAAATATTCATCCCCCACTTCCACATTCTCGATTTTGTTCCGGGTCCATCTCCCCCCGGTGTGGTAATAGTTTCCAAAATCCCTGTCCGTGAGGCATATTCTGACAAGGGGTGTCTTTAATTCCTTCCTGAGGTTCCTGTAGATATCCACAATCAGGTGCTCCTCTCCCCTGAACTCCTCCACTGTGGCTGCTGCCACGAACCTCCTGCCGCCTTTCGCTTTTTCTGCCGGGAGCGGTTCCAGCTTTTCCACTGCACTCTTTTTCATCTGTCTGCCCTCCTACCTGTACAAATCAGCCAGAAGCTGATTCATCTCTGCTTTCCCCTGAGTGTAGTATGCAGTGATGATATTGCACAGCTCCCTATCGGTTCCGCAGGATATGCCGACATTCCCGCTTTTATGTTTTCCTGCCTCATCTTTCATTGCCCTGAAGATGTCCATTGCCCTTTTGCCTTTTTTCATGACGCATCTGCAGAATGATTCCCTCAGGCATAGGCTCCGTGCCATCGTGAAAATGACCTTTGCCGCCATCTCCTCCCCTTTATCTGCTTTTGCCTGCTCCTCCTCCACATACAGTCTTCCGAAAGCTGCCGTGGATACTGTGGCAAGGTCCTCGGAATACCCGTCCAGGTAATCCTGCACGTCCTCTTTGTCAATTCCGTTTTCATCTGCAAGCACTTTCAGTGATTCCGTGTCGCCTTCATTCAGTAATCCGTCTGCTGCCCGGTTCAGTTCCTCCACGGAACCAAATTCTCCAAATCTTTCAAACATTTCTGCCTCCTTTTCCTGCAGCCAGTTCATGCTGCATCCATTCCCTGTAACTGTGTTCCTCTTTCAGGTGTACCTGAAAGTCGTGCTCATTTAGTAAATACTGGATGGCGCGCCATTTTGGGGCATCTGCCACTTCCGCTCCTTTTGCCGTCATCCAGTTATGGTTTCTCCATTCCTCATACCATCTGTTCTGCAGGGCTGCTGCCACATGGGTGCATTCCAGGTAGATATTGAGGATGCAGGGTTTTTTCAGCCGTTTCAGCGCCGTTTCCAGCCCCAGCAGGACCAGATGGTTCTCCGTGGTGCCCGCCTCCTTTATCCTGTCCCCGGCATCTGCCGTCAGTCCGTTTCCTGCCCGGAAAGCAATGATATACAGGCATGTCCCGTCCCGGCGCCTTGGTCCCTTAATGCTTGTGTCTATGTAAATGTCCACCGTCTGCATCCTCCTCCCCCTTTCTGCTCCCATTCTGTTTTTTCCGCGTTTCCGGGTATTTCCGGATGGTGTAATGCTGGTATGGCAGCCCGGTATATTTGTTGGTTCCGTTTACCAGTGTTCCCGGTACCAGGTACCATCCGTCCGGCACTGCCGGATTCTTTCTCCAGGACTTTGCCTGCCTTTTCTCCCTCCTCACCACCGGGCGGATGAGGTTCCTGGAGGACATATAGCTCAGCTTTTCCATGGTTTCCCCCTTTTTCATGCGTTCTGCTGTCTCTTTCACGATATAGTCCGCAAGCACTCCGTAATCCCCGGTACCGTCCAGCGGAACAAAATAGGCTCTCCCCCTTGTCCACATTCTTCTTATCATCCCTGCCGTACTGTCCATGGCTCCGGTTCCGGATGTGTGCATATTATTGACTATCATGTGCCAGTGCACTGCACCCCTCTTCCCTGTCTCGCAGGTGACGATGTACTTCAACTGCCATCCGTTCTTTCTGTATGCCTTCCGCAGCTTTTTTATAAATCTGCGGATGACATCCGGTGCCTGCTCCCTGTCCGGTCTTTTTTCCGGCGCGCAGGTCAGTGTCACATGCCAGTCCCCTTCCCCGAAGTTCAGTTCGATTACCCTGCGCAACTCCCTCCTCTTCCTCCAGCAGTTCTGCCTTGCCATGTCCTCCGGTGTTTTCTTTTTCCTCGGCTCCCTCTCCATCCCAGGCGCCCCGTACCGGCCGGAATAGTGTTTTTCTATCTCCTGCTTGTCCCTAATCCGGCATACCAGTTTGTCATACATGTTTTGTGACTACCTCCGTCGCTAACTTTAATATTCTTATCAAGGTAAATTATTAGCAAGATTTTCAAGGTAAGTGCAACACTTCCTGAAACACCGAAAAGCAACACTT
>CAZRZM010000015.1:0-31604 GCA_964604575.1 uncultured Acetatifactor sp.
CCAGAATTTCAATGGCTTCTGTGTAAGTTACATGTCCGAAATCAGAGTTAATCACATGCTCCAGCCTCTCAATTAATCCTTTATCCACAAACTGGTTAAAAAATGCCATCTCTTCCGGCGCATTTTCCAGCACATAACGAATCACATATTTTAACATGCTTTCTGCCAGCATCATATCATCGGTCAAATCTGCAAACGCCATCTCCGGCTCTATCATCCAGAACTCCGCAGCATGTCTGGTGGTGTTGGAATTTTCTGCGCGGAATGTAGGTCCAAAGGTATATACATTTTTGAAGGCAAAGGCATAAGTCTCTACATTCAACTGTCCGCTTACCGTCAGGTTGGTGGATTTTCCAAAGAAGTCCTGGGAAAAATCAACCTTTCCATCCTCTGTTTTGGGGATATTATTCAAATCCATGGTAGTTACCTGAAACATTTCTCCGGCTCCCTCACAGTCACTTCCCGTAATCAGCGGAGTATGCACATACACAAAACCTCTCTCCATAAAGAAGCTGTGGATTGCATATGCAATCAGGGAGCGCACACGGAATACCGCCTGAAAGGTATTTGTTCTGGGGCGCAGGTGGGAAATAGTACGCAGGTACTCAAAGGTATGTCTCTTTTTCTGCAGCGGATAATCTGCTGTGGAAAGTCCCTCCACCATAACTTCCGCAGCCTGCATCTCAAAAGGCTGTTTTGCCTGGGGTGTCTCCACAATTGTGCCGCGTACCACAAGTGCCGCACCTACATTCATCTTGCACAGCTCATCAAAATTATCCAGTGCATCATTGTATACTATCTGTAACGGTTCAAAAAAAGTTCCATCATTAATTACAAAGAATCCAAAATTCTTGGAATCCCGGTTGCTTCTCACCCAGCCTCCAACAGTTACCTCTTTGCCTATATACTGTTCTCTGTGTCTAAATAAATCCCGAATATCTGTCAAATTCATAATTTTCCCTCATTTCCGCGCAGCTTTTTTTATACTCTTTCGGTTTGCGGATGCCGCGCAGACACAAACCTGTCGGGCCAAACGCCCCTTATTCTGCTGATTCTGTAATGACAGCATTGTCCACTAAAAAGTCCATTACATCTGTATTCATGAAATACTCCCTGAAATCCTCCTTGGGTGTATCACCAATGAATTCCTCCACCGTTCCATAACCGGACTCGATTGCATACTTCTGTAATCTTGTCTCTAATTCCTCATCATCCAGATTCAGGTTCTCCAGATTGGCAACCGCCTGCATTGCCAGATTCTGTCTCACATATTCCTGGGAGTAATCCTCCACAAAAGCATCCAGACTTTCATATCCATAAGCCTGTTGGGCATAAGTCTCCGCATCAATGCTGTAGCCTGAATAATTACTGTAAGCCTGCGCTTCCAGAACAATGTTCTCACGAAGCAGCTGCTGGTATTCCTTCACCATATTATCGGGAAGCTTCTCAAAAACACAGTTTTCCATGAACGCATCCAGCACTGCCATTCTCACCCGGTTATCGTAACTGCTCGTCTCCTGCTCATAGAGATAATCTTTTGCATACTGTATCAGACCATCCACAGTGTCCACACCGTCAATGCCCAGAGCTGCCACTACTGCATCATCCGTCATCTCTGTGGGCTGGATATAGTGAACCGTAACGGTAAACACCACTTCCGCTCCTGCCAGATCCGGATTATTCTTATATTCTTCCGGAAATGTCAGATTCAAATCCACCGTTTCCCCCGGCATCACACCGATAAGTCCCTCTTCAAAGCCATCAATAAACTGACCAGAGCCAATGGCAAGACTTGCACCCTGTGCGGTTCCACCGGCAAAAGCAACTCCATCACGTTTTCCTTCATAATCTATGATAACAGTATCTCCGTTCTCCACGGCACGGTCTATAATACCTCCGTTTTCCATACTGACTGCTGACATATATGCCTCATTTGCCAGTATATTTGCCTGCTCCTCGTCCACACTGACAGGCGCAACCGTCACTGCAAGCTGCTTGTACTCACCCAGGGTCACATATTTGTCCACTTTCATATCTTTCAGCGCAGTCTGCGCCTTTTCTGTACCACAGCCTGCAGCCACGTTCACCGCAAGCAGCGCTGCAATCAGACATACTAATTTCTTTTTCATTTAAATTTGACTCCTTTTTTCATTTTTGCTCCATGTAGATATTGTCCTCAACCATTTATACCATAAATACTGCTTTTTTACAACAGTGGCGACATCAGTCTGCACACCTGTTCTTTGATACGAATCCAGAGCGACCGCCCCACGTAAATATCCCTGGTAATCTGCGTACACACTTTCAAATCCTCTTTGAAAATATTTTCCATCTCTTCTGCCTTTTTCTGGTCGTAAACCACTGCATTTACTTCAAAATTAAGGGCAAAACTGCGGATATCCATATTTGCCGTTCCATAGCAGAATACCTTGCCGTCCACTATCATTCCTTTGCTGTGCAGAAAACCATTGTCATATGTGTAACAGTTCGCCCCCGCCATAACCAAATCACCGACATAGGAATAGGTCGCCCAGTATACAAAAGGATGGTCCGGCTTGCAGGGAATCATAATATTCACCGCAATTCCCGATTTTGCAGCAATCATAAGCGCATTGAAGATTGCCTCATCAGGAATAAAATAAGGTGACTGGATATATATACTCTCTTTTGCCTTTGCAATCAGGCGCAGATAATTATCCCGAATCTGCTGCTCGCCATTATCCGGTCCGCTGCTGATAATCTGCATATCGCAGAAATCCCTTGTGCCGGGCTTTACATTTTCCAGCATAATGCTCTGCTGCAGCAGGTTTTCCCTTGCCGCATAATTCCAGTCCATAATAAACCTTAGCTGCAGGGAAAACACAGCGCTTCCCCGAATACGCAGGTGGGTGTCCCTCCAGTAACCAAATTTCTCATCCAGGCCGATATATTCTTTTCCCACATTAAAACCGCCCACATACGCCACACGATTATCAATAATGACGATTTTACGGTGGTTGCGGTAATTCATACGAAGCTGCAGCCGTCCCAGAATCGCCGGGAAAAATTCTGCTGTCTCAACTCCTTTTTCCCGAAGCTCCCGCCAGCACTTATTTTTTGTAAAACGGCATCCCATGGCGTCAAACAGTATGCGCACCTTCACACCCTGCTTGGCTTTTTCCACCAAAACCTCTTTGATTCTGCCAAATAGGACATCATCACGAATAATATAATATTGCAGATGGATAAACTGCTCTGCACTTTTTAAATCCTCTATCAGGGCATTGAACTTATCATTTCCGTCCGAAAAGATATCAATATCATTGTCATCTGTAAGCATCGCCTTTGACACATCCAGATTATAAAGAATCAAATCAGTAAACTCATTGATGTTCTCATCCATGTTTGCCAGCTCTTTGGACTTTAACTGATACTCCTGGTTGCGGATTGCCTCATTTAGATTATCCTCAACCTCTTTGATTTTAAACATTTTTCTTTTGCGCATATCCTGTCCCAAAAACAGATAAAAGACAAACCCGATAATAGGAATAAAGTAAAGCAGCAGAAGCCATGCCCACACACTCTTTGGGTCACGCCTCTGAAAGAAAACGATGATAATTGCAAATATCATGTTCCATATAAATAAATGTCCAAACATAAACTGCAATATCGTCTTTGCAATTTCTATAAAACCATCCACGGTGATAATCCTCTTTTCCAAATACTTACTACACTTACTGTATGCAATTTTAACACATTTTGCTCAAAGAAAAAACTAAATAATTTAAAAAATGGACGGTTGCTTATTGGTGGGCAACTGTGTTACAATGTGCTATACGGGCATTACCCCAAAAAGCTTAAGGAGGTTCTTTGCAAAATGAGACCTGTCACTATCGTATTATTAATAATTTTAGCTGTATTAATCATTGGTTTGATTGTACTCTACTTCCTGGGCAAAAAAGCACAGAAAAAGCAGGCCGAACAGCAGGAAATGCTGCAGGCAAACAAACAGACGGTATCTATGTTGATTATTGACAAGAAGCGAATGAAAATAAAGGACTCCGGTCTGCCCCAGATGGTCATTGACCAGACTCCCAGGATAATGCGCGGCTCCAAGCTCCCCATTATCAAGGCAAAGGTTGGACCCCAGATTGTATCCCTTATCAGCGACGAAAAGATTTTTGATTCCATTCCGGTGAAAAAGGAAGTCAAGGCAGTGATAAGCGGTATCTATGTGCTGGATGTCAGAGGCCTGCATGGCAAGACGGAAAGCAAACCTGAGCAAAAGAAAGGGCGCTTTAAACGCGCCATTGAAAAAATGCAGGAAAAGGCTGGTGCCAAGCCGGTGAAATAAAGATAAATCTGCAATTGCCATCAACAATTATTTGGGGATTGACAATTTTACGCAAAGTGATATAATAAAATTTAGAAAGGGAAACCGAGAGCGGCTTACCCCAATAATAGATAACTGTTATTACTAACAGCCGTCACTATTGCAGTAGTGGCGGCTATCTTTTTCCCTTGAAAATCCGATAACACAGACCAACAAGGGCAACAATGAAGATACAAAACTGAAAAAAATCAGAATATGTAATCATGTCCGTCCCTCCTTTCTTTTGTCTGGAGGGTTTCCCCTCCGAAAAGGAGAGGCAAGCCGCCTCGGCTTTTGGTTTCCCTTGGGATTGCTCCCAACAATTATGATACCATGCTTTTATTCAAATTACAATTATCGTTTTTTCGATATGCACAAAAATAGAACTGTCACTATAAATTATTTGTATATTCTTCCGTCTTTACTGTTATCTCAATCCTACAGTCCGATATGCTATCCCCCCATGTTTCCAGGGAGTAATCTACCGTCACATAAAGTGTATTTTCTTCTACCTTTACCTCTACTTTTTTCGTATATATTTCCATCGCAAGGCTGCCGAAAGGAGTCTGGTAATCCACCGGATGTGTTTTTCCGGGTTCAAATACCATCCGGGTTCTCACATCCCCCTGCCGTATCAGTTCCATATAGTTTTCATGGATTTTCAGACGGCATTTGGACACAGCATCAAACCCCTGCGGCTGTTCCTCGTACAGAAGATAATGACTGCCGTTTCTCTGAAAATATTCCGCATCATGTTCCATGTCTGCTGCCCGGCTCTTCCTGTCCTGCTCTGTATCCTGTATCTTTTCATCCAATCCGGATATCACAAGTTTTACATTCCTTGTCATAGGTACACCTCTTAATACTGCTCAATATTGATAGTCTTTGCAGACAAAATTCCGTATTTGATAATAGAATTGGCAAATCGCTTGAATTTCTCCGCACCGTCACTGACATAAAACTGGTACTGGTTTTCTCCCAATGCAGGCGCCTCCTCGTTAAGAAGCTCTTTTTCCTGTAATAATTCTTTCAGCTCTCTCGCCGTCTCATACGCGGGATTTACCAGTGTGACCTTCTCACCCATAATTTTTCCCAGCGTAGAACGAATCAGGGGATAGTGGGTGCATCCCAGAATCAGGGTATCGATATCAATATCAATAAGCTCCGTCAGATAACGTTTGGCGATTTCATCCGTCACCGGGTCCTGCCACAAGCCTTCCTCCACAAGGGGAACAAACAGAGGACAGGCCTTGCCATAAATCGTAACATCCTTATTCAGTTCTTTTATGTATTTGGAATAAATCCGGCTTCCTATAGTGGCTTCTGTGGCAATAACGCCAATTCTGCCGTTATGGGTTACTTCTGCCGCCACCCTGGCGCCGGGCTTTACCACACCAATAATAGGAATATCCGTTTCTTTTTCCAGCGCATCCAGCGCATATGCGCTGGCAGTGTTACATGCCACTACTATTGTTTTCACATCATAGGTCTGCAGAAAACGCAGAATCTGTCTGGAAAACCGTGTTACTGTCTCCTGGGATTTACTTCCATAAGGTACTCTGGCGGTATCTCCGAAATATATAATTTTTTCATTTGGAATCTGCCGCATAATCTCCCTTGCGACGGTCAGCCCGCCCACACCGGAATCAAATACGCCAATGGGTGCATTTTTCATCTCTGTCCTCACTTCTCCCATTTTTCTATCAAAGCACTGATGCTGTCCCATAACTTGCTTTTAAATACAACGCTGTCCTTATCTGCTTTCAGAATATCATAATACAAAGTATCATCCATACTCCATTCATAATGAAAGCTTTCCTTATTATATTCTTCCACGGCTTCATCCGATGTTATCTGATAAGTATCCGGCAGCAAAGTAAGTTCCGGGTATATGACGCCCCACCATCCAAGCGCTGCACATATGCCGACCAGAACACGAATTTCTTTCCATTTTTTTCTCATACAAATCCTCCATAACCATTTCGTTATGAGGATTATTGCCTGTCTGGGAAAAAATATTCAGTGTTTTGTCCTTTCCAGTCTTATCTGGTTGATAATCGCCGTCTCCTGATTATCAATGTGGGTCTTTGCCGCCCGGGAAGCCGTTTCCTTATCCTTGCGCACAATGCTTTCATAAATAATTCTATGCTCTTCCACCAGTCGGTCATGCTGACTAAAATCTTTAATATATTCAAACCGGTAACGGTACATTTGTTCCGACAGATTATTTACAAGCTGAATAAGACGCTGGTTGCCGGTAGCTTTGACAATGATATCATGCAGAGCCACATCCGCCTGGGCAATCTGCTTGGCATCTTTGGTTCTGGTTGCCCGCTCAAAGTTTTCGCAGGCTTTTTTCAGACTGTCCAGCTCCTCTTCCGAAATACGTTCACACGCCAGCTCCACACACAAGACATCCAGTGCACGCCGTACTTCCAGCACGTCATTCATGCTTTTTTCTGTAATCTGTGCCACCTCTGCCCCTCTTCTGGGTATCATTGTCACAAGACCCTCCAGCTCCAGTTTGCGAATCGCTTCTCTGATAGGCGTCCTGCTGACTCCCAGTCTGTTGGCAAGATGAATCTCCATCAAACGTTCACCCGGCTTTAATTCTCCTGTGAGAATTGCCTGTCTGAGTGTATTAAACACCACATCCCGCAAAGGCAGAAATTCATCCATTGCAACTTGTAAATTATCCTGCATTCCCTTCTCCTTTCGTCCTTCCACCGATTCATGAAATTCTTCTTATACTATTCAACAGAATCCGGTCATAAAAAGCTGCTTCGCCAGTCCCTCTGCAAGCAGTTCCTTATAAGCCTTTTGAGCTGTGTTTTCTGAAACAAAAATTCCAAACACAGTGGGACCACTGCCACTCATCAGACTGCCTGCCGCACCAAGTTCTTTCATTCTTCCCTTTATGGTATCAATAACCGGCCAGGCTTTCACGGTTACATTTTCCAGCACATTCCCCAGCCGCTCTATGATACCCTGTAAGCTTCCCTGCTCAATCGCCTGCACCATGCCGTCAATATCAGGATGACTGCTGACTCCTTCTGCATCCAGATGCTGGTATACATATGCGGTGGATACATTAATATCCGGCTTTGCCACCAGCAGAAAGCATTCCGGCGCCGGGGGAAGCGTCCTCAGTTTCTCACCGATACCCTCCGCCAGCGCAGTACCACCCAGTATACAATAAGGTACATCTGCGCCAATGGATACTCCCAGCTCCATCAGCTCCTTTAAATCCACCCCCAAATCAAACAGACGGTTCATGCCTTTCATGGTGGCAGCAGCATCGGTACTTCCACCTGCCATTCCCGCAGCGATAGGGATGTTTTTTCGCAGATGAATACGCACACCTTCTTTGATATGATAATGTTCCATCATCAATTTTGCCGCTTTGTATATCAGATTATTTCCATCCGTCGGCAGCTCCCCTGTGTCACAGGTAACCATAATACCGGAATCTGTTTTTCCAAAAGTCAGTTCATCATAGATGCCCACTGTCTGCATTACCATTTTGACCTCATGGTAGCCATTTTCCAGTTTTCCCACAACATCCAGACCCAGATTAATCTTTGCAAATGCCTTCATCTGATACTCATTCATCCGGCTTACTCACCTTTCCATATGTCTATTTCTTTTTATTATATCTATTACAGCTTTTATCCCTACATTTATATTTCTTACTTTACATATCTATTTCTTAATGTGTATTGATTTACATTATTTTACATTATTAATATTGCTTCATTATGTACCGAAATGTATTTTGTATACATGGATTGTACTTAATTATATACAATGTGCCTTACGCCGTCAAGATTTATCCTATTCGGTTCTAAAGTGCTTGCAGAACTTCCGGAAAAAGCATACAATGTAACTACTAACCGACCACCTCAGGAAAGGAAATTTAACTATGGAATTACCAGTAACACATACCATAGATGATATCTATGCCTTACCAGACGGAGAAAGAGCCGAACTCATTGACGGCAAAATATATTACATGGCACCCCCCAGCAGAAAACATCAGGATATTGTCGGGGAACTCTTCGGGACCATCCGTGAATATATCAAATCCAATCATGGCTCTTGTAAGCCCTATGTCGCCCCATTCGCTGTCTTTTTGAATGCGGATGATAAAAACTATGTTGAACCGGATATAAGCATTATCTGTGACTCTAAAAAACTTAACGACAAGGGATGTATGGGAGCTCCGGACTGGATTATTGAAGTTGTTTCCCCAGGCAGCAGAACCATGGACTACTTCACCAAACTTTTTAAATACCGTACCGCCGGTGTACGAGAGTACTGGATTCTGGACCCGGACAAGAACAGAATAACTGTCTACACTTTTGACTCTGACTGTATGGAGGAATATTCTTTCACCGATAACATACCCGCCGGCATTTATCCGGGATTTTCCATTAATTTTGCAGAATTAAATCTGTAGGGCATATTATTTTTTTTAAATAATTTCGGGAAAAAGGTTAAAAATTCCAATCCCATGACCGATATATACTTTGAAATCATGGACGATGCGCCACAAGGCGAAAAACAAGCAACAGCGCCCATCTCAATATTATGGGCAGATAGGAGAGTAATATGAGTGTAAACGGAGTTACATCAACACAGAACGCTGCAGCCTATGATTATACAACCCAGAGTGCAGCCAAAGAAAAAACAACTACAGAACATACCGCATCCAAAACTGCGGAAGAAACCGGCGTTGTGTATGAGCCTTCCAAGAAAACCACTACAAGTTCTGTTAAGAAGACTTATACCCCGGATACGAATTTAGTCAACAAGTTAAAAGCCGATGCAGAGGCAAGAACTTCCCAGCTCCGCAGTCTGGTAGAGAAAATGATGTCCAAGCAGGCAAATACCTACGGCAAAGCAAATGATATCTGGTCCCTGCTGAGCAGTGGCAACTTTACTGTAGACCCTGCTACCAAGGCTCAGGCTCAGGCAGATATTGCCGAAGATGGTTACTGGGGTGTAAACCAGACATCTGACCGTATTATCCAGTTCGCTACTGCTTTGACTGGTGGTGACCCTGATAAAATCGAGGAGATGCGCGCTGCTTTCCAGAAAGGCTTCAAACAGGCTGAAAAAACCTGGGGCGGTTCTCTTCCCGATATTTCCCAGCAGACCTATAAGGCTGTTATGGACAAATTCGACAAACTTGCTGCAGATGCCGGCATAGTAGAATAATTTCAGCACAACAAAGGGATATGGCATTTCGCCATATCCCTTATTTTGTGTTTATTATTTACGGCAGTCCCGCAATGCTTGCTTCAGGCACCAGACTGTAGTTGTTCCTATGAAGACTGTATAAAAACGTCGGCACTTAGGCACCGTATTTTGGTGCCTTATGTGTCCGCTACGTTTTTATTCAAGCGGAAGCGGGTCTGAATAGGAATGACTACAGTCTGGTGCCTGAAACAAGCATTGCAGGACTCTTCCACTTTTACTTACGGCAGTCAGCTTCCTTTTACGATAATCAGCTTCTGCCCAACTTTCAGTTCATCACTGCCAAGGTCATTCAGCTCTCTTAAGGAATCTACAGAAACATAATATTTCTTGCCGATATTCCAGAGATTATCCCCTTCTTTTACCATATAGATTACCATACCCGGCAGATTACCCAGCTTTTCACTGTCAATCTGTGATACATTGACCCGACTGATTAAATCTATCGGCATAGTGCGGAATACAGTGGTCTGGAAAGCCAGAATGGCTTTCATATCCATTTCTTCCCCATCCAGCATAGTAACCTGAAGCTGCTCCAGCTTCGCCTGCACACTTCCCAGGTCCCCCGGTGTCATATCGGGAATTTCCAAAGTATACTGGTAGGGAACCTGAGCTTTTGCACAGGCATAGGGAATTTCATCATCTCCGGTAATATACATTACTTTGATTGATAAATGCCCCTGCAATAATATTCCATTCTCTACCACCTGCTGTGATTCCGGTACAACCTCCCCCTCGCTGTGAAGCAACTGCAGAATGGGCACACTTCCATTTTCAATACGAATGCGGTCCGTTATCTTGGTTTTACCCGTAACCTTGGAAAGCAGTTTTTTCCAGTTCTCCGGTCTGGTGACCGTCTCCACTTCACTTGTCACTCCATAAATATCGGTGAGAAGCTCTATTTCCTCTTCCTCATATACATGAATCTCAATGTCCACTGTCAGTTCCATGCCGATAGTACGCTCTTCTCCGTCAAAATCAGGACGTATGGACAACTCCTGCTGCCCCAGATGATAACGGATATCGGGAATCATGCCGTCTCTGCATCCATGGCACTCCAGCACTCCGCTAAAAGGAATTGTTGTCTCAAAGGAACGGACGGGGTGGTCCTCTCCCTCACCCTCATATAACAGGAAAAGATGAATATCCCCCTGTATGGTGACTTTTCCTTCCATCACTTTAAATTCCACATCACCAAGGGAAATAGTATTCCATAAAATCTGAAACATATTCGGATAGTTGGATGGCAGGGCAACTTCTTCTTTTATACGAAAAACATCCTTTTTATCAATTGCCACCTGGGCCAGCGTGACAGGTACTTTCCGATACTCCACCTGCTCCGTACCATGCACGCCGATAGGCGCCTCCACATCATACAGTTCTTCCACCCATGCGTGCAGAGTAATCACCGACTGAATACTCAGTTTACGAGAATTGATGATACCCATAGTCAAATCTTCTACACTGCCGGAGGCATCCACAGCGTCCGTAGGCGCAACGCCCGGCATATTTATTTTTTCTTCAAAAGGAATACTTCCCTCCAGCGCCACCAGGCTGCTTCCTGCCTCTTTGGTATGGTACAATACCTGAAACATCAGTTTCCCTCTGAGATTTACCATATCATTTCCAGGTCTGACTTCCTCGATAAGTAATGTCGCCCTCTCCAGATTCAGCGTATTCACATCCGGCTTGTTTTCAGGAATATTCAGGTCATCTTCAAGCGTGGTCTGGGTAACAGCTTCTGAACGGATTCGGTCCATATGTATGTTTTTTTTGAGCAAATCCATAAAATACCTCCATGGCGGATACGCCACACCACAAACCCTATGACCAGTTCGGGGGTGGCTCTACCTATACATAATATATATATGTGTAAAGCCACCCCCGTATGCAAAAAAACAAAAAATATTACTCTTCTACTGCTCCAATCAGGTCTGTCAGATTTTCAATATGATACTGCTCCATGTAAGCCCGGATGCCATCAATCACTTCTATGGTTGTATATGGATTTACAAAATTCATGGCACCGATACTCACCGCACTGGCACCGGCAAGCAGAAACTCAATGGCATCTTCCGCTGTGGCAATACCACCCATGCCGATAATGGGAATCTTAACTGCCTTTGCTGTCTGGTAAACCATGCGCACCGCAATGGGTTTGATGGCAGGACCACTCATTCCACCCGTTTTATTGGCAATGGCAAATCTGCGCTTATGCACATCTATTTTCATACCGGTAAGAGTATTAATCAGGGAAAGGGCATCCGCGCCTGCTGCCTCTGCTGCTCTCGCCATTTCCGTAATATCTGTCACGTTAGGACTTAACTTCATGATGACAGGCTGTTTTGCATGTTTCTTCAGTTCTGCCGTAATATTATAGAGGGCATCCGCTTTCTGGCCGAAGGCAATCGCTCCTTCTTTTACATTGGGGCAGGAAACATTAATCTCCAGCATGGCTACTGCCTGCTCGTCACCCAGCTTTTCCACAACCTCCACATAATCTTCCACTGTTTTTCCACAGACATTGACAATCACCTTAGTGTCATACTGCTTTAAAAAAGGAATATCTCTCTCCATAAACACGTCGATGCCCGGATTCTGGAGTCCGATGGCGTTGAGCATACCACCATAAACCTCTGCTACTCTGGGTGTGGGATTCCCCGGCCATGGCACATTGGCAACACCTTTTGTCACCACCGCACCGAGACGGTTTAAATCTACAAATTCTGCATACTCCATGCCGGAGCCAAAAGTGCCGGAAGCTGTCATAACCGGATTCTTAAAAGTTACGCCTGCAATCGTTGTCTGCAAATTCATCAGATATCCACCTCCTCTGCTTCAAATACCGGACCGTCCGTACAGATACGTGCATTATGCACATGGGAATGGTGGTCGACCTCTTTGGTTTTCACCACACATCCCAGGCAGGCGCCTACGCCGCACGCCATATGTTCCTCCAGGGAAATATATGCAGGTATCTGTTTTTCAGCCGCGTATTTTTTGATGGCACGCAGCATAGGCATGGGGCCACATGCAAAAATCATGTCCGCTTCCAGTGCATTTTCTGCAATGGCATCCATGACATTTCCTCTGGTTCCCACACTGCCGTCCTCTGTGGCGATATATACTGTGCCATACTGTTCAAAATCCTCTTTTAAAAAGGTTTGGGAATCCCGGTATCCCATAATAATCTGTACATCTGCATTTCCCGCCAGTTGTTTGGAAAGCTCCAGAACAGGAGGAACGCCAATACCTCCGCCCATCAAAAATACTTTCCTGCCCATTGCCTTGCGGGCGGGAAATCCATTTCCCAAAGTGCCCAAAATATCAATGGTATCTCCTTTGGTGTAAGACGCAAATTCTGCAGTGCCCTGACCGACCATACGGTACACAATACGGAGTGCATCCTCTCCTTTTACCTCACAGATACTGATAGGACGTGGCAGAAGCGTGCTTTTATTTTTGGGATAAATACAGATAAACTGTCCCGGCTGCGCCTGCGCTGCCAGACTTGTCCCAATCCACATATCATAAATTCCCGGTGCCAGTTCCCTCTGGGACAGCACCACCGCTGTTTGTTTTTCTTTCATTTTGACTAATGTCCTCTTTTCTTATTTCGTTTTACACTTCCGAACATACCGCTTCAGCGGCACAAATTTTTCACACTTTTGCGCTGGTATACAACTTTGCCATCGCAGATAGTCATCACAACCTCTCCTGTCAGTTCCCATCCGGTAAAGGGAGTATTGGAGGACTTGGATACATATTCCTCCGGTATCCAGACAGATGCTGTGTCAATGAGAATGACATCCGCAGGTCCCCCTTCCGACAGATAGCCTGCGTCCAGATGGTAAAGCGCTGCGGGATTGGTGCTCATCAGTGCAAGCAGCTTCTCCATCGTCATATAGCCGCCGTTCACCAGCCCCGTGATTCCCAGCGCCAGTGCCGTTTCCAGCCCAATAATCCCACTGGGGGCTTCCGTGATGGGCTTTTCTTTCTCTTCCGCGGTATGGGGGGCATGGTCTGTAGCAATCATATCAATGGTACCATCCACCAGTCCCTGAATAATGGCGAGCCTGTCCTCTTCCTCCCGCAAGGGGGGATTCATCTTGGCAAGCGTACCATAGGTAATCGCCGCCTCCTCTGTCAGAGTGAAATGATGGGGCGTCGCCTCCGCATGGATATTCGTCCCTTTTTTCCTGGCCTGGCGAACCAGCTCCACCGCCTCTTTGGTACTGATATGCTGGATATCAATACTTGCACCGGTCTGCTCCGCCAGCTTCAAATCCCGCTCCACCAGAGTAATCTCTGCTTCTCTGGGAGAGCCTTCGATTCCATAATAAGCACTGGCTTTCCCTCTGTTAATTCCGTTATTGACAATCAGCGTCGGGTCTTCCTCATGAAAACTAATGGGCATGTCCAGTTCTGCCACCACTTCCATGGCTTTTCGCACCAGCGTTTCATCCAGCAGGGGAATCCCATCGTCGGTAAAGCCCACCGCTCCCGCCTGCGCCAGCCTGCTCATGGGGGTCAGTTCCCTGCCTTTCATTCCCATGGTTACATTGGCGCAGGTATTCACATGGATTCCCGTAGTTTTCCCTTTTTCCAGTACATATTGCAGAGTTTCCACCGTATCCACGCAGGGTTTGGTGTTTGCCATCAGCACCACTGTGGTAAATCCCCCCTTTGCCGCCGCCGCTGCACCGGAAAGAATATCCTCCTTCGCAGTGAAGCCGGGGTCCCTGAAATGTACATGTACATCCACAAGCCCCGGTGCCACCAGAAGTCCTTCCGCATTCATTATTTTACATTCTTTGTCCGGCACCGGGAGCTTTTTCCCAATCCGGACAATCTTGTCTTTTTCTATCAGAATATCATAATTGCCCTGTCGGCCTGATTTCGGGTCAATCATATATCCGTTTTGAATCAGCATCATAACGCATCCAGCTTTCTTTTTTTCACAAGTTTACCATGTTTTTCCCAAAAAGAAAAGAGAATGCTATTCAAAGATTACCGTCTGGTCTAAATATTCTGTTTTGATGACAATGTATGGATAAGATGGTGTCGGATTGTTATTTTTATTTTCCGGTGCGGGACCCAAAAGCTCCGTTTCCACATACACCGCATTATCCGTCAGATACAGTTCATTGACCGCAATGCTGTATCCCCCTGTTTCTTTCTCTCCATAGCCGATACATATGTACAAATATTCCTTGTCGCTGTATGTGAGTTTAAATGCTTCTGTCTTTTTTTCCTCTATTAACTGTTTCAGTTCCTCCGGCAGCTTTTCCTCACTGAGCACAGTAAAATCCAAATCCCTCAGTTTTATTCTTTCTTCGCTCAACATCGTACATGCCGTACACAGCACTGCCAGCCATGCACACAAGAAAATGATGAATCCCTTTTTCATTTCCACAATTTCCAGACAATTGTTTCTTTTCTTCATTCTATGTACATCAATGGAAAAATATGCTATACTGGTAACATTATCGACATTTAAACGGCACCATGGCGGTGCAGGATAGTGACAGAAATGAGGTAGCTATGATTCGTTTTATATTAGTGGCATTGTTTGTTATTCTATTTTTGATTCTTTCCATTCCTCTCATGATTGCAGAATGGATTATCGGCAAATTCAACCAGGATTTAAAAGACAGAAGCTCCCTTGCCATTGTACTCTGGGCATTCAGGGGCATTCGCTTTATCTGTGGAACCAGGGTGATTGCACTGGGTGAGGAAAATATCCCCCAGGATACCGCGGTTCTGTATGTAGGTAATCACCGCAGTTATTTTGATGTGATTCTGACTTATATCCGCGTTCCGCGTCCCACCGGATATATTTCCAAAATTGAAATGAAAAATATCCCTCTTCTCAATGTCTGGATGAAAAATCTGCACTGTTTGTTCCTTGACCGCAACGATATCAAACAAGGTCTTAAGACCATTCTTGCCGGCGTGGAAAAAGTGAAAAACGGAATTTCCATCTGTATTTTTCCTGAGGGAACCCGCAACACAGTGGAAGATACGTTTATGCCTTTTCATGAGGGAAGCTTTAAAATTGCTGACAAGGGCAAAATTCCCATTATACCTATGTCCATCGTAAATTCTGCTGATATTTATGAGGACCATCTGCCTTTTATCAGAAAAACAACGGTAGTTATTGAATATGGCAAGCCTATTTACATTGACAAACTGGATAAAGAAACGAAAAAAAGTCTTGGCACCTATGTTTCCAACATTATTCAGGAAACTTACTTCAAGAACAAAAAGGAGTATTTTAGTTAATCTAAATTAAATTTCCTTCAGTTTCTCCACCACTTCCGCAAAACCCATGCCATGGGATGCTTTTACCAAAATAGTACTACCCTTTTTCAAAAGCGGTTTCACTCCCGATTCCAGGGAGCCAAGCAGGCTCTCTCTATCTGGAAAATAGGTAACCCGGTCTGCCTTCTTTTTTGCCGCTTCGTACATATGGATACTGTCTGCACCCACGCAGACTATCACATCCACTCCTTGCGACGCCGCATAACATCCCACTTCTGCATGAAGGCTCCGGGAATTTTCACCCAGTTCAAACATATCTCCCAGAATGGCAACTTTCTCTCCATCTGCCATGGCAAGTAAATCGATTGCCGCTTTCATGGACACCGGATTGGCATTATAACAGTCGTCAATAACAGTATACCCGGATAAGCGAATCAAATGTGTTCTTCCACCCACCGCCTGCACTTTGGCGATGCCTGCCTGAATCCGGGAAACGGTAAGTCCCAATAAACCCGCCACGCAGGTGGCGGCTGTGGCATTCGTCACCATATGGATGCCGGGCAGGGGCACTTCCACTCCAAAACTTTCTTTTCCCTCTCCGGCAAGATGAATCACGGCTTCACTTCCCCATAATCCTTTATTAATAACATCCGTTGCATAAACTTCTTCTGCCGGGTTGCTGCCCATTCCGAAGAAATGAGTCTTTTTTCCCCGCACCTGAGTAATGGTGGAAAGCTTATCATCATCTCCGTTTAAGCAGACCTCTCCATCCGGCTGCATATAATCAAAAATCTCCGTTTTTGCCTGCAGAATACCGTCTCTGGTCTTTAAATTCTCCAGATGGCACTGTCCGATATTGGTAATCACACAGATATTGGGACGTACCATCTTGCTCAGTCTGTGCATCTCCCCAAAATCACTGATTCCCATTTCAATGACCGCCGTCTCATGTTCCGGGCGGATGCGCAGCAATGTGAGAGACACTCCTACTTCGTTGTTATAATTACCTTCTGTTTTCAGTACCTTATACTTCTCACCCAGAACACCTGCAATAAATTCCTTGGTGCTGGTCTTGCCTACACTTCCCGTAATACCTACGATGGGAATGTTAAGTTTGCTGCGGTAATATTCTGCAATGTCTTTGAGTGCCTGCAAGGTATCTTCCACTAACAGATAGCTGCCCCATCTGTCTGCGGACAACCCATGTTCCGCCTCCACCTGTCCGGGGGATTTCTGGCAGATTACAAGGTGGACACCTTTTTGAAATACGTCGGAAATAAATTGGTGTCCGTCCACGCGCTCCCCTATGGTGGCAACAAAGACTCCGCCTGCTGTTACTTTACGGGAGTCTAAAACAATACCGGTTACTTTGGTGTCGCCGGGAATAGACCTAAGTACCAGTCTGCCGTTGCAGGCAGTGGCTATTTCTTCTATGGACAGATTCATTGATGTAGATGCGTTGTTTTGCATGAAATTCCTCCATTTAAAAACAGTTGATATTTATTGTGTTCCAGATGTTTTGTTTATGTGTGCTAGTTACGGCAGAGTGCACTACTATCTTTGGGCGTGTCATTATGCAATACGTTCCAGCAAGCCTCTGGGACATTGATTATGCCAGCATTGGCTGTCATAATCAATAGAGTCTTGCTTCCACAGCATACAGACACGCCCAAAGATAGTAGTGCGCTCTGCCTGGTATCTCGCAATCATATGTTATATAAAGACACAAAGTAAATTTTGTTAAATGTTGATTTAATTATTCCGCATGTCAGCTCCGCATTTTAAATCTATACATAATTGTGACTCGTATTGCTCTAATTTCTCATCTCCCAGCGTGTAACTGAAAAATTTATCATTGCAATTTTCATTTGTACATTTTGTATAAACACAATTTATCAAAAGATGTATCGTTACACTTTGTTCGCAATTTCATAACGCGTGCTATATGCTTAGTTGGATGATTTTTTCGCATAGGGCGGCGAAGTCCATGCCTTGTACGGCTGCCTCCTGGGGCAGGAGGGAGGTGGGGGTCATACCGGGAAGGGTATTGGCTTCCAGGCAGTATATGTTGCCTGCATTATCCATCATAAAATCCATACGGGCATAGTTTTTCATGCGGAGTGCTTTAAAGACACGTTCCGCAATCCGTTGCATGGACGTGGTCTGTTCAGGTGGGATATCCGCGGGACAGGTCTCCACAGTGCTGCCTGCCTGGTATTTGTTTTTGTAGTCATAGAAGCCTTCCTTGGGTGCAATCTCAATGACGGGCAATGCAGTGCCGTCCATGACGCCTACGGAAAACTCTCTTCCTTTTATGTACTGTTCTATAATGAGTTCGTTGTCGTAACGAAATGCCTCTTCTTTGGCTTTCGCATATTCTTCTTCATTATTTGCAATATACACGCCCACACTGGAGCCGCCACAGCATACTTTGACGATACAGGGGAAGGGTATGTTTTCCGTCTCCGCCTCTCCCTTTTTCAGACGGGTTCCAAAAGGCGTCGGAATTTCATAGGCTTTGAAAATATCTTTGGTGATTCCTTTATCCATCGCCATGGCGGAACTGACAAAATCCGTTCCCGTATAGGGTATTCCCAGCAATTCAAAACATGCCTGAATCTTGCCATCCTCTCCATTGGCTCCATGCAATGCCATAAACACCACATCTGCATCACCGCATAATTTTAAGACATTGGGACCAAAAAAGCTTTTGTCTGTATCCGTACGCATCGCCTTTATCTTTTCCACATCGGGATTCTGCTCGGCAATCGCTCCAATCTGGGCTGCCCAGTCCACATCTTTTTCAAAGATATTCTCTACCTCTCCCTGATATCCCAGATAAACATCCAGCAGAATAACCTGATGTCCCTTGCTTTTTAACGCTTTGTAAACCATGCTCCCTGATGTCAGGGACACATCTCTCTCGGTACTGATTCCACCTGCCAAAACTACTATTTTCATGATTCCTCCCATTCCGCCGCATATCCGGCACTTTATTCAGTAGGAATTTACTGCTATTCCTGCACTTCCTCTTCTATTACTGTCGCAGACAACTGTGCCAGCAGAAGAATGTATTGTCCACGCTCTTCTGCTTCCTGGTAAAAACAAATAGATTGCAGGTTTTTACCACACAGATAATCCATAAAGTCCTTTAACATATTATGATACTGGAAACTGCTCAATACATAATTCGCAAAAACCAGTTCCTCAACCCTCTGCAAAACCTCTTCCGTTCCATTATTGCGGGCGTTGACCGGATGAATAATATCTGTATAACGTCCTGCAATCTCCTCTCCTCTTCCCATGAGGTTTTTCATAAAGGTATCACA
Organism: uncultured Acetatifactor sp.; assembly: GCA_964604575.1. Taxonomy (GTDB): domain Bacteria; phylum Bacillota; class Clostridia; order Lachnospirales; family Lachnospiraceae; genus Acetatifactor. Next base: position 19,204 of record CAZRZM010000015.1, read on the forward strand.
TAATGCCACATCAATCTTCTGTCTCGTAACCATATAGGTCATAATACCATACAAATATCCCGTCTCTTCCAAATAACTACTGTTATTTTCAAAATAGGATTTATAATCCTGTATCTGGTTCCGGTAGGAATAGCGTCCCGTGGCACGATAAAGCTCTGTAAGCGCCAGAAAACACTCTGCATCCTTCTGCATGGTATTCTGGGTCTGGTTATATAAGGAAGATGCCATTTGAAGACATGTGGTTGCATATTTCACATCATATTTTTGGTATATGTAACTATATTTTGCAAGAAATGCTGCATGAAGCGCCTGCTCCGATACATCCGAAGACTCTTCGTACTGTTCCATCCACTCTGCCAGTACCTTAAGTACATCCGGTATCTGATCCCCGTCTTCATCAGGAAATATCTCAGGATACCATTCATATGCAGTCAAAAGCATTATGCCGTCCATAAGAGACAGTGTTCCTTCCATACATTCTTGTTTCATCTCTTCATATACATCCTGAAAAATCCCATTGTACAAATCATCCACAATCGGGAAAGTATAGGACCTTCCAATCACATCACATTCCACATAGTACTCTCCCGCAACGCGGTATTCATCAAACACAGCATACCCTATATAGGAATCCAGTTCTGTATTATAGGTCACTTTCTGTATTTTTCCGGTATATACAACTTTATTGTCTGAAGCATCCACCAGATAAAAAGCCTCCGGCAGCTCCTTTCCCTTTACTACAGCCTCTTTCGCACTGTCTGTCTGATATCCCAGACAATTCACCAAAATATTAGGATATGCCTGTGGCACCACATAATCTACAATAGGCGTACTCTCCATCGCAGTCATTGCCAGATACGTTCCGTTCCCGGACTTGCCGGACATACTGCATCCGCTCAGCGCCCCTGCCAACAGACCAATAAAAAAAAGCATTGCCGTCTTTTTTTGTCGTTTCAATTTCATCCTCCAAAATACATAAGAGCCTCAAGCCTTACAATACGCTCTTACTTATTTTATCACGAAACGACCAGAAAGCAATGCCTTTCTTTTACTATGCTCCATTAACAGAATAGACAACCTGTCCGTCTATAATGGTATACAATGTATTTGTAAAAATCTCCATGGGATTGCCGTCAAAAATGGCGATATCTGCATCCTTTCCCACTTCCAGACTTCCCATTCTTTTTTCCACACCGCAGATTGTGGCAGGATAAATGGTAATTGCCTTATATCCCTCTTCCATGGGCAGTCCCGATTTCACCGCCAGTCCCGCACAGAGCGGCAGAGACTGTATCAGGGAAACAGGATGGTCTGTGGTAATTGCGGTCATAACACCTGCCCGGTTTAATACCCCTGCAGTCTTGAATGCCATATTCTGTACTTCAATCTTGCTGCGGCTCGCCAAATCCGGTCCGACGATGGCAGGATAACCCGCTTTTGCAAGCTCTTTGGCAATCAGATGCCCTTCGGAACAGTGGTCCAGAGTCATATTCAGACCAAACTCCTCTGCAATACGGATTGCGGTAAAAATGTCATCCACCCGATGGACATGTGCTTTCAGCGGAATTTCTTTTCGCAGCACCGGAAGCCAGCATTCCTTGGTAAAATCCTCCGTGAACTCCTGCCCGTCCTGTCTGGCTTTTTCTTTCTGTGCCGCATATGTTACCGCCTCCGTCAGTTCCTGACGGAGCATGGCAGCAATCGCCATTCTGGTGGAAGGACTTTTCCCCTGACCTGAGTAATTCACCTTGGGATTTTCGCCAAATGCCACTTTCATGGCGGCAGGGGCCTTGACAATCAAATCGTCCACCCTTCTGCCTCTGGTTTTTAACAATGCAAACTGTCCGCCTACCACATTGGAACTGCCAGGTCCAATCATTGCAGCGGTGATACCCGCCCTTACCGCATCATCAAAAGCGGCGTCCATACTGTTAATGGCATCTATAGCGCGCAACTGTGGGGTAATGGGGTCAACGGTTTCGTTACAGTCATCTCCCTCTGCCGCCTTTTTTTCTTCTGTTATTCCCATATGACAGTGCGCCTCGATAATACCCGGCATAATAATACCGCCTTGAACCTCAATAACCTGCTCCTGATTGCCCGGACTTACCGAAATCTCTCCTTTTGCACCGATTTCTTTGATTTTTCCGTCGACCACATGAATAACACCATCGTCATATTCCCGGCCAGCCATGGTCAGAATTTTTCCTCCAACAATATACATGTTATTTAAACAACTCCTCCGGATTTTGGGCAGTCTTGTCTTTTGTCAGGGCAAAATATAGGTTATTTCCTTCGGTGCTGTAGTATTTGGTGGGTGTGGACACTGTTCCGATGGTATCTCCAGCATTGACATAAGCGCCTTCCACAACCCAGATTTCCTTTAGCTGTCCATATACCGCTTCATACCCATTGCCCAAATCCAGTTTAACAGCGCGTCCAATTTCAGAATCCTCAAAGATATCCAGCACTTTTGCCTCCGCGCAGGCAGCTACCGCCGTATTTTCATCTGCCTGAAAAATAACTGCCGGATTATATTTATACTCTCTTAAAGTAGCAAAATAAATACTTCCATCCATACTATAATGCATCAGAACACTTCCATTTACAGGTCTGGTCAGTCCCATATCCTCTGTGAATGACAGTTCTTTTGAAATTTCCATGTTTTCACTGACTGTTTCCTGACTGACTTCTTCATCTGCCTCCTCATTACTTTCTGCTACACTGTCAGCACCGCTATTCTGCTCTGCATCCTGCAAAGAGTCATGCTGTGTGTCCTGCTCTGTGTTCTCTCCGGCATCTGTATCTGCCTCATCCATGGTAAGTCCCGGAATCTCCACCAGATGGGAACCTGCCTCCAAGGGCATGTAGTCTAAATCATCATCCATATTCCCCTGTGCCACCTGCTCCGTGTCACCTGCTGCATTATCGGCTGTGCCACTGTCTTCATTCATTGCAATTTCTTCAAACTTATCCTCTACATTATTCTCCAGCGCTGTAAAATCAATGGTATAGCCATCATCCTTAACTTCCGCGTTTTTATCTTTCATGTACAGTCCTGTCATGGTTAATGCTGCCAGTACGAATGCAGAGGATGCCAACATCACAATCCGCTCTCTTCCGACATTATTTCTTCTATTTCTTCTCATATCTATCGTCCTTCCTTTGCCAATTAATACTGTGTATTTCATTGTCAATTCTAGTGTTGCCGAAAGATATGGATTTATGCAATTTTAAAAATAAAACAAGTGCCTTATCTTTCGAAAAGCACTTGTTAAACTTGATTAAACTTGATTTTAACTTTGATATGTTGGCAATTAAGCCTTTTGACTGTATTTCGCCACATCTACATGCTGTATCGTTCCCACATTGCCATTTTCATAGAGAAAAACACCACTGTTACGGATTGCACCCTGGGTCTGCCCATTACTTCCTTTCAAGGTAAAATCGGTGGCTGCATTCTGAAGACAGATAGCGCCCACGCCTTTTTCACTGAGCTTGTAAAGCTTATCCTGCCCATTTTCATCCTTGCACCAGATTTTAAGCTTATCCCAGATGGCATCTCCTTCATCAATCCATCCGTTGCCGTCCTCATCGTATTTTGCCAAATCTGCAAATCCGTTGCCGCTGGATGCTCCAAACAGCTCGCTGCCGTCGTTAATCACACCGTCGCCGTTCTTATCCAGTGCAAGATAGCCGCTTCCGCTGCCCAGTCTGGAAATTTCATCCATTTCCCCGTCTGCATCAATGTCAAAATAAAATGTCTGGTCTTCTAAAGATGCCACATCCGTATCCAGATTGATAACCAGCGGGTCACACATCTGAAAGGATGCCAGCTCCAAATCCTGACGGTAATATTCCTGGAACTGTCTGCTCATCCCTACATTCACATTGAAATTAATCTCTCTTCCATCTGCTGTACGAGCTGTTCCTACTGTAGAAAATGAAGTATTTTCTGTTTCCATGTGAATACTTTCCTGGGCAAAACTGAGTACCTTGAAATTGGTCTGTATGGTATTGCCCACTATCAGCATAGGGTCACTTCCCTGACCGGAGCCTGCTGTATTGCTGCCCTGGTTCTCTGCATAAGAAGTGCGGTTGCTTAATCCCTGTTCATCCATCCACTGATTGAATCGGTTTCTTCTGGATGAAAACAACATATCAAAAATATAACGGATTGTCACCTGCCTGAGATTTTCCATGGCACTGCTGCGGGAACTGGAAGAACTGAATCTGCCGGAAGTGATTCCATAGCGGTTCTGCCAGTCTTCAAACATGGAAGTACCGGTTCCATTAGTCTGTTCCTTATCAGATGTTCCCTGCGTTTCCGCACCTTCCTCCTGTCCGGCTGTGACGGACGTATATAATCCATTTCCGTTATTCGTCAGTGCACTCTGATAATCCTTTATCATAAAGCGTCTGACAGTAGTGGTAGAAGCACGATAGCTTCTTGCGGATTCCATTCCTATTGTACTGGAATCAATTCTCAATATCTCCTTCTCCTTTATATCCACCCGTTCTGATGCAAAAAAGTAAAACTGTATCTTCCCTGACACACTTTCCCTTTCACACGAACTTTTTTATGATTTCCTTCCTGGTTCTCATAAAAAAGATGGTATCTTACAGCAAATTCCCTTCTACTGTAATAATACCATCCGTGGTGTCTATTATGTACTTGGACAATCTGCCGGCCATGCAGTTATCCTGTAATAAATATATCGACATCTCATTATGAAACTTTAGCGTTTTTTTGCGGCAACGTCCTTCCTTGCGGCAACGTCCTTCCTTGCGGCAACGTCCCTCCTTGCCTGTTCTCTGGCCTCCCAGATTGCTTTCACCATTTCTTTTGTCATAACAATATTGCAGCCAAAAGGATTGATAACGAAACCTGCCGACGGATTCTCCATGCCCCGCGCATCCTGACGGAATAATAATCCCACATAATCGTCAAAATTCATTGCGACTTTTTGTAAATTATCTTCCCTTTTCCATTTATCCAGCTCCATCTGGTCCGTAAAAGCTACAAAAAAGCTTTTACCATCCGGTGCAGTGAGCATGGGAAACTGAATTTTAGTTCCCTCACCAGGCTTAACGCTCTCCTGCTCATTCTCCACCGGAACAGGGTCCACTGCCGCCGGCGTGAGAAACTGCGCCTTGAGAATTTCATTCACCAGCATATTATGATGCTCCTGGCTTCTGTCTGCTTTCATCAGTTCAATTGCACCAATCAGCATGGGATTGGATACCTGTTTGTTAAACTCCATTGAAATCTCCTTTTTGTTTATACGCGATTATAGTTAATCAGACATCCCTTTAAGATAATCTGACGCTCCTCATCCGTCAGCTCTCCCAGTTTTAATGAAAATTCTTTCAGGGAGTCTCCTTCCACATCAACAACATATGCCTTGATAATCTCCGCTTTTTCCTCTACTGCTTTCCTGATATCAGGAATAAACAAATAATCCAGATTCTTAAAAGGCAAATCCCCCTCCTCAATCAGGAAAGGAAGCATACCCCAGTTAATCAGGTTGGAGCGATAACGTTTCGTAGCATATTCATTGGCAATATTCGCCCAGCCGCCCAGCACCTTCTGGCAGCTTGCAGCCTGCTCCCTGGCAGAACCGTCACCGGGTTTTACTGCAAAAATAGTGGAACCGAAACCGGTATTTTCATGGTTTACATCGGCAAACTGCTGTTTTACCACACCCATAACCGGTTTTACATCGGGATGTGCCTGACAGGGATGTTCTCCTGCCATTCTCGCTTTCTCCGCCTTCTGGATATCCTTGGCACGTCCCACATAATTAGGGTCTTTACGGCTTAGGGTAAATTCTGCCAGTCCCAGCGGATTGGAACGGTAGGAAGAGGTTTCACCGGAAGGAATCAGTTCATCCGTTGTTGTAACCGGGTCATGAATCTCACTGACTACCCGCAGTACCAGATTCTGGGGCAATTCACCCATGGCAGGCCAGTCCTTGATATTGGGTCCAAACTGAATCTCCACATCCGGGTCTGCAACACCTTTGGAATCAAATACGCGGTTCGCGTAAATATTAGCATCAAAATGATATTTGTATTTGTAGGTCTCACCATCAAAATCTGTTGCCGGGGTGAGTACACCCTGGTTTGCAGCAGTTGCCGCAATAGAACGGGCATCCATAAGAGCCACGGAAGAAATCTGTCCGCTCTGAAGCTTGCTTCCCTCACGATTAGGGAAATTACGGGTAGAATGGCGGATACTGAAAGCATTATTTGCAGGGGTATCTCCGGCACCGAAGCAGGGACCACAGAAAGCTGTCTTCATAACCGCACCGGTCTCCAGGATAGAAGCGGCACAGCCATTTTTAATCAGTTCCATATATATCGGCATGGAAGCGGGATATACGCTTAATGTAAAGCCATCCGAGCCAATATATCTGCCCTTTAAGATATCTGCAGCCGCACAGATATTTTCAAATCCACCGCCTGCACAGCCTGCAATGATACCCTGGTCTACCATAAATTTACCATCGCGGACTTTATCTTTTAATGTAAATTCCACAGCGCCGTCCAGACTCACCAGCGCACGCTTCTCTGTCTCATCCAGAATGTCCATGAGGTTGGCATTTAATTCCTCGATGGTATAGGTATTGCTGGGATGGAACGGCATGGCAATCATGGGACGAATCTTGTCCAAATCCACCACAATCATACCGTCATAATAAGCCACCTCACCGGGATTTAACTCTGCATATTCCTCACCGCGTCCATGAATTTCATAAAACTCCTTAATGGCATCATCGGTTCTCCAGATAGAGGACAGGCAGGTGGTTTCGGTAGTCATAACGTCAATTCCAATACGGAAGTCTGCGCTCAGGGAAGATACGCCCGGTCCCACAAATTCCATTACTTTATTTTTCACATAGCCGTTTGCAAACACTGCTCCGATAATTGCCAGTGCAACGTCCTGGGGACCTACCCCTTTCACCGGAGCGCCTTTTAAGTATACACCCACTACACCGGGCATATTGATATCATAAGTCTGATTCAGCAACTGTTTTACCAGCTCAGGACCACCCTCACCCATAGCCATGGTACCCAGGGCTCCATAACGGGTATGGGAATCGGAACCCAGAATCATTTTACCGCCGCCGGAGAGCATCTCTCTGGCAAACTGATGGATAACTGCCTGATGAGGGGGTACATAGACACCGCCGTACTTCTTGGCGCAGGTCAGACCAAACATGTGGTCGTCCTCATTGATGGTACCGCCAACCGCACACAGAGAGTTGTGGCAGTTTGTCAGCACATAGGGCATGGGAAACTTCTCCAGTCCTGATGCTCTGGCAGTCTGAATAATTCCAACAAAAGTAATATCGTGGGAAGTCAATTTGTCAAAACGGATTTTTAATTTATCCATATTATCTGAGGTATTATGTTCTTTCAGGATGCCATAAGCCATGGTTTCTTTCCTGGCATCTTCCTTAGTGACTTCCTTTCCTGTCATACTTTGAATACGTGCTGCTGCATCTGCATTATCCTCAATGACATCACAGCCATTCACAAGGTATGCTCCCTGCTTTGTTAATTCTATCATTTGGGGTATTCCTCCTTATTGCAAGTTTAAAAATACAAATCTATTCCCTATTATAACGAATAATGAGGGGTTTCGCAACTGAATTTATGAATTGCAGAGGGAAATTGTCACAAAACAGAAATATTTTTCAGAAAATAAGTGCAAACTTTCGCAGATGTGTTATAATGAAATTATAATCAAAATAATTTAATTATATTTACAACAAGTATGCCGCAGAGAGAAAGGATGTGTTTTTATGACGTACGAGAAGTTAGTAGAAAAAGTAAAAGATGCAGTAAAAACAGCGAGAGTAAGTAAAACCGTAGGTCATATCGCATTCCAGTTTAATATAGAAGGCGAAGGCCATGGTGCCTTTTATCTGGAAATTTCAGATGGAAAAATCGACGTGGAACCCTACGAATATTTCGACAGAAACCTGATTATTGTTACCACAGCAGATGTGCTTATACAGATGCTGGACGAGCATCTGCCCCCCATGGATGCGTTTACCAATGAACAGATTAAGGTTTACGGCGATGTAAAGCTGTTAAAAATATTACCTTTCGGCTGCAATTTTAAAGCAAAAGCGAAACCGTCATCTCTTTGATGACGGTTTCGTTGCTTTGTCCATAAAAATTAATTTTCTTCCAGTACTCTTGTCTTTTATAGCACTACCTTATCCAAGTGCCAGATCTCATCCACATACTGTTTGATCGTTCTGTCGGAAGTAAATTTACCGGAACATGCCACATTTAAAATAGCGCTCTTTGCCCAGCCTGCCTCATTACGGTAAGCTTCCTCCACTCTTTTCTGCGCTTCTGCATAAGAGCGGAAATCTTTCAATATAAAATAGGTGTCTGCCTTAGCGGAAGACTGTGTATTCAACAGAGAATTGTACAGTGTACGGAACATTTCGGGGTCATGGGGCGCATAAGTTCCGTTGATGAGCTGCATCAATACCTTGCGCACATCCTGGTCGTTATTAAAAATCTCCATGGGATTGTAACCGCCATGATTCTCATAATTAATAACTTCATCAGAACTGAGTCCGAAGATAAACGCATTTTCCTCGCCTACTTCTTCCACGATTTCCACATTTGCACCATCCATGGTTCCCAGTGTGAGGGCGCCGTTTAACATAAACTTCATGTTACCGGTACCAGATGCCTCTTTGCTGGCAGTCGAAATCTGCTCCGATACATCTGCTGCGGCAAAAATCATTTCTGCATTGGATACATTATAATTCTCAATAAAAACCACTTTAATCTTACCGCCTATGGAAGCGTCATTATTAATCACATCCGCAACAGCATTAATCAGCTTAATCGTCAGCTTCGCATTCCTGTATCCGGCGGCCGCCTTTGCACCAAAGATAAAGGTTCTTGGGTAAAAATCTTTCTCCGGATGGTCTTTTATCTCGTTATACAGATACATTACATGCAGAATATTCAACAACTGTCTCTTATACTCATGAAGACGCTTTACCTGAACATCAAAAATGGAACGGGGGTCTACTTCAATACCGTTGTGCTCCATAATGTAATTTGCCAGACGAACCTTGTTCTGATATTTGATATTCATGAACTCCTGCTGTGCCTTTTCATCATCCGCATACACTTTCAGACGGCCAATCTGTGGCAAATCGGTAATCCACTCATTTCCCACATGGGCAGTAACCCAGTCTGCCAGCAGGGGGTTGCCATGTAACAGGAAACGTCTCTGGGTAATACCATTGGTCTTATTGTTAAAACGTTCAGGATACATCTCATAGAAATCCTTCAATTCCTGTTTCTTCAAAATCTCTGTGTGAAGCTTAGCCACACCGTTGACAGAATAACCTGCAACAATTGCCATATGTGCCATTTTTACCTGTCCATCATATATGATTGCCATTTTACGAATCTTATCCTGTACATCCACGCCGGGAACATCGGAATATTTTCTCTCGATGTCCAGAATAAAGCGGCGGTTAATCTCCTCCACAATCTGATAAACTCTGGGAAGCAGTCTGGAAAACAGTTCAATAGGCCATTTCTCCAATGCTTCTGCCATAATGGTATGGTTGGTGTACGCACATGTTTTGGTAGTAACCTCCCATGCTTCCTCCCATGTCAGATAATAATCATCCATCAGAACTCTCATCAGTTCAGCAACCGCAACGGTGGGATGGGTATCGTTCAACTGGAAAGCAACCTTCTCATGGAACTTTTTAATATCATCATGTTTTCTCATATATTTCTCAACAGCTTCCTGAACGGATGCGGAGATGAAGAAATACTGCTGTTTCAGACGCAGTTCCTTACCTGCGTAGTGATTATCATTGGGATATAATACTTCCACAATATTCCTTGCCAGATTTTCCTGCTCAACGGCTCTCTGATAATCCCCCTTGTCAAAGGAATCAAGCTGGAAACATTCCATAGGCTCTGCATCCCAGATTCGCAGAGTGTTGACAATACCATTACCATAACCCACGATGGGCAAATCAAAAGGAATTGCCTTGACAGACTGATAACCCTCCTGGCTGAAAACATTGCGTCCATTCTCATCGGTATGTACGGATACATACCCGCCAAATTTTACAACCTTAGCATACTCAGGTCTTCTCAGTTCAAAAGGATTGCCGTCCTTTAACCAGTTGTCCGGAACCTCTACCTGATATCCGTCACGGATTTCCTGTTTGAACATACCATAACGATAACGGATACCACAGCCGTAGGCAGGATATCCCAGCGTAGCCAGAGAATCCAGGAAACATGCTGCCAGTCTACCCAGACCGCCATTACCCAGCGCTGCATCCGGCTCCTGATCCTCAATCACATTCAGATCCAGTCCCAGCTCCTCCATTGCCTCTTTCACCTGCTTATATCCCTGCAGATTGATAAGGTTATTGCCCAGGGCACGTCCCATCAGAAATTCCATGGACATATAATATACCATCTTGGGGTCTTCCTCTTCGTATGCTTTCTGGGTATCCATCCAGTTTTCTACAATCTGGTCCTTAACAGCGTAAGATACTGCCTGGAAAATCTGCTGGGGTGTCGCCTCCTCCAGACTTTTACGATACAGAGTTTTTACATTATAAAGTACACTTCTCTTAAAAAGCTCTTTATCAAATTTTGTTTTTGTTCTCTTTGTAGCCGTCGTTTTTGTTGCCGTAGTGATATTCTTCATACTAATCCTATGCCTTTCCGTTGCCTGTCCACTCTACCCGGACAAGAACTTGTTTTCATATGATAAGAAACTCTTTCTTTCCTATTATAGCAAAAAACCTTGTGCATTCCAAACACTAATTACACTTTTTCTCATTATTGCTATTATATTTATTTTTTTCCGTGTCGATTCTTCCACTTCTGTTCCGGGTTGTCACAATTCAGCCGCCAGACTACAGTCATTCCTGTTCAGACTGTATAAAAACGTCGGCACTTAGGCACCGTACTCTGGTGCCTTATGTGTCCGCTACGTTTTTATTCAAGCGAAAGCGCGTCTGAATAGGAATGACTGTAGCCTGGCGGCGTGACTCTGTGCAAGTCTAAACCTACCTCTTCTCAATAGAAACCGTCACACTCTCCCCATTGACATTCCACTCTTTGGAAACCGCAAACTCTCTGTCGCTCACCAGTTCCTCCGCCAGAACTTTGCCGCAGATAACATCCTTATTTTTATCTGCAATGGCAGACAGTCTTGCATTGCCGTTCAGGGAAACCCTGATATGGTCCATCACCTCAAAATCCGCCTCTTTACGCATGGTCTGGATTTTGCTGATAATCTCATAAACAAAGCCTTCCTCTAACAGTTCTTCTGTCAGATTGGTGTCCAGAACAACTGTCATCTTATTATCCTCCTGGGAAACATATCCCTCTTTTTGTGCGGTATCGATAAGAAGGTCATCCTTTGTCAGTTCCACCGTCACACCATCCACATCAAATTTCAGCACACCCGCAGTGTTCAGCTCATCCATTGCTCCATTGCCGTCCAGGGCGGCAAGCGCTTTCTGGATGCCGCTAAGCTGCCTGCCGTATTTGGGACCTACGGTGCGAAGCTGGGGCTTAAAGGTATAGGAAGTGAAATCCCTTACATCCTCTGCAAATACAACCTCTTTTACATTCAGCTCATCTTTTATAATGTCTGTATAGAACGCAGACAGTGTAAACTCTGCCTTGATATACATTCTGCTTATGGGCTGGCGGTTCTTGATGTTTGCCTCGTTACGACATGCCCTGCCCATTACAACAGCATCCAGAACGTCTTCCATGGATTCCTCTAATTCTTTTTTGATATACGCCTGCTCCACCACCGGGAAATCACACAGATGAATACTCTCCGGGGCGCTTAAGTCGATACTTCTCACCAGATTCTGATAAATATCCTCGGTCATAAAAGGAATCATTGGTGCGGCTGCTTTACAGATAGTCACCAGTGCGGTATAAAGCGTCATGTAAGCATTAATTTTATCCTGCTCCATGCCCTTTGCCCAGAAACGCTCGCGGCTGCGTCTTACATACCAGTTGCTCATCTCATCCACAAAATCCTGCAGGGATTTGGCAGCCTCAGGAATGCGGTATTTGTCAAGGTTATCGTCCACCTCGCCCACTACGGAATTTAATTTGGACAACAGCCATTTATCCATAACCGGAAGCTTATCGTACTCCAGTGTGTATTTCGTGGCGTCAAATCCGTCGATATTGGCATACAGCACAAAGAAAGCATAGGTATTCCACAGTGTACCCATGAATTTTCTCTGGCCTTCCATAACAGCCTTGCCGGAAAATCTCTTGGGAAGCCATGGTGCAGAGCTGGTATAAAAATACCAGCGGATGGCGTCTGCGCCATAGGTTTTCAGAGC